>DATKFG010000078.1:0-2198 GCA_035511515.1 Burkholderiaceae bacterium | reverse complement strand
TGGCCGACATGCTCGGCGAACAGCCGCTGCCGCTGCGGGCGTAGCGGCCACTGCATCGGCGTGCCGGGCTACGCGGCGTGACGCGGCAGGCCTAGACCGAAGTTTTCACCTCGCATGACTTGAATGCTGAGTCATTTCTGGCGGTTGTTGCCGGATGGCCTGTGATTTTGTGTCCATGTAGGGATTCCCAAATCGGCGGCGATGTGATCCGATTCGGGGATGTTCATCGAGACCGTGCCCAACCGGACCTCGCCGCCTGCGGTGCTGCTGCGGGAGAGCTACCGTGACGAGCAGGGTCGCGCGCAGAAGCGCACTCTCGCTAACCTGAGCAAGCTGCCGGGCGACATTGTCGACGGGCTGAAGGCGCTGCTCAAGGGCGGCACGGTGATCGGCACCGGCCCCGATGAGATGCGGATCGCGCGGTCGCTGCCGCACGGCCACGTGGCGGCGGTGCTGGGAACGCTGCGCAGGATCGCGCTCGACCGGCTGATCCTGAGCACGGCGAAGGACGCGGCGTCGCGTCGGCATTGCGATTTGGTGGTGGCGATGATCGTGGACCGGCTGATTGCGCCACGTTCCAAACTTGGGTTCGTGCGCGCGGTGGACGAGGAGACCGCGGCCACCAGCTTGGGCGCGGTGCTGCGGCTGGGAGCGGTGAAGGAGCGCGAGGCATACGAGGCGCTGGACTGGCTGCTCGCACGGCAGGAGCGCATCGAGAACGGCCTGGCACGACGGCATCTGCGAGATGGCGTGCTGGTGCTCTACGATGTCAGTTCGTCGTATTTCGAGGGCCGCTGTTGTCCGCTGGCACAGCACGGCTACAGCCGCGACCATCGCGGTGACCGGCCGCAGGTCGTCTATGGTCTGCTCTGCACGCGGGCCGGGCTGCCGGTTGCGGTCGAGGTGTTTGAGGGCAATGTGGCCGATCCGGCGACGCTGAGCGCGCAGCTCACCAAGCTCAAGCGGCGCTTCGGTCTCAGCCGCGTGGTGCTGATCGGTGACCGCGGGATGATAACTTCGGCGCGGATCGGCGCGGACCTCAGACCGGCTGGCCTGGATTGGATCACCTGCCTGCGTGCGCCAGCCATCCAGGCGCTGGCCACCGAGACGGGGCCGTTGCAACTGTCGCTGTTCGATGAGCGCGATCTGGCCGAGATCAGCGCGCCCGAGATGTTTCCTGGTGAACGGCTGATCGTCTGTCGCAACCGCGAGCTCGCTGGCGAACGGCAGCGCAAGCGCGAGGAGCTGCTGATCGCGACCGAGCGCGATCTGGCACGCATCCAGGCGCACGTGCGGCGTAGGCACGCGCCGCTGCGCGGAGCGGCGGCGATCGGTATGGCGGTTGGCGCGGTCGTCAACAACCGCAAGGTCGGCAAGCACTTCACCATTGAGATTGGTGATAGCCATCTCACCGTCCGGCGACGGGCCGCACAGATCGAGCAGGAAGCCCGCCTCGACGGCATCTATGTGATTCGCACGTCCGTGCCGGCCGAGCAGCTCGATACCAAAGAAGCGGTTCAGGCCTACAAAGACCTATCGCGGGTCGAACGGGCCTTCCGCAGCCTGAAGACCATCGATCTCGATATCCGTCCAATCCGCCACTGGACCGCTGACCGCGTGCGAGCCCACGTCTTCCTCTGCATGCTCGCCTACCACGTCGAGTGGCACCTGCGCGACGCGCTGGCGCCGCTGTTGTTCCACGACACAGGGCTTGCCGCCGCCAGGGCGGAACGGTCTTCACCGGTCGCCAGCACGGAACCGTCAGACGCTGCCAAGGCCAAGAAGGCAACCAAGCGGTCCGCCGACGGTCATCGCGTCATGTGCTTCGCCGATCTGATCGATCACCTCGGCACACTTACACGCAACGCCATCCGGCTGTCCTTGCGCGGTACCCACCGCTTTACCCTGTACTCAACCCCTACCCGATTGCAGGAGGCCACCTTCAGGTTGCTCCAACTCGATCCCTTGCGTGTCCAGTAGCCGCAAAAGCCAAGCGTCAAATTAACGAATCAGATCAACCCTTTGCGTTCGTCATCAATGAAAACTTCAGCCTAGCGGTCGCCGTTGCCGCCGCGACAGCAAGCGGTCATGCCCCGCGCGCCGTGCAGGTCACCCGTATGGAACGGGCTGCCTTCGCCAGGCGCGCGATGCCCCAGCGTCCCGAGGCTGACATTCGATGCGGAACTGTTCATCGCGGG
>DATKFG010000077.1:0-66813 GCA_035511515.1 Burkholderiaceae bacterium | reverse complement strand
GATCGGGTTGACGATCGGGAACAGCGCCGCGAAGGTCACCAGAAAGGCGGCAGCGAGCGTGTGCATGGCGGCAGGCGGTGTGGCGGAGCGGTCAGCCGCGCATTGTCGCCGCTTCCGGGCGCCGCGCGAAGCCCCGGATGACACGTCGCACGGATCGGCTGGCTCAGGCCAGGTACCGGTTCAGCAGCGCCAGCACGATCAGCAGCACGACCCCGGTGCCCAGGCTCCAGCCGATCAGCTTTTTCTCGACCGGCAGCAGCGGTTCGACCGGAATCTTCTTCAGCTCTTCCTGGATGCGAGGCTCGCTCATGATGGCTCCGTGCTCGCGCCTCAAGTGGTCGCCAGCGGCGGTTTGACGCCGGCGAAGAACAGCCATGAAATCAGCAGCCCGACCCAGATGATGAATCCGAACAGGCTCAGTGCATACACGGCGACCAGCTTGCCGATGCCCTCCTGCCACAGTTTGCGGAAATTCGACAGCACGCCGATCGAGAAGAAGGTCAGCACGAAGAAGATCACGCGAAACGCGTTGGCCTGGCCCGCGGCCGACTTGATCCGGGCGACCCCCTCGGGCGAGGCGCCCCAGGTGAGCAGCAGCACCACCACGAAGGTCAGCAGGTAGCCGATGATGAACTTCGGAAATCGCTCCCAGATCTCGCGCGCCCGGGCCTTGTCGGCCGACTCGACGTTGATGTAATTGGTCCAGATGTACGCCAGCAGGAATGCCCACAGGCCGATGAACACGTCGATGAACACCTTGACGGTGGCCGTCGTGCCCAGGATCCACCCCTTCTGGTAATTGATGCCCTCGGCAGCGGCGCTGGCCACGATCAGCGCGTCCGCGATCGCCCCGCTCGCCACCGCGGCGCCGTCGGTCTTGACCGACAGCCCCAGCCACGCCCCCGCCACCAGCGGCTCGTGCGACAGGAAAGCCTGTGCGGCGAACGGCAGGATCAAGACCTCGACCACGGCGAAAATCACGACCAGCGACGACACCAGGATGGGAACGGCAGGGCGCGCGCGAATCGCGCTGCCGGTGGCGATCGCGGCCGAGACGCCGCAGATCGAGATGCCCGAGGCGAGCGGAGCGGCCCACTCGCGGCTGAAGCCAAACCACTTGCGCGCGACGTAGTACACGACAGCCCAGTAGATCAGGTAGGCCTCGACGATGGCGGCGATCCCGCGCAGCAGCAGGGAAGAGGCCAGGCTGAATTTCTCGGCGGCGGTGACGGCGATGAACCCGCCCAGGATCACGATCGCAATCTTGATGTACAGCTCGGGCCGGATGGCCTCGTGCAGCCACCCGGCGAAGCGGGGCAAGGCGTTTGCAATCACCAGGCCGGCCAGCAGCGCAATGATGTAGCCGCCTTCGTTGGTGAGCTTCAACGACCAGCCGATCCCGAACTTTTGCAGGTCGCCCGGCGTCGTAACGGCGAAATGGGCATAGCTGCCCGCGAACCAGCTCAGGTACGCGATTGCAAGAACGACCGTGAAGCGGATCGCGAAGCGGCGCGGCTCGATTCCGAGCGACACGGCCCCGAGCGTGAGTGCCAGCAGCAGCGCCAGGTAGGTCGCGACCAGCGCCCCGGCTCCGCCCAGGAAGGCATAGCTCTTGGACACGGGAGCGAGCGCCTTGGCCGGATCGACCCACACGGCCGTAGTGACGGCCCAGCCGATCAGGTCGATGCCGGCAGCGCTGGCCATGGCGAGCACGAACACCAGCAGGCCGATCCACAGCGCCAGGATGTCCTCGCGGCTTGTGGCCGGGCCGGCGCTTCCGGTCGGGCCAGCTTGCGCCGCCGTGCGCGCCAGGGCGTTGGTTGCTTCGGCCATCAATAAGGTCCGATCGACCCGAAACGCTAGCAACCGCGCGCGCCGTCCGGAACGAACATTTGCTCATATTCATATTGCGCGCGGAGCGAGCCGGCGCGCTCACCCCCTCTACTGCGCGGGCGAGGGGCGATCCCACGTCCTTCTCGCGAGCGTCTAAACACTTGCGGCGCCCGATCGCCCCTCGCCTATGCAATGGGAGAGGGGAGGGGGTGAGGGCCTAGAGGGGGTGAGGGCCTAGTTATGTCCGGCCCAACATATTGCGGAGACGCGAAACGCCCTTATCATCTGATATGTCAGGTACCACGTCTTCCCCATGGGTGCTCCCCCTTCCTTTCCGCTGCTAACGCGGGCTAGCCGACCGTTGACTTTCGAGACCCATGCGGTCAACGAAAAGGGGGAAACGGTGCCCGTTTCCATCGCGGGCGAGCATCCGCTGACGCTGTACGTGGACAAGCTCGAAATCGTCACGCTGATGACGCTCGGCGCCTGCCCCGAAGCGCTTACGATCGGCTATCTGCGCAATCAGCGGCTGGTCGGCAGCCTCGATGAGATCGCCTCGGTCCAGGTCGACTGGAACATGAACGCGGCGGCGGTGACGACCCGCCAGGGCCCGGGCGGCGCCGCCGGACGCCTGCAACCGCGCACGGTGACGACCGGCTGTGGACAGGGAACGATGTTCGGCGATCTGATGCGCGATGTCGAACGCATCCGCCTGGCTTCCGATGCCCGCCTGGACCAGGAACGGCTGTTTGCGCTGACCCAGGAAGTGCGCCAGTTGCAGACGATTCACAAGCAGGCGGGCGCGGTGCACGGGTGCGCGCTGATCCGCAACGGGGCCGCAGGGCTGGAAGTGCTGATGTACATCGAGGACGTCGGTCGCCACAACGCAATCGATGCGATCGCGGGCCGGATGTGGCTCGAAGGCCTCGACGGCGGCGACAAGATCCTGTTTACCACGGGGCGGCTGACCTCGGAGATGGTGATCAAGACGGCCCAGATGGGCATTGCCTTCCTGATCTCGCGCAACGGCATCACGCAGATGGGTCTGGAAATCGCCCGGCACACCGGTATCACCGCGATCGGACGCGCGCAAGGACGCCACTACCTGATCTACACGGGCGCGGAGCGCTTGTCGCAATGAGCGCGGATCTGCCAGTTGCGGGCGTGATCCTGGCCGGTGGCCTGGGCCGGCGGATGGGCGGTGTCGACAAGGGGCTGCAGCCGTTGCGCGGCAGGCCGATGGTGCAATGGGTACTGGAGCGCTTCGCCCCGCAAGTCGACGAGGTGCTGATCAATGCGAACCGGCATACCGAAGACTATGGCGCGTTCGGCTGCCCGGTGATCGGTGACCGCATTGCGGGGTTCGCCGGGCCGCTGGCCGGGCTGCACGCCGCGATGTGCGCGACCGCGCAGCCGTTCGTCGCAACCGTGCCATGCGATTCTCCCTTCCTGCCGGCCGACCTGATCGCTCGCCTGAAGGAAGCACTGTTGCAGCGCCAGGCGGATCTGGCCACCGTGCGCGCGCTGGGACGGGCGCACCCGGTGTTCTGCCTGTGCCGACGAAGTGTGCTGCCGCGGCTGACCGCCTTCCTGCAGGGGGGCGGACGCAAGGTCGAGGCGTGGCACGCAACGGTGGCGACGGCCGAGGTGGATTTCGACGACCAGGCCGAGGCTTTCAGCAACATCAACACGCGCGAGGAACTGGCGCACTTCGAGCCCTGATGAACGAGAAAGCCGTGCACGCCAAAGTGATACCGATTGCCGACGTCGCTCGCGCCGGCCGCAAGGTGCGCTCCAAGCCGAAGGGCCGCGGCGTCGACCCGGAGGCTCTGTTCGAGGTGCGGGCGCTGCTGGGTGAGGACCCTCGCCGCGCCGATCTGCTGATCGAGTATCTGCACCGGATCCAGGACCGGTACGGCTGTCTCTCGTCCGCCCACATCGCGGCGCTGGCCGCGGAGATGAAGCTCGCGATGACCGAGGTGTACGAAGTCGCGACCTTTTATCACCATTTCGACGTCGTGAAGGAGACCGAGCGCGCGCCGCCGGCGCTGACCGTGCGCGTGTGCGACTCGCTCGCCTGCGAGATGGCGGGCGCAAGCGAACTGCTGGCCCGGCTCGCGGGCAGCGCGGGGCAGGATGTGCGCGTCGTCAGGGTGCCATGCGTGGGACGCTGCGAGGCCGCGCCGGTTGCGGTGGTCGGCCGCAATCCGGTGCAGCGCGCCTCCGCTTCCGAAGTCATGGCGGCTGTGAGCCGCGGCAAGACGTCTGCGCGGATCCCCCAGTACGTTTCGCTGCCCGAATACCGCGCCGCCGGCGGCTATCGGATCCTGCGCGAGTGTCTGGACGGCGCCCGTGACGTCGAATCGGTGCTGCGCACGATGGAAAACTCGGGGCTGCGCGGGCTGGGCGGGGCGGGGTTTCCGGCCGGGCGCAAGTGGCGCATCGTCCGCGCCGAAAGAGCTCCCCGCCTGATGGCGCTCAATATCGACGAAGGCGAGCCGGGCACGTTCAAGGATCGCTTCTACCTGGAACGCGATCCGCACCGGTTTCTCGAAGGGATGCTGATTGCCGCCTGGGCGACCGGCGTGGGTGAGATCTACATCTATCTGCGCGACGAATACGCGGGGTGCCGGGAGATGCTGACGCGCGAGCTGGCCGCGCTGCGGGCCGATCCGCCATGCCCGCTGCCCGCGATGCATCTGCGCCGCGGTGCCGGGGCCTACATCTGCGGCGAAGAGTCGGCGATGATCGAGTCGATCGAGGGCAAGCGCGGCATGCCCCGGCTTCGCCCGCCCTACGTGGCCCAGGTCGGCCTGTTCGGCTACCCGACGCTCGAGCACAATCTGGAAACCGTTTACTGGGTGCGCGACATCCTGGAGAAGGGCGCCGACTGGTTCGCGGCTCACGGTCGGCACGGCCGCAAGGGGTTGCGCTCGTTTTCGGTATCGGGCCGGGTGCAAAAGCCCGGCGTCCACCTGGCGCCGGCCGGCATCACCGTGCGCGAACTGATCGACGAATACTGTGGCGGCATGCTGCCGGGCCATCAGCTCTACGCTTACCTGCCGGGCGGCGCCTCGGGCGGGATCCTGCCGGCCTCGATGGGCGATATTCCGCTGGACTTCGACACGCTGAACGATTACGGCTGTTTCATCGGATCGGCCGCCATCATCGTGCTCTCGCAGCACGATTCGGCGCGCGGTGCCGCCTCGAACGTGATGCGCTTCTTCGCCGATGAATCGTGCGGGCAGTGCACGCCCTGCCGGGTCGGCACCGAGAAGGCGGTCCGCCTGATGTCCGCGCCGCGCTGGGATCAGGGTTTGCTGGAGGAACTGTCGCAGGCGATGGCCGATGCTTCGATCTGCGGGCTCGGCCAGGCGGCACCCAACCCGATCCGCTGTGTGATCAAGTATTTCCCGCACGAGATCGCCTGAACTGCCGAATGCCTCGTCATAAGGGTTAGCTGTCATGAGCGCGTTGCTGAAAGAGGAAGCCTCGCCGATCCTGGTCGAGTTCACGCTGAACGGGCGCAAGGTGAGCGCGCCGGTCGACCAGACGATCCTGCAGGCGGCCAAGCAGGTGGGCATCGAGATTCCGCACCTGTGCTACATGGAGGGCATGCGGCCCGACGGCAACTGCCGCGCCTGCATGGTAGAGATCAAGGGCGAGCGGGTGCTGGCGCCGTCGTGCTGCCGCACTCCGAAACCGGGCATGGAGGTCTCCAGCGACAGCGCGCGCGCGATCCATTCGCAGAAAATGATCCTGGAGCTGCTGAAGTCGGACATGCCGCAACAGAGCTACCGGCCCGACTCCGAACTCGACTACTGGGCCGGCAGGCTCGGCGTCACGCAGGCGCGCTTCGAGCCCCGCCTGTCGCCCGGGCCCGATCTGTCCCACCCGGCGATGGCCGTGAACCTCGATGCCTGCATCCAGTGCACGCGCTGCGTTCGAGCGTGCAGGGAGGAGCAGGTCAACGACGTGATCGGCTATGCGTTTCGCGGTCACCATTCGAAGATCGTGTTCGATCTGGACGACCCGATGGGCGAGTCCACCTGCGTGGCCTGCGGCGAATGCGTGCAGGCGTGCCCCACCGGCGCCTTGATGCCCGCGCACGGCGTGGGCATGGTGGCTGCGGACAAGACGGTCGACTCGCTGTGCCCCTATTGCGGTGTCGGCTGCCAGCTGACCTACCACATCAAGGACAACCGCATCCTGCACGTCCAGGGCCGCGACGGGCCGGCCAACAAGGGGCGCCTGTGCGTGAAGGGGCGCTACGGCTTCGATTACGTCCACCACAAGCAGCGCCTGACCAAACCCCTGATCCGCAAGCCCGGAATGGCGAAGTCGGCCGATTTCGTCGTCGATCCGGACAATCCGCTGTCGGTTTTTCGGGAGGCGAGCTGGGAAGAGGCGCTCGATCTGGCCGCCGGCAAGCTGCGTGGGATTCGCGATTCGCACGGTCCGCAGGCGCTCGCCGGTTTCGGGTCGGCCAAGGGCTCCAACGAGGAGGCTTACCTGTTCCAGAAGCTGGTGCGCACCGGTTTCGGCACCAACAACGTCGACCACTGCACGCGCCTGTGCCACGCTTCCAGCGTCGCCGCCCTGCTGGAGGGAATCGGCTCCGGCGCCGTGTCCAACCCGGTGATGGACGTGACCAAGGCGGAGGTGGTGTTCGTGATCGGTGCCAATCCGACCGGCAATCACCCGGTCGCGGCGACCTGGATCAAGAATGCCGCGAAGAACGGCGCCAAGCTGATCGTGGCGGACCCGCGCGGCTCCGACCTCGCGCGCCACGCGACCTATTTCCTGCAGAACAATCCGGACAGCGACGTTGCGATGCTGAACGCGATGATGCACACCATCATCCACGAAGGGCTGGTCGATCAGTCCTTCATCAAGGACCGGACCCTCGGCTACGAGGAGCTGAAGAAGAATGTCGAGAGCTTCAGCCCCGAGGCGATGGCGCCGGTGTGCGGCATTGCGGCCGAAACGCTCAAGGAGGTCGCGCGCCTGTACGCGACGTCGAAGGGCTCGATGATCCTGTGGGGGATGGGGATCTCCCAGCACGTGCACGGCACCGATAACGCGCGCTGCCTGATCGCTCTGGCGATGGTGACCGGCCAGATTGGCCGCCCCGGCAGCGGCCTGCATCCTTTGCGCGGACAGAACAACGTGCAGGGAGCCTCCGACGCCGGCCTGATTCCCATGGTGTTCCCGGACTACCAGTCGGTGGCCAACGACAAGGCCAGGGCGAGGTTCGAGAAGCTGTGGAAGACGAAGCTCGATCCCAAGCCGGGCCTGACGGTCGTCGAAATCATCCACGCCGCGCATGCCGGCACGATCCGCGGCATGTACATCATGGGTGAGAACCCGGCGATGTCCGACCCCGACGTGCAGCATGCGCGCGAGGCGATGGCGCAGCTGGAGCACCTGGTGGTGCAGGACATCTTCCTGACGGAGACCTGCTACCTGGCCGACGTGGTGCTGCCCGCGACCGCGTTTCCGGAGAAGACCGGCACGTTCACCAACACGGACCGGATGGTGCAGCTCGGCCGCCAGGCGCTGCAGGCGCCCGGCGACGCCCGGCCCGACCTGTGGATCATCGAGCAGATGGCGCGCCGCCTGGGGCTGGACTGGAACTACGGTGACGTCTCGGACGTGTTCGACGAGATGCGGGCCGGGATGGATTCGATCGCCGGCATCACGTGGGAACGGCTGCAGGAAGAAAGCTCGGTCACCTACCCGTGCGAGAAGGAAGGCGACCCCGGTGAGCCGGTCGTGTTCACCGAGGATTTCCCCACCCCCAGCGGGCGCGGCAAGTTCGTCCCGGCCAGCCTGATCCCTGCCGACGAGTTGCCCGACGACGAGTACCCGATGATCCTGATCACCGGGCGCCAGCTGGAGCACTGGCACACGGGTGCGATGACGCGGCGCGCCAGCGTGCTCGATGCGATCGAGCCCGACCCGGTGGCGTCGATGAACCCGGCCGACCTGCGGGCGATCGGGGCCAGGCCGGGCGGCGTCGTCACGGTGGCGTCGAGGCGGGGCAGCATCTCGCTGTACGCGCGGGCGGACGACGGCACGCCGCCGGGCGCGCTGTTCATCCCGTTCTGCTACTACGAGGCGGCGGCCAATATGCTGACGAATCCCGCGCTCGATCCGGTCGGCAAGATTCCCGAGTTCAAGTTCTGCGCGGTCAGAGTCGTCGCCGGCGGCGAGGTGGTCGGCCGTGCCGGATCGACGGACCAGCACGCCCTGTCGGAGCACGCCGCCTGAGCGTTCGCGCGCCGGCGGCGGCGCGCGTGCATCCACCGGTGTCGCGACCCCTGTCAGTCGATCCGGAATCCCAGGGCGCGAAGCTCGCTGCGGATCCCGGGATCGCCTAGCAGCGCGCAGAACGCCTGCACAGGGGGACGGCCGACCCGTGCGGTCGGAACAACGAAGTCGTAGCGTTCCTCCTGCATGCGGATGAATCCGAGTCCGTATTGGGCCGCGACCGTGTCGATGGCCAGGCCCCAGTCGGCACGACCTTGAGCGACCGCCGCGGCAACCGCATTGTGCGATCTTGTCTGGACACCGTAGCCGGGTGGTCTTCGCGTGCCCAGGAGCTGGTCGACCAATATCCGGGTTCCGCTGCCCGCGTTGCGATTGACCATCACACATCCGGCGTCGTTGCACGCGGCCGCGACCGCCTCTTGGAGACTTCGCCCCTCGAAACGCGCATCGCCACGTCGGTGCACGAGACCCTGCATGCGACCGTAGCCGGGCACCAGCGACAGGCCGGCGGTCAGCAATGGCCGGTTGTACTCGCCCGACGCCGGGTCGAGCAGATGAATGCCGGCAATATCGCATTCGCCCCGCTTGCAGGCCGCCAGACCGCCCATGCTCCCCACGTAAAGCGCCTTGGTGCGGATCCCGCGGGCTGTCAACTTGCCGATCAGCAGGTCGAGGCCGACGCAATGGCTCCCGATGATCACGAGGTCGGCGGGCTCGACATGCCCGCCCAGCAGCTGCACGCGCACCGTGCTTCCCGCGTCCAGGATCTCGGTGTGCTGGTCGATCGTGATGAAGCCGTCGGCGGCACTGAAGGTGGTCACCGAACCCGATCCCTTGCCCATCGGGTAGGCGGCCAGGCGCTCGCCGGCCTGCACCAGGCCGACCAGCAGGTATTCGGTGCGCCCTCGTTCCGAGTTCACGCGCATCGGCAACGTCGCTTCGACCGCATTGCGGCGTTCGACCGGCAGGCCCGCGTACGCGCGCAACACGGGTGCCACGAACTCGTGGAACGTGAAGATCGCCGACGTCGGAAATCCCGGCAGGATCACGACCGGCTTGCCGGCGGTCACGGCAAGGCAGATCGGCTTGCCCGGCTTGAGCGCAACCCCATGCGCGACGATGCCCGGATCGCGAAGCCGGCTGACCACCCGGTACGAGAGGTCACCCGCGCCCTTGGACGTGCCTCCGGAAAAAACGACGGCGTCGGACTCCAGTGCCCGCGCCAGCGCGCTCGCCAGCGCCGCCTCGTCGTCCGCCACGACGCCCAGATGAACCGGGGTGCCGCCGAGTTCCTCCACCGCGGCCCCGACGATCGCTGCATTGGAGTCGTACACCGCGCCGGGCCGCAGTGGTGATCCCGGTGCCACGATCTCGTTGCCCGTTGAAAAGATCGCCACGCGGGGACGGCGATAGACGCCGACCTCGGCAACGCCCACAGCCGCCAGCACTCCGATTTCGCGCGACGTGAGGCGGGTGCCCGCACGCAGCACCGTTTCGCCGCGAGCGATATCGGTGGCGGTATAGCTCACGTTCTCCCCCGGGGTGACCGGACGCCGGATCTCCAGGGTCGCGCCCTGACCCGCACTGATGGCCTCCGAATACTCGACCATCAGCACCGCGTCGGCGCCGCGCGGAAGCATGCCGCCGGTAGCGATCGGCGTCGCGTGGCGGTGCACCACCGGCGTGGCGGCCACTACGCCCGGGGCCAGGATCTCGTCGTTGAGCACTGCGGTGACGGGACGTTCATCCATGGCGCCGAAGGTATCGGCTGCGATGACGGCGAAGCCGTCCACGTTGGAGCGATCGAAGCCCGGAACGTCGACGCCCGCGATGACGTCGGCCGCCAGCACGCGATGCAGTGCGGAGCGCAACGGGACGGTCTCGGCGCCGAGCGGCGCCAGGGTCAGGTGCTGACGGAATCGAGCGGTCGCCTCGTCCCGCGTGATGACGTCGAGAAACTGCGTTTGGCCCGCGTCAGGGCGCGGTCCGGTTGGAGGGCGTGACGTGGAGATGGACATCGATGAGCCGGTCAATCGTAAAGGTACACCGTGACCGCGGCGCCCGGCCCGTAGCCTTCGCTCTCGGCCGGGACGATCACGAATCCGTCCGCGCGCGTCGTCGACGACAGGTTCGATGCCCCGCTGAGCGCGATCGGCTCGGCTTCACCGCCGAGCAGGCGCACGCGGCAATAATCGACCCGCCCGATCGCCGAGACGATCTTGCGGGCAACGGTGCATGCCCTGGTGCGATGCGGCCAGCCTGCGGGCAGCCCGCTGCAAAGGCGGATCGCGCGGCCCGCGAAAAAATCGTAGGCGCACAGGCACGATACGGGATTGCCCGGAAGCAGGAACACCAACGCCGATCCGATTCGCCCTGCTCCCGCCGGACTGGACGGCCGCATCGCGACCCCGTGAATGGCGAGTTCTCCCAGTTCGGCAACCAGGCGCGGCGCATGATCCTCGGCTCCGACGCTCGAGCCTCCGGAAATCAGGATCACGTCCGCTCCCGGCGCTCTGAGCGCCCCCCGGATGACTTCGGGGTCGTCCCTGAGGCGATAGGCCGCCTCCAGCATTCCCCCGTCGCGCTGGATGAGCGCGCGAAGCATGTAGGAGTTGGCGTCGTAGATCTGATACAGGCTCTTCGACGTTCCCGGCGCCACCACTTCGTTTCCGGTGACGACGATGCGTACGCGCGGCTGCCGCACCACCGGAACGTGGGAAAGCCCCAGCGATGCCGCCAGTGCCACGTCCTGCGCACGCAATTTCCGAGTGGCGGTGAGCACCGCCGTTCCCGCGGCCACATCCTCGCCCCGATGGGCGACGTGCTGGCCCGGTGCGACCGGCCGCGTGATCTCGATCTGCCCGGCCGTTTCGGCGGCGAACTCGGCCGGCACGACCGCGTCCAGACCCTCCGGCACCGGGGCGCCGGTCATGATCCTGACGGCCTCGCGGGCCGCGGCCCCGCCGCGGAAGCGTTCGCCCGGCAGGACCTGGCCGGCGAGCGGGAACGACAGCGGGTTGTATTCGCTTGCTCCTGCCGTGTCCTCGCCCCGAAGCGCGTAACCGTCCATCGCCGCCCGATCGAAGCCCGGGACATCGATCGGGGCGATCACGTCTTCGGCGAGCACCCGGCCGGTGGCGGCTTCCAACGGCACGACTTCCGCATCCATCCGTGACGCGTTGCGGTCGATCCATTCCAGAACCGCCGGCACCTCGCTGCGTTGCCGGAAGCCCTGCATCCGTACGTCCACTGTGACTGGCATGTCGCGCTTCCTTCAGCCGCCGCCGCGGCGCATGAACAGGTCGAAGTGCTGCAGGAATTCGTCCCGGCGCGGCGCGTCGATTCCGACCAGGCGGATCGAAACCGGCAGCACCGGAAGCGACAGCAATCCCAGCCTGCGTTCGGCGGCCTGGCCCATTTGAATCAGGACCTCGCCGCCAGCGTAACCGATCCGGATCAGATCGCCGTCGAGGTCGAAGGCGGCGCCCCGCACGGCCGCGGGCAGCCATGCGAGGAATTCGTCGCGTGTGCAGCCCATCTCGCGGCACAGGACCGCTTCGTCGGACACGCGCGGCGATCCCGCGGTTCCACAGGCGGCTAACCGCCGGCGATCGGCGGCCATATGGCGAGCGCGTCGCCGTCGCTCAACCGCCGCATCGAACGCGTCGCCGGCGCTACGTACACGCCGTTGACCAGCACGAGGTGCACCTGCCGCGGTGGCAGCTGGAACCGGTCGATCACCGACTGCACGTCGCAGCCATCGGGAACATCGACCTGGAGCTGGTTGTAGTGCGGCTTGCGCCCTTCCGCGTCGCGCGGCAGATAGTCGGTCAGCGTCGCGTGCAGCTTGAACGTGATCTGCATGGCACACCGAGCTTACAACAGACCACCAGCGCTCAGGCCGCCTTCAGACCCCATGACGACTGCGCCTGTGCGCAGGACAGATACGCCTCGCTCAACAGCAGCGGATCGGCCATCAGCCGCTCTTTCCAGCGACCCAGAGGAACGCGCGACTGGATAAGTCCCCGCAAGACGCCGACCCCCTCGGTCAGGCCGATCGTGTTGGCTCCGACCAGCACGTCGCCGCCGAACTCGAGGCGGATCAGGCGGCAGTTGCGCTCGTCCCGGCGCTCGACATGGTCACCGCCGGCGACTCCCTCCCAGCTCCCGAACGACGCGGAGATCAACCCCAGCGTGTCCAGCACGTTGATCTGCGTGACGCAGGGCAGCATCGCGCGCCGCCCGATCATGTTCATGGCCGCGCACAGCGCCTGGTCGGCGGCGTTGGGCTGGATCGCGCTGACCACGTGCCGACCCAGCATCGGATCGAACGCCTCGGCGCAGTCGCCGGCCGCATAGATGCCCTCGACGTTGGTCTGCATTTGCGCATCGGCCAGCACGCCCTGGCCGCACGCGATGCCCGATCCCGCGAGAAACCCGATGTTCGGCTTGACGCCGGTCGCCGAGATCACCAGATCGGCCGTGATCCTTTGCCCGTTGCTCAGGCACACCGTCAGTGCGCCGGACGGCCCGGGTTCGATGGCATCCACGCTTGTCGACGTGAAAACCCGGATGCCCTTGGACTCGACCCAGCGCCGGATCATCGTGCCCGCGACCTGTCCCATCATGCGCGGCACCATCCGGTCGCCCATTTCGACCACCGTCAGCGAGACCCCGCGATCGACCAGCGCCTGCAGGATGATGCACCCGATGAAGCCAGCGCCGATCTGCAGGACGCGGGCCGACGGTGCGGCCCGCTGCATGATCTGGCGGGCGTCGGCGAGCGTCCAGCAGGGATTGACCCCGGGCAGGTCGGCGCCCGCGATCGGAAGCCTGGCTGGCCGGGACCCGGTCGCGATCATCAGGCGGTCGAAGGGCAGGACCGCGCCGTCTTCGAAAACGAGCCTGCGCGCCGCGGTATCGACCGCTTTCGCCCGACCGCGGCGCAGCGTGATGCCCTTGTCGCGGTAGTGGCCCTCCGCCTTGCGCAGGTAGGTTCCCGCTTCGTCGATCCGGCCGCTCAGCAGGTACGGAATCGCCATCCTCGAATAGGGCGGTTCCGGCTCGTCGCCGACCAGCGTGATTTCGTCGTGGTCGGCGTACTTGCGGATCGACTCGGCGCCAATCACGCCGGCCGGCCCGTTGCCGAGTATGACGTGCTTCATGCGTCCTGCGGTCGCCCGCTCACAGCCCCAGGCGCGCCCGGGTCTGCGCGGTCGGGCGTCCGTCGCTGTCCCAGCCTCGGATCTTGTAGTACTCGGGCAGCATCCTGGGCAGGCCGTTGACCAGACCCTTGGCCGGACCCGTCTTGGCCGGTTCCGTCAGCAGGCGTTTGGGCAACGTGTCGTCCTTCGCGGTGAAGCCGGCGCGCAGATTGAACTCGCGCTCCAGGTTCCAGATGCGCTCGCCGATCCGGTTCAGCTCCTCGAGCGTGAACTCGTCGGTGCAGGCCGCCGCCAGCTGCGGCTGCACATCGGCCAGCGTCCACGCGAAACTGGTGAAGACGCAGATGCCGGCCGAATCGAACACCGCGGTCGCATCCTGGAACGCCTTGACCAGCTCCGCCTTGCCGTCGGTCACGAGCGGATCGGTCTTGAACGGAATGCCGAGCACCTCGGAGGCCACCGTGTAGCTGCGCAGATGGCAGGCGCCGCGATTGGACGTCGCGTAGGTCAGCCCCATCCCCTGGATTCCGCGCGAGTCGTACGCGGGAAATTCCTGCCCCTTCACCGTCATCGACAGCTCCGGGTGCCCGTACCTGGCGGTCAGTCGCGCCGAGCCCAGGCCGACCTCCTTGCCGAATCCCTCGCCGCGCGCGGTGACCTCGGCCAGATACGTCAACGCCTGGGCCGAGCCGAACGGCGCTTCGATTCCGATCTGCTCCTTGGTCAGCACGCCCATCTCGTACATCTCCATCACGGCGCCGACGGTGGCGCCGAACGAGATGGGGTCCATGCCATCCTCGTTGCAGATGAAGTTCGCGTACGTCAGCGCTTCCAGGTCGTTGACCCCGTTGGCGCAGCCCAGCGCCCACGCGGCCTCGTACTCCAGCCCCCCCGAGGCGCCCCAGTACTCGGGGCGGGTCTTGACCGTGTAGTGGGTCTCGTCGATCTTGGAGATGCGGCCGCAGGCGATCGTGCAGCCGAAACACGCCTGGTTGGTGACCAGGTTGGGCTTGCCATCGGTCTTGCGCGGCTCGTGCATCGCCTCGCCCGAGATGTCCCTGGCGCCCTCGAACTGCACGTCGCGGTGATTGCGGGTGGGCATGGCGCCGATCTCGTTGATCACGTTCATCAGCACCTGGGTGCCGTACTTCGGCAGCCCCTGGCCGGTCACCGGGTTGTCGGCCAGCACCTTCTTGGCCGCGGTTGTTGCGGCCATGAACGCCTTCGGATCGGAGATGTTGCCGACGCCGCGCGTTCCACGCACGGCGATCGCTTTCAGATTCTTGCTCCCCATCACGGCTCCGACCCCGGAACGGCCGGCCGCCCGGTGCAGGTCGTTCATCACGCCGGCGAACAGGCACCCTGTCTCGCCCGCGCGCCCGATGCAGCTGACGCGCATCTGCGGGTCCTGGTGCTTCGCCTTGATGGCCGGTTCGGTGTCCCAGACCGACTTGCCCCACACGTAACCGGCGTCGAGCAGTTGCGCCTTGTCGTCCTCGATGCACAGGTACACCGGCTTGGGCGATTTGCCCTCGAAGATGATCATGTCCCAGCCGGCCATCTTCAGCTCGGCGCCCCAGTAGCCGCCGGAGTTCGAGCAGGCGATCGCGCCCGTCAGGGCGCCCTTGGTGATCACCGAGTAGCGGCCGCCGGTGGAGGCCATCGTCCCGGTCAGCGGACCGGTCGCCCAGATGATCTTGTTGGCGGGCGACAGTGGATCGACCCTGGCGTCGACTTCCTCCACGAAATACTTGGTGGCCAGCCCCCTCTGGCCGAGATAATCGCGCGCCCATTGCCGGTTCAGCGCTTCCGGCGTGCAGCTGCCCGCCGTCAGGTTCACTCGCAGAATCTTCCCGGCCCACGACATGATCCGGCCTCCTTACGCGTGCGGTTGATTGCCGACCTTGTCGGCCCACTGCTTCATCCGTTCCAGTCCGGTCCAGTCGGCATCGACGTAGGTGATGGCGGCGGTCGGGCAGGCCTCGACGCAGGCCGGATGACCTCCGCACAGGTCGCATTTCTGCACTTTGCCGGTGTCCTGCACGTAATTGACGGTGCCGAACGGACAGGCGATCGTGCACACCTTGCAGCCGACGCAGACGCTCTCCAGCACGATCTTGGCTCCGGTGGCCGCGTCGACCTGGATCGCGTCGACCGGGCACGCGTGCAGGCACCACGCTTCGTCGCACTGGGTGCAGGTGTACGGCACCTTGCGACCGGAGTGATGGAAATCGAAGACCTTGATGCGGGACTTGGCGGGGTTGAAGACGCCGTAGTTCTCGTAACTGCAGGCCATCTCGCACTGCAGGCAACCGGTGCATTTGTCCGGATTGATATACAGCGACTTATGCATCTTTCTCTCCAGGTAGTTCGCGCGGCCTGGCCGCATCCGCCGACGGCTCACCCTTTTCGTGGACAATTCGGCCACCGACCCGCCGATCATGTCCGACCCGACGATCGTCGACCATCCGCTGAGCATTGAGGTTGGCTTGCGCGTTCATCTGGGCGACCAGATCGCGATCGGGCCGGGCAAGGCACAACTGCTCGACGCCATCCGGCGCACGGGCTCGATCTCGGCAGCCCGTCGTGAAATGGGCATCAGCTACAAGCATGCGTGGCTGCTGGTGGATTCGATGAACGGATGCTTCCAGGGCGCGCTGGTGGAGGCGGTCAAAGGTGGCAAGGCCGGCGGCGGCGCCTCGTTGACGTCACTGGGACTCGAGGTGCTGGAGTGCTACCGCCGGATGCAGGCGCTGGCGGCAGAGGCCATTCGCCCGGAGGTCAGTCATTTCAAGCGTCGCATCCACGAGCGCTAGTCGCTCCAGAGCATCGCGCCCGGCTTTCCCCGCACAACCCGGGCGATATTACCTTTTCACTATATCGCTAGGCGGCCTCCGTGTCGAACGATCCGAACGCGTGACCGATCATCACTCCGCCGCCGGCGTCAGCCGCCACGGGTGCGAATACACGGAGAACTCGCTGCCGCGGGCGAATCCCACCAGCGTCAGGCCGCAGTCGTGAGCGACTTGCGCCGCCAGTCGGGTCGGCGCCGACACCGCGGCCAGGGTGGTGGCGATGCAGGTCGCCTTCTGGACCATCTCGATGCTGGCCCGGCTGGTGACCACGACAAAACCCGGCCGCTGGTGGACCTTCCCGCGCACGACCGCGCCGATCAGCTTGTCGAGCGCGTTATGCCGGCCCACATCCTCCCGCACGAGCTCGGCCGTCCCGGGCAGGTCGCTCCATGCGGCACCGTGTACCGCGCCGGTCTGCTTCTGCAGCCGCTGGGCGCTCACCAGCGCCGCCAGCGCGGCCGATAGCGCCTGCGGGCGGATACGCGGGCCCTGTCCCGCGAGCGCCGGCAGCGGCCGCAACACGTGATCCAGGTTCTCGGCCCCGCAGATCCCGCATCCGGTGCGGCCCACCAGCGTGCGGCGGCGGTCCTTCAGCCGCGCGAACGCCCCGGAGGCGAGCTCGATCGCCACCGTGATGCCGCGCGAGGACGGTTGCACTTCGACGCCGTAGATCTCGCCCGGATCCTCGACGATGCCCTCCGCGATCGAGAAGCCGAGCGCGAAGTCCTCGAGGTCCTCCGGCGTGGCGAGCATCACCGCGTGCGACACGCCGTTGTATTCGAGCGCGATCGGAACCTCGCCGGCCAGCGCCGCCGGCCGCTCCTCGAAGCGGCCGTCCCGGTAATGGGTCTCTGTCACGGGCACGGCAGCCGCGTGCGACGGCGCCTGTTCGGACGAGCCCGGCAACGGACACTTGGAACTGTCGGTGGTGATCACGTCGGCGCCCGATTGGGGGAAGTGGAACTTCGTGTCGGGATGAACCCGAGCTGATTGTGCACGTTGTGCAGCACCGGCACGGCCCATGCGTGCGAATTTCGGTGCACAATATGCAACGTCATACCTATTTGGAAGCGGCAGCGGGGGAATTCACACCGGAAACGACAACAACGGTAGCCCTCTGTTCCCGCCGCACCAATAAGCAAATCCCTTCATATGTGGCGCATTTCGATTCATCCGGAATGGGTGGTCGCGCCGGCCGGTGGTGAGCCCCATCCGCTGCCGGAGCTGCTGCCGCTGCTGACGGCCATCCAGAATTCCGGCAGCATCGCCGATGCGGCGCGCACCACGGAGATGTCGTACAGAAGGGCGTGGGGGATGCTGCGCCGGTTCGAGACCGAATTCGGCGCTCCGCTGGTGATCAAGACGCGGGGTCAGGGCACGCGACTGTCGACCCTGGCCGAAAAGCTGCTGTGGGCCGACCGGCGCGTGGCGGCGCGGCTTTCGCCGACGCTCGAAAGCCTGTCGTCGGAGCTGGAGGGCGAGCTCGAATCGCTGCTGGCGCCGGCGCGCGCCAGCCTGCGGGTGAACGCCTCGCACGGCTTTGCGGTGGCCGCGCTGGTGGAGGCGCTGGGGCGGCAGCATGTGCCGGTCGAGCTGAAGTACCGTACCAGTACCGAAGCGGTGGCCGCGCTGGCGCGCGGCGAATGCGACCTGGCCGGCTTCCACGTGGCCGAGGGGCCATTTCAGAAAACGTCGGTGGCGCCGTACCTGGTCTGGCTCGACCCGCGCCGCCACGTGCTGATCCACCTGGCGCATCGCACGCAGGGGCTGTTCGTGGCCAGCGGCAACCCGAAGAAGATCAGCACGCTCGATGACCTGGCCCGTCCGGACCTGCGCTTCGTGAATCGGCAGGTCGGCTCCGGCACGCGGGTACTGATCGACTTGCTGCTGCAGCGCCACGGCATCGACCCGGGTCGGATCGTCGGTTACGAAAACACCGAATTCACGCACGCGGCCGTGGCGGCCTACATCGCCAGCGGGATGGCCGACGTCGGGTTCGGCCTGGAGGCGGCGGCGCGCCGTTTCGGTCTGGATTTCATTGCTCTGCTGCGCGAGCGGTACTTTTTCGGCTGCGAGGCGGCTGCCGTCAACAAGGCGTTGTTGCGCAACGTGGTGGCGCTGTTGCGCGGCGAGGAACTGCGAGCGGTGATCGATGCGCTGCCGGGCTACGACGGGCAGCTCACCGGCACCGTGATCGAGTTGGAGCAGGCCTTTGGTGCCGCCTAGCAGCGCGCGGGAGCTGGCCCGGCAGGTCGCCTCGGGGCAGGCCTCGGCCGAGCAGGTGGTGCGCCGCTACGTGGAGGCCGTCGCGGCAGGTGACGGCGCCCTTCAGGCATTTGCGGCGTTCGATGCGGCGGTGGCGATCCAGTCGGCGCGGGCCGTGGACCGCGCGCCGGCCAAGGGGCCACTGGCCGGCGTACCGATTGCGGTCAAGGACATCATCGATACGGCGCAGTACGAGACCTGCTACGGCTCGTCGATCTACCGCGGGCACCGGCCGGCGCTGGACGCGGCCTGCGTGGCCCTGCTGCGCCGGGCCGGCGCGGTCGTGCTCGGCAAGACCGTCACAGCGGAGCTTGCGACCTTCACGCCGGGTCCGACCCGCAATCCGCACGCGCCCGGGCACACGCCGGGCGGATCGTCCAGCGGGTCAGCCGCCGCAGTGGCGGCCGGCATGGCACCGCTGGCGCTGGGAACCCAGACGGCCGGCTCGGTGATCCGGCCGGCGTCGTTTTGCGGCGTGGTCGGGTACAAGCCGTCCGTGCGGCAGGTGCCGCGTTCGGGCGTAAAGGTCACTTCGGACACGCTCGATGAGGTCGGCTTGTTTTCGTCGTCGGTCGACGACGCTGCGTTGCTCGCATCGGTACTGACGCTGCAGCCCGAGTGGGCGGCGCCGGCGGTACCGGGGCGGACCGGACCGGCGCCGGATATCGCCTGGACGCTGACTTCGCGCGGCGAGCGGCTCGAACCGGCGATGCGACAGGCCGTCGAGCAGGCCGCCGAGCAGGCATGCCAGGCCGGCGCGCGTGGCCGGCCGCTGACGTGGCCGCCGTCATTTGACCGGCTGTTCGATGCTCACCTGACGATCCAGCTGGCCGAAACCGCGCGCGCGCTGGCACCCGAGTACGCGTATCGCAGGTCCCTGCTGTCGGCGCAGCTGATCGAGGCGATCGAGCAGGGGCGGCGCTTTACGCAGGATCAATATGCCGACGCGCTGCTCAGCGCGCGTTCCTGCGCCGCTTCACTGGACTCGCTGTTCGGCGCCGCCGACGTCATCATCGCCCCGAGCGCAGTGGGCGAGGCGCCCGCGTCGCTGGCCACCACTGGCGATCCGCTGTTCAATCGGCCCTGGCAGCTGCTCGGCTGTCCGGTGATCGGCTTGCCGTTCGGCCGCGGCGCGCACGGCCTGCCGATCGGGGTCAGCGTGATCGCCCGGCCCGGTCAGGATGCGCGGCTGCTGGCGGCCGCCGCGTGGCTGGAGCGGTGCTGGGGGCGCTAGCCACTGATCGCGCCGGTCCTCACCCCCTCCCCTCCACGGGCACGGCAAATCGCCCCTCGCCCGCGTCAGCGGGAGAGGGGAGGCGGTGAGGGCCGCCGCGGTCTACTTGGCCGCGACCGACGGCATCGCGATCCCGGGGAAGAACAGGTAGCAGGCGACGCTGATGATGATCAGGTAGCCCAGAAGCGCGAGGCACCAGCCGAAATTGTGGCGGATCACCTGGCCTTCGTTGCGCACGAAGCGGGTGGTCGAGACACCCACGCTGGCGGTCTGCGGCGCGATCGGCTTGCCGATTTCGGCTCCGACCGAGTTCACCGTGGGCAGCAGCAGCGGCGGAAAGCCGAGGATCTGGCCCACCAGCGCCTGGAACTTGCCGAACATCGCGTTGGTCGAGGTATTGCTGCCAGAGAGCGCCACGCCGATGAAGCCCAGGATCGGCGCAACGACGATGAAGGCGGTGCCCAACGTGGAGAACGCCTTTGCCAGGGACGCGGCCATCCCCGAGAAGTTGTAGACGTAGGCCAGGCCGAAGATAAACACGCCGACCAGCATCGCGCCCCACATCTGCGACCAGGTCTTGGTGAAGATGTCGACCAGCTGTTTGCGACTGATGCGCAGCAGCAGCGCGACGATGATCCACGAGGCCAGGATCGCCGAGCCGCCAACGAACGGTGTCCATTTGAAGGCTGCCGAGATCTTTGCGCCCTCGCTGATCGAGGAGGCTGCCGTCACCTGCAACTGCATCAGCACGATGGCCGGCAGCTTGGACCATGGGCCGGTCCATGCAACGACCACGGCCACCAGAACCCCGATCGGCAGCCAGGCTTGCACCATATCGCCGCCGGACAGCCCGTGTTCCGTCCCTCCCACCGCGGCGGCGGTGACCGGCTTGCCGCCGTAGGCGAGGACCTGTGCCGGCCGCCACACCTTCAGCAGCAACAGGACGCAAATGAAACAGACGATCGAACCGGCGACATCCGGCAGGTAGGGGCCGAGAAACACACCCACCGGCAACTGGCCCGCGATGTAGCCCAGTGACCCGACGACCGCCAGGGGCCAGGCCCCCCACATCCCTTGCCGGCCCGAGACCAGATACAGCAGGATCCACGGCGGCAACAGCGCAAGAATGGCGACGATCTTGCTGATGGAGCCCGACAGATCGAGCAGGTTGTATCCCGTGACCGCGGCAAGCGCGATGATGGGAGCGCCGAGTGCGCCGTACGACACCGGCGCGTTGTTGGCGATGGCCGCGACGCGGATGGCGTCAAGATCCGGGATTCCCAGTGCGATCAGTATCGGTGCGACGAACGCCCACGGATAGCCGAACCCCACGAGGCCCTCCAGCAGCGCGCCGAACGCCCAGGCGAACAGGATCGTTTGAATCCGGATGTCCTGCGTGCCTTGCGCGATCAGCCAACGCCTGAGCTTGTCGAACGTGCCGGTGACGACCAGCGTGTTGAACAGCATCACGCCCCAGAACGTGATCCAGTCGACGTTCCATACGCCGGTCGCCGAGCCGTAGGCATAGGCGAGAATGCCCTGATCGAGCGGCATCTTCCAGACCGACAGTCCCAGGGCCAGCGTGATCAGGGAACCGACCAGGGTTGCCACCCACGCCGACCAGCGCAGTCCGGCCAGCATGAACAGCAGCGCTGCCACGGGAATCAGCGCGACCAGCCAGGTGACGAACATATTCCCGGTGGGATCGAGAATTTGCGTGAACATGTGAACCTCCTCCTCTTGTTCTTCTGGATGCCGCGCCGACGCGCGCCATCGGCAGCGCTACTATGGACCGCAGCGCGACAGCCGGCAAGCACATGGTGCTGGCATCCGGAGTGATACGTCATGCTGCTTTGCCAGATCAGCGATCTGCACGTGAAGGCCGAGCGCGCACTGGCCTACGGCGTGGTCGACACGGCGGCCTGCCTGGAGCGTTGTGTGCAGCGCATCGCGCGCCTGGACCCGTTGCCGGACCTGGTCATCGCCACCGGCGACCTGGTCGACGAGCCCGACGCAGCCTCCTACGGGCTCTTGCGCGAGATCCTGAGCGGGCTGCCGACGCCGATCTACCTGATGGCCGGCAATCATGACGAGCGCGCCGCGCTGCGCGCCGCTTTCCCGGATCACGATTACCTGCCGGGCGATGGCTTCCTGCAGTACGCGATCGCCGGCTACCCGGTCCGGGTGCTGGCGCTCGACAGCGTGATCGCCGGTCAGCCGGAAGGCACGCTGTGCGCGCAGCGCCTGCGATGGCTGGAGCAGCGGCTGGCCCAGTCGGATGCGCCCACCGTGATCGCGCTGCACCACCCGCCGTTTTCAACCGGAATCGGCCACATGGACGAGATGGCACTGCGCGAGCCATCGGCGCTCGAGCGGATCGTGCGGCGCTTTCCCCGGGTGCAGCGCATCATCTGCGGTCACCTGCACCGGCCGATCCAGGCCCTCTTCGCCGGAACGTTGGCGAGCGTCTGCCCGAGTACGGCGCACCAGGTGTTGCTCGATCTGAAGACGGCAAGCCCCGCCCGTTTCGTGATGGAACCGTCCGCTTTCCAGCTGCACCTGTGGACCGGGCAGACGTTGGTGACCCATACCGCGTACACCGGCCACTACGACGGGCCGTATCCGTTCGATTGAACCGCCCTCACCCCCTCCCCTCTCCCGCTGCGCGGGCGAGGGGCGACCGATCGCAGCAGGTTCGTGGTGCTCCCAGCGGCACGCTGTATCGCCCCTCGCCCGCGAAGCGGGAGAGGGGAGGGGGTGAGGGTGAAGTCAGTCTTCCAGCGGCGGCAGCATGCGTGGCTGGCGCTGCTCGTCGGTGGCAACGTAGACCAGCGTGGCCTCCGTCACCTTGGCGGTCTCGACCTTCAGCCGGCTGCGTTCCGTGTACACGCTGACGTCGACCGTGATCGAGGTGCGCCCGGTGCGCACGATGGTTCCGTAGAATGACAGCAGGTCGCCGACGAACACGGGCTGCTTGAACACGAAGCTGGTGACCGCGACCGTGGCCACCCGCCCGTTGGCGCGCCGGGCGGCCAGGATCCCGCCGGCGATGTCGACCTGGGACATGATCCAGCCGCCAAACACGTCGCCGTGCATATTCGCATCGGCGGGCATCGGAACCACGCGAAGGATCGGCTCCTCGTCCGGCAGGGAAACGCGGTCGGTCATCTCGATCAGCGTCAGGGTCGCGCGCTCGAAGGAACCCGCGCGATAATGCCGCAGGCGCAGGCAATTTGGAAGGCATTCGACCATGAGGAGCAGCAGGTGAGAGGCGTGAGGCCGCCGCCCGGCCGCACGCCGCACGTTCCGCCCGAGCCCGGGCGCAGCCAGTGGCACACGGTGCGGATGCTGCTGCCCTACCTGTGGGCCTACCGGACTCGCGCGGTCTTCGCGGTGCTGTGCCTGATCGGGGCCAAGGTGGCCGTGGTGGGCGTGCCGGTACTGCTGAAGCACATCGTCGACAGCCTGTCGGTGCCGCGCGATGCGGCGCCGGCGGCGATCCCGATCGCACTGATCGTTGCCTACGGAGCGCTGCGGCTGGCCACATCGGTGTTCACCGAGCTGCGCGAGTTCTTCTTCGCGCGAGTGACGCAGTCGGCCGTGCGCGCGCTCGCGCTGAAAACGTTCAGGCACCTGCATTCGCTGTCGCTGCGGTATCACCTGGAGCGGCGCACTGGCGCGGTCACGCGCGAGATCGACCACGGCATCCGCGGCATTTCCTCGCTGGTCAGCTTCACGCTGTACTCGATCGTGCCGACCCTGGTCGAGATCGGCCTGGTGTTCGGCTATCTGCTGTCGCACTACGAACCATCGTTCGCGCTGATCGTCGCGGTCAGCCTCGGGCTGTACATCACGTACACGCTGGTGGTGACCAACTGGCGCACCAAGTTCCGGCGCCAGGTCAACGAGCTGGATGCCAAGGCCTCGTCGCGCGCGGTCGATTCGCTGCTGAATTTCGAGACGGTCAAATACTTCAACAACGAGGACTACGAAGCGCAACGCTACGACGCGACGCTGGCGCAGCAGGAGCGCGTCGGCATCCTGGCTCAGCAGTCGCTGAACGTGCTGAACAGCGGTCAGCAGGTGATCATCGCGGCCGGACTGACCCTGATGCTGTGGCGCGCGGCCGCCGGCGTCGCGGCCGGACGGATGTCCATCGGCGACCTGGTGCTGGTCAATGCGTTCATGCTGCAGATGTACGTGCCGCTGAACTTCCTGGGCGTGATCTACCGCGAGCTGCGCCAGGCGCTGGCCGATGTCGAGCGCATGTTCCGGCTGCTGCAGGAGCAGCGCGAGGTTGCCGACCGGCCGGATGCGGCCCCGCTGGCACTGCCGCCGGACGGGGCCAGCCCGGGAGTTCGGTTCGAGCACGTGAACTTCAGCTACGACGCCCGCCGCCAGGTGTTGTTCGATGTCGACCTGACGATCGCTGCCGGCACCACGTGCGCGGTGGTCGGAGCGACCGGCTCGGGCAAGTCCACGCTGGGCCGGCTGCTGTTCCGCTTTTACGAGGTGCAGTCCGGGCGCGTGCTGATCGACGGACAGGACGTGAGCGATGTCACGCAGAAGTCGCTGCGGGCGGCGATCGGGATCGTTCCGCAGGACACGGTGCTGTTCAACGACACGATCGAATACAACATCGGGTATGGCCGGCCCGGCGCCGGCCGCGCCGAAATCGTCGCCGCCGCGCGCATGGCGCACATCCACGAGTTCATCGAGTCGCTGCCGGACGGCTACCGGACCCTGGTGGGCGAGCGGGGCCTGAAGCTGTCGGGCGGCGAAAAGCAGCGGGTCGCGATCGCGCGCACGCTGTTGAAGAACCCGCCGATCCTGGTGCTGGACGAGGCCACCTCCGCGCTGGATTCGCGCACCGAACGCGTGATCCAGTCCGAGCTGGCAGAGGTCGCGGCCAATCGCACCACGCTCGTAGTCGCGCACCGCCTGTCGACCATCGTCGATGCGGCCCAGATCGTCGTGATGGACCGGGGCCGGATCGTCGAGCGCGGCACCCACGACCAGTTGCTGGCGCGCCAGGGCCTGTACGCGCGGATGTGGGCGTTGCAACAGCGCGAAGACGAACGGGACCCGGCAACCATCTGATCCCATCCGATCCTTCGGGGAATGGCCATGGGCCATTCCCCGCACGAATCTCCCCTCTCCCGCGCCAGCGGGAGAGGGGCGGGGGTGAGGGTGGAGACAGAAGGTCCAGCCCCGCGCCAGCGGGAGAGGGTGAGGGTGGAGACAGAAGGTCCAGCCCCCGCGCCAGCGGGACAGGGGCGGAGATGACGGTGACAGGAGAGACACGATGACGCGCACGAAAATCGGCCAGCAAGCAGGCGAGGTCCGCGTGGAACGCGACTCCCTCGGGGAGATGGCCGTTCCGGCGCAGGCGTACTACGGCATCCATACGATGCGGGCGCTGGAGAATTTCCCGATCTCGTCGGTGCCGATCGGCGTGGTGACCGATCTGATCCGTGCGTTCGCGATCGTCAAGCGGGCGGCGGCCAGCGCGAACCGCGATCTGAAACTGATCGAGCCCGTCAAGGCGGACGCGATCGTGCGGGCCTGCGAGGAGATCGAGTCCGGCCAGTTGCATGACCAGTTCGTGGTCGACGTGATCCAGGGCGGGGCGGGCACCTCGACCAACATGAACTTCAACGAGGTGATCGCCAACCGCGGGCTGGAGCTGATGGGCCATGGGCGCGGCGAGTACAAGGTGCTGCATCCGATCGACGATGTCAACGCCTCGCAGAGCACCAACGATACGTATCCGACCGCGGTCAAGGTGGGCCTGTGCTTCGCGATCGGGCGGCTGCTCGCTGCGATGGCCGATCTGCGCGGCTCCTTCGAGAAGAAGGCGTTCGAGTTCCGCGAGATCCTGAAGATCGGCCGCACCCAGCTGCAGGACGCGGTGCCGATGACGCTGGGGCAGGAATTCACGACGTACGCGATCATGCTCGGTGAGGACGAGGAGCGCTTGCGCGAGGCGATGGCGCTGATCACCGAGGTGAACCTGGGCGCCACGGCGATCGGCACCGGCATCAACACCGATCCGGACTACGCTCCGCTCGCCTGCCGCTACCTGGCGCAGTTTTCGGGCGTGCCGATCAAGCCGGCCGCCAATTTCATCGAGGCCACGCAGGACACGGGCGCCTTCGTTCAGCTGTCCGGCGTGCTCAAGCGGATCGCGTGCAAGCTGTCCAAGACCTGCAACGACCTGCGGCTGCTCTCCTCCGGCCCCCAGGCCGGGTTGAGCGAGATCATGCTGCCGCCCCGCGCCGCCGGCTCTTCGATCATGCCGGGCAAGGTCAACCCGATCATTCCCGAGGTCGTGAATCAGGTCGCGTTCGAGGTGATCGGCAACGACATCACGGTGACGATGGCCTCCGAGGCCGGGCAGCTGCAGCTGAACGCTTTCGAGCCGATCATGGCCTACTCGTTGTTCAAGTCGATCACGCACCTGCAGGCCGCCTGTGGCACGCTGGCCCACAACTGCGTGGACGGCATCCGCGCCAACGTCGAACTGCTGGAAAAGAGAGTGAACCTGTCGGCCGGCCTGGCCACCGCGCTCAATCCGTATATCGGGTACGAGGCGGCATCCGAGGTGGCCAAGGATGCGATCAAGTTCGGGCGCCCTGTGGCCGAGCTCGTGCTCGAACGGGGCCTGATCTCGGCCGCACAGCTGCGCGAGATCCTTCAGCCGGAGGTCCTGACGCGCCCGACCAAGATCCGGCGCACGCCCAAGGCGTGACGGCGCCGATGCAGACGCTGGCCATCACGCGTCCCGACGACTGGCACCTGCACCTGCGAGACGGCCCGGTGCTGAAGGACGCGCTGATGCACACCTCGGGAGTGTTCGCCCGCGCCATCGTGATGCCCAATTTGCGCCCGCCGGTGACGCGCACCGAGCAGGCGCTTGCGTACCGTGAGCGCATCCTGGCGGCGCTGCCGACCGGGCACCGCTTCGAGCCGCTGATGACGCTGTATCTGACGGACGCGACGCCCGCCGCCGAGGTCCGGCGCGCGCACGCTTCGGGTCTGGTGCACGCGGTCAAGCTGTATCCGTCCGGCGCGACCACGCATTCGGAAAGCGGGGTGACCGATCCGGTTCGATGTGCGCCGGCGCTGGAGGCCATGCAGGCGCTGGACCTTCCGCTGCTCGTGCACGGCGAGTCGACCGACCCGGCGGCCGACGTGTTCGACCGCGAGCGCGCGTTCATCGATTCGGTGCTGCTGCCGCTGCGCCGCCGCTTTCCGTCGCTGCGCATCGTGTTCGAGCACATCACCACGTGCGAGGCGGTGCAGTGTGTGCAGGAGGGCGGCGATCGGATCGCAGCGACGATCACCGCCCACCACCTGCGCTACAGCCGCAACGCGCTGTTTGTCGGTCCGGACGGCCGCAACGGGATCCGGCCCCACCTGTACTGCCTGCCGGTACTGAAGCGTGAGATGCATCGGCAGGCGTTGCTGCGGGCAGCCACCGGCGGCAGTGCGAAGTTCTTCCTGGGAACCGACAGCGCGCCGCACGCGGTGCGTGACAAGGAATCGGCGTGCGGATGCGCGGGCTGCTTCACGGCGCCCGTGGCGCTGCCGATGTACGCCGACTGTTTCGAGCAGGCCGGCGCCCTGGACCGCCTCGAGGCGTTCGCGAGCTTTCACGGCGCCGATTTCTACCGCCTGCCGCGCAATCGCGAGACAATCACCCTGCGGCGCGAGCCCTGGCAGGCGCCTGCCGATCTGGCATTTGGGGCCGAGCGGGTGGTTCCGCTCGGGGCGGGCGAGACGTTTCAGTGGAAGCTCGCGATCTGATCGCATGAACCTCGATCCGCTGGAAGCCGAAGTGCTGGGATGGCTCTTGGACGATTTCGAGACGCCCAAGACCCTCGCCGGGGGCATCGCCCTCGAATTCGGAAGCTCGGTTTCAAACGAGTCGGTTTGCGCTGCGCTGGCGCGGCTGGTGGCGAGCGGCCTGGTGCAGGCATTCGAACTGGATCAAAAGTCGAACTCTTACCGGCCCATCGCACCGTCCGACCTGTCTCTGTCGGCGTGGTTCCTGGCTACGAAAGCGGGGCGCGCCCTGGTCGACGACCCGTCCTGAGGAGCTCGCCCGCAAGCGGTCGGATACACTGCGCTAACTGACACGGAGGCGGGTGTCGGCCAGTGAGAAGCGGTTTGTGCCTTCATCTCCTGCGGGACGCGACCCGAGCCCTGTGCGCGTTCCTGCTCCTGTTCGGGACGTCGTGGCCGACCTCCGCCGACGACGCGAAGCCTTTAACCGCAATCCTCCTCGTTGCTCGCGCCGAGCTGCCCGATCCCCATTTCAAGGACTCGGTGGTGCTGGTGATGAACAACATCGGTCCTGCCCCCGCCGGCGTCATCATCAACAGGCCCACGAAGGTTGCCGTCTCGCATCTTTTCCCCGATCTGGAACGCCTCGCGCAACTGCACGACAAGGTGTACTTCGGCGGCCCGGTCGAAATCGAGACCGTGTGGTTTCTTTTTCGCACCGATACGCCGCGCGAACATGCGATCCAGGCCTTTGAGGGCGTCTACGTCAGCGGGAGCCTGGAATTGCTGCGCGAGCTGCTCAGCCGGGATAAACCCATGGACGGTCTGCGCATCTTCGTCGGCCATTCGGGCTGGGCGCCCGGCCAGCTCCAGGCCGAGATCGCACGGGGCGACTGGACCCTTGCGCCCGCCGAGAAGGACTCCATCTTCAACGGCAAGTCCGAGCACCCCTGGCCGGCGGAGCAGACGCCGGACGCGGGGCATGGCACTTGACGGATTCACGCGCTGTGCCGGGCTGCAGACTTCGACCCGGGAGCGCGCCCAGCGCGCAATCCTGACTATCCGCCGCCGTAGTAGCTGCGACACCACTCGAGCATCGGCGGCAGCCCGGCCTCGATCGGGGTCGTCGGGCGCCAGTTCAGGTCGCGCGTGGTGGCCTCGATGTCGGCCGAAGTGGAGCGCACGTCGCCCGGTTGCATCGGCCGCATCTGCAGAACCGGGCTGCGCCCGGCCGCCCGCGCCAGCTCCTGGATGAAACGCATCAGCGGCTCGGGGTGGCTGTTGCCCAGGTTGTACAGGCGGTGCGGCACTGCGCCGAAGTGCCGGGTGTCGTCCAGCGCGGCCAGCGTGCCGGCCACGGCGTCGTCGATATAGGTGAAGTCGCGCCGCATGTCGCCATGGCCGTACACCTCGATCGGACGGTCAGCCAGCAGCGCGCGCGCAAACTTTACCGGAGCCATGTCCGGCCTGCCCCACGGACCGTACACGGTGAAATAGCGCAAACCGGTCAGCCTCAGTCCGAACTGCAGCGCGTACACGCGCGCCATCAGCTCGTTGGCCCGCTTGGTCGCCGCGTACAGGCTGATCGGCTGATCGACGGCATCGTCCACCGAGAACGGCTGTTTCAGATTGCCGCCATATACGCTCGAAGAGGACGCATAGACGAGATGCTCGATTGAACCGTCGTGGCGGGCCGCTTCCAGCAGGTTGACGAAGCCGACCAGGTTGCTGCGGACATAGGCCTCCGGATGATCGAACGAATGGCGCACGCCCGCCTGTGCCGCCAGGTGAACGATGCGACGCGGCCGCAAGCGCGCGAACAGCGCGTCCAGCGCGGCGCGGTCCGCCAGCTCGGCCTCGACCTGCGCAAAGTGCGCCTCCGAAGCAAGGCGTGCGACGCGGTCGCGTTTCAGCCTCGGCTCGTAGTAGTCGTTGAAATTGTCCAGACCCACCACGTGCTCGCCGCGCGCCAGCAGCGCGGCGCACACGGCTTGTCCGATGAAGCCGGCGCTGCCGGTGACCAATATCATGGGATCGGACGAGGCCTTGCGCCGTTCAGCGGGCCGGCCCCCGGCCGATCCCGTAGTACCGCAGTCCGGCGGCCCGGGCCAGACGCGGCTCGTACAGGTTGCGGCCGTCGATCAGCACGCCCGCGCGCAGCGTGCGAGCCAGCCACGCGAAGTCGGGGCTGCGGAATTCCAGCCACTCGGTGACCACCACCAGCGCATCGGCGCCTTCGCAGGCCTGGTGGGCCGAATCGCAGAATTCGATGCGCCGCTTCAGCTCGCTCAGAAACCTGGCCGCGGTGTGCCGGGCCTGCGGGTCGTAGGCGCGCACGCGCGCCCCGGAATCGATCACGTCGCGGATCAGCACCAGGCTGGGTGCCTCGCGCACATCGTCGGTGTTCGGCTTGAACGCCAGGCCCCAGACGGCGACCACCTTGCCGTGCAGATCGCTGCCGAGCGCTTCGCGCAGCCGGCTGGCGACCAGGTGCTTCTGCTCCTCGTTCACGTCGTGTACCGCCGACAGCACGCGCGCGGGCAGCAGGTTTTCGCGCGCCATCGCCAGCAGCGCGCGCACGTCCTTCGGAAAGCACGAGCCGCCATAACCGGCGCCCGCGTACAGGAAGCTCGGTCCGATGCGCGGATCGGCTCCGATCGCGTGGCGCACGCGCTCGATATCGGCGCCCAGCTTCTCGGAAAGGCGCGCCAGCTCGTTCATGAACGAAATCCGGGTCGCGAGCATCGCATTGGCCGCGTACTTGGCCAGCTCCGAGGAACGCGTGTCCAGCACGACCAGCCGTTCGCGGTTGCGATTGAACGGCGCGTACAGCTCGGTCAGCAGATCGATCGCGTACCGCTCCTCGGCCCCGATGACGATACGATCCGGATGCATGAAGTCCTGCATCGCGGCGCCTTCCTTCAGAAATTCGGGATTCGATGCGACCGAAATCGGCACCTTGACAGCGCGCGCGGCCAGTTCCTCCTCGACCGCCCGGCGCACGCGCTCGGCCGTGCCGACCGGCACCGTGGACTTGACCACCAGCAGCGCCTGGCGATGCAGGCGGCTGCCGAGCTCGCGGGCTGCGGCCTCGACATGGCGCACATCGGCCGAGCCGTCCTCGTCGGTGGGGGTTCCGACCGCGATGAAGAAGACGTCCGAATGGGCGATCGCGCGCCCGTAGTCCGACGAAAAATTAAGGCGTCCCGCGCGCACATTGCGGGCTGCAACATCGTCCAGCCCGGGTTCGTGGATCGGCATCTCGCCACGCAGCAGGCGCTGGATCTTGGACTCGTCGATGTCGATGCACAGCACGTCGTTGCCGACATCGGCGAAGCAGACTCCGGTGACGAGTCCTACATAGCCGGTTCCGATCACGGTGATCTTCATTCGACGGCCTTTGAACGGCTGCGCTGCGCCGCGACGGGAGGAAGATGAGGCCCGGTGATTGTACGCAGACAGTGCTTAACGATCGTGCCGGGCCGCGCCTATCATTACCGCCGGATGACTTGTGCTCTGACGTCAAACTCTCGCTGAAGCGCGACCAGATGGCATCCATCGCCAGCATCGATCACGACGGCCGCGCGCCGGCCGGCGGCCGCGCCGACGAGCAGCGGCGCGGCCCCGGACGGGCGGCTCCCGCAGCGTCGGTGTCGATCGTCGTGCCCGTTTTCAACGAACGCGACAACTTGAGCGAACTGGTCGCCCGGATCGACGCGGCGATGGCTCCGACCGGGCGTCCTTTCGAGCTGGTACTGGTCGACGATGGCTCGACCGACGGCTCGCAGCCGCTGCTGGCCGAGCTCGCGCGTGGCCGCGACTGGCTCAAGCCGCTGGCGCTGATCCGCAACTACGGCCAGTCGACCGCGCTGCAGGCCGGCTTCGACCACGCCAGCGGCGAGCTGGTGGTGACGCTGGACGGCGACCTGCAGAACGAGCCGGCCGAGATTCCCCGCCTGCTCGACCTGCTGGAGGCCGACCGCTCGATCGACGCCGTATCCGGATGGCGCAAGCAGCGGCAGGACGCGACCTGGTCTCGCAAGCTGCCCTCGTGGATTGCGAACCGGCTGATCTCGGCGGTGACCGGGGTGCGCCTGCACGACTATGGCTGCGCGCTGAAGGTGTATCGGCGACCGATTCTGGCGAACGTGAGGCTGTACGGCGAGATGCATCGATTCATCCCGGCGCTGGCCGTGGAAGCCGGCGCGCGCCTGGTCGAGGTGCCGGTGCGCCACCATCCCCGCACGCGCGGCAGCTCGAAGTACGGCATCGACCGCGTATTTCGCGTGCTGCTCGACCTGCTGTGGGTCAAGTTCATGATGCGCTTCCTGCACCGGCCGCTGCACGCCTTCGGCGCGGTCGGCAGCGTGTTGATCGCGATCGGTTCGGTTCTGCTGCTGTACCTGGCGGTGGACAAGCTCGTGCTCGGCCACCCGATCGGCGGCCGCCCGCTGCTGCTTCTGGGCGCGCTGCTGACGCTGATCGGCGTGCAGCTGCTCGCGACCGGCGTGCTGGGCGAGCTGCTCACCCGCGTGTATCACGAGCCTGAAGGAAGGCGGCAGTACGTGCTCAGGGGCCTGGACACGGGCACGGCCCCTGTGAACGTAAAGAAGGATGCTCTGAGGGACCCCGGGTGAGCTGGCCGGGCCGGCGGCTCGCGATGCTGTCCTTGCGCCTGCTGGTGGCGCTGGCGCTGCTCGCGCTGGCGGCCTGGCTGGTCGGCTTGCGTGCGCTGCTGGAGCAGGTGCGCCGCGTCGACCCGGTCTGGTTCGCGCTCGCCGTGCTCGCGGTGGCCGCTGCGCAGTGGATTTCGGCAGCACGCTGGATCTCGATCGCCGGCATCCTGGGTCTGAAGGCGCCGGCGCGCGACCTGCGGCTTGCCTACGCGCAGGCGATGGCGATCAACGTGGTGCTGCCGGGAGCGACTCTGGGCGGCGATACCTTGCGCAGCGTGCGCCTGCAGCGCCTCGGCAATCCGCTGGGCGAGTCGGCGCTGTCGGTGCTGCTCGACCGCGCCAGCGGCCTGTGGATCCTGTGCCTGCTGTCGCTGTGCACCGGGCTCGGCCTGGTCTTCAGCGGTCACCTGGATGCGCTGCACCTTCCGGGTAGCGCCGCCCGGCTGGACGTGCGGTCGATCGCGTGGGCCTACCTGGGCGCGCTGTCGGCCGCGGTGGCGCTGCCCTTCGTGCCGCTGCGGGTGCCGATGGCGAGCGCCCGCGCGCGGGGCGGCTCATCGCGCCTGCTGGCGCGACTGGCCGAGCTGCACGAGCTGACCGTGGCGCGCGGGCGGCCGCTGGCGCGCTCGCTGTGGATCTCCCTGCTGGTGCAGGTGCTGAGCGCGCTCGCACTGTGGCTGTGTCAGATTGCGGCCGGAGGCGCAGCCGGCTACCTGGCGGTGCAGGCGATCGCGGCTCCGGTGTTCATCGCGGGCGTGGTGCCGCTGTCCTACGGCGGCTTCGGCGCCCGGGAGCTGATGGCTTTGCTCGCGTTTCCGCTGGTCGGGGTCGATCCGCAAACGGCGGTCACGGCGGGCGCTCTCTACGGGGTGAGCGCAGTTCTGCTCGGTCTGGCGGCGGCGCCGCTGCTGGCAGCCTCGCCTCTGCCACAGAATCTTTCTACGTGACCGCATGCAGATCGTCGTGATCGGTGGAGCCGGCGTGCTCGGGCAGGCGCTGCTGAAGGCGATTGCCGCGCGCGGCGTGTTGACGCGCGGCGACGCGGGGCCGGCGCCGGTTCGCCGCGTGATCTCGGTCGATCGGGCTCAGCCTCCCCGCCTGTTCGTGGAGGCGCGCGTCGAATATGTGCGTGCCGACCTGGGCGGCCCGCGCCTGTTGCAGGCGGTGATGGGCACGGTGACCGACTCGGTGTTCCACGTGTGGGACAGCAGCGCCGGCGCGGACCAGCCCACACCCTCGTTCGGCCTGGCCGACAGCCTGCGCGACCTGTTTGCCGTCTGCCAGCTGCAGTCCTCGCGGCCGAAAGTCGTGCTGGCCAGCAGGTTCGCGGCCGATGGCGCGCGCGCCGGGTTGCATTCGGCGCTGCCGGCGAGCCGGGAAGGGCTCACCGCGCTGATCGGTGAGCTGCTGCTGGAGGAAGCCGCGCGGCGCGGCCAGGTCGACGGCCGCAGCCTGAGGCTTGCGCTGATTGCGGCCGCCCCCGGCTGCGCCGCCTTCCTGGGCGAGCTGATGCGGGCGTTGTATGAAGGCCGCCCGGCGACCTGCCCGATCCCGTGCGAGGCGCCGATGTGGCTGACGTCGGCGCCGGCGGCCGCGCGGGCCCTATTGCATGCGCACGAGCTGCCGGCGTCAGCGTGGGCGCTGGCCGGCGTGGTCAATGCGCCGGCGCGCGCGCTGAACGTGGATGCGCTGCTGCAGGCGCTGGTCCGGCTGACCGGACGCGCAACCACTTCCCTGAAGGTCGAACCCGATCCGGTGCTGTCCGAAGCGCTGGCTCAGGGGCCAGGCCGGGTCGCGATTCAGACCGCCTTGACGCTCGGTTTCGAAGATGCGCTGGATGCCGAAGCCGTCGTGCGTGACCTGGTGGCGGGCCCCGATCCGTGACCGGGGCCGGTTACCGGCTGCCGGCTTCACGCAGCGACGCGACCGTCGCCTCCGGCGTCAGCAGATCCGGATCGCACGCCAGCTCGATCAGCGCCGGCAGGCGGCGCTCGCGGCAGTAGACCACCGCCTCGTTCAGGGCTGGCGCGAACGCCGCGGTGTCGGTCACGCGCACGCCCATCGCCCCGAACGATCGGGCCAGCTGGGTGAAGTCCGGATTGACCAGAGAGGTGCCGCTGACGCGGCCGGGGAAGCGGCGCTCCTGGTGCAGGCGGATCGTGCCGTACATCGCGTTGTTCAGCACCAGGAAGATCACACCGGCGTGATACTGGGCGGCGGTGGCCAGCTCCTGCACGCTCATCATCAGGTCGCCGTCGCCCGTGACGCACACGACGGTGCGCTCGGGCGCGGCGATCTTGGCGCCGATCGCCGCCGGCACGCCATAGCCCATGCAGCCGGAAGTCGGCGCGATCTGGGTGGCCGGCGCCCCGTATCGGAAGAACCGGTGCAGCCAGATCGAGAAGTTGCCCGCCCCGTTGGCGACGATCGCATCGCGCGGCATCGCCTGGCGCAGCTGGCGCATCACCTGCCACAGGTCCAGCGCCGGCTCGTGCTGCTGATACAGCGCCGGCCGCTGCTGCCACTGCTCGTACTCGGCGCGGCCGGCCCGGGTCTGCTCGCCCCAGCCGGACGATTCGATCGGCGTCATGGCCGCCAGCCGCGCAGCGAACTGCGGCATGCCCGAACTGATCATCAGCTGCGCCTGGTACACCCGGCCCAGCTCTTCCAGGCCGGGGTGCACGTGCACCAGCGCCTGTTCGGGGACCGGCGCCCGCAGCAGCGTGTAGCCGCCGGTGGTCATTTCGCCCAGGCGCAGGCCGATCGCAATCACCAGGTCGGCCGACCGGATGCGGTGGGCCAGTCTCGGATTGATCCCGATTCCGGCGTCGCCGATGTAGTTCGCATGCTCGTTGTCGAAGCGGTCCTGGAATCGGAAGCCGCACACCACGGGCAGGTCGTTGGCTTCGACGAAGCGGCGCAGGTTGTCCCGGGCCGCCACGGTCCAGCCGGGCCCACCCAGCATCAGCAGCGGACGCTGCGCCTGCCGGAGCAGGCCGCGCAGCGTCGCGATCTGGGTGTCCGTGGCGGCGGCCTGAACCGGCTGGTGGCACAGCGCATCGGCGACGCGGACGCTGTGCCCCAGCACATCCTCGGGCAATGCGACCACGACCGGCCCCGGGCGCCCGCTGCTGGCGCACTGGAACGCGCGCGCCACCACTTCAGGAATGCGGTCGGCCCGCTCGACCTGCTCGACGGCCTTGGCGACCTCGCCGAACATCGGGCGATAGTCGATCTCCTGAAACGCCTCCCGGCCCAGGTGCTCGGTGTCGACCTGTCCGATGAAAAGCACCAGCGGCGTGGAGTCCTGGCGCGCGTTGTGGATGCCGATGGCGGCATTGCTGGCGCCCGGACCGCGCGTGACGAACGCGACGCCGGGCTGGCCGGTCAGCCTCGCGTAGGCGTCGGCCATGAAGACAGACCCCGACTCGTGGCGGTTGACGGTCAGCCGCACCGCGGAGGCGACATCGTGCAACGCGTCCAGCACCGCCAGGTAGCTTTCGCCCGGAACGCAGAAAACCTGGTTGACCCCCTGGATCAGCAATTGATCGACCAGGAGGCGGGCGCCGGTTCGCTCGGTAGGATCCATAAGGAGGCCGGCGCGACGCTTAGGCTTGAGCCCGCTGCACCCGCTGCCAGGCCATTGTAGCCGGGGCGTCAGCCGGACCCGGGCAATGCCGCCAGGCCCTTCAGGAGCACGGCCCGTATCGGCGCCTCCAGCGTCGGCAGGAACAGCGCGAGCGCCGCCAGGCCGGCCAGCACCGTCAACGGGAAACCGACCGCGAACAGGTTCAGTTGCGGTGCGATGCGGGCCATGACGCCCAGCACCACGTTGACCAGCAGCATCACCGCCAGGATCGGCAGGCAGATCGTCAGTGCGATCGCGAACACGTCCGCGGCCGCGCGAACCAGCATTAGCGGATCGATCGGGGATCCACCGGCGGCCTCGACCGGAAAGACGCGAAAGCTTTCCACCAGCGCCGACAGCAGGATCAGGTGGCCGTCAACGGCCAGGAACATCAGCAGCGTCAGCATCGCCATGAAGCTGGACACGACGTTCTCGGATTGACCGGAGTCGGGACTGAAGTAACCGGCGAACGACAGCCCGATCTGCAGGCCGATCATCTGGCCGGCCAGTTCGATGCCGACGAACACGAGCCGCACCGCGAACCCCAGTGCCAGCCCGACCAGGATGTTGTGCGCCAGGGACACCAATCCGCGAGCTTCGAGCACACCGGCCAGCGGCGGCGCGCCCACCACCGGCGCGATCGCCAGCGTGATGGCCAGTGCGATGCCGACCCGGACGCGAATCGGGATCGCCTGGTGCGACAGCACCGGGGCGGTTGCCAGCAGGGCCAGCACCCGGGTCAGCGGCCAGAACACCGACCCGTACCACTGACTGAGCTGCGCGGTGGTTAATGCGATCAAGGCACCGGCCTGCCGGGTTCGCTCCCCTCTCCCACGCCAGTGGGAGAGGGGCCGGGGGTGAGGGTGTCAACCAATGGTGCCGGGTATCGACTCGAACAGGCGCCGTACATAGTCGACGAAATACGTGACCATCCACGGCCCGGCCACGATCAGCGCGACCAATGTGCCGATCAGCTTCGGAATGAACGACAGCGTCATCTCGTTGATCTGTGTGGCCGCCTGCAGCACGGAGACGATCAAGCCCACCACCAGCGAGGTGAGCAGCAAAGGGGCGGCCAGCAGCAGCATCACGGTCAGCGCCTGCTGGCCGATCGTCACAACGGTTTGCGGGGTCACGGTGCTTGCCTTTGCTCAGGTTGAATAGCTGGCCACCAGCGATCCGATCAGCAGGTTCCAGCCGTCGGCCAGCACGAACAGCATCAGTTTGAACGGCAGCGACACCAGCACCGGCGACAGCATCATCATCCCCATCGACATCAGCACGCTGGCCACCACCATGTCGATGATCAGGAACGGAATGAACACCATGAAGCCGATCTGGAACGCGGTCTTCAGCTCGCTGGTCACGAAGGCGGGAATCACCACGCGCATCGGCAGTTCGCTCGCCTGCGCGGCGCCGCTCTGGGGCGTCTCGACGCGCGCAGCGCGCGCAAACAGCGCCAGGTCGGTCTCGCGCGTGTGCTTCAGCATGAAGTCGCGCAGCGGCGCCGATCCGGCGTTGACAGCCTGCTCGAGCGAGATCTTCTGCTCGCTGTACGGGACATAGGCCTGATCGTGGATGCGGTCGAAGGTGGGCCCCATCACGAACAGCGTCAGGAACAGCGCCAGGCCGATCAGCACCTGGTTGGGGGGAGCGGCCTGGGTGCCCAGCGCCATCCGCAGCAGCGACAGCACGATCACGATGCGCGTGAACGAGGTCATCATCAGCAGCATCGCCGGCAGAAAGCTCAAGACCGTCAGGAACAGCAGCGTCTGCACCGGCACCGAGTACTGGGTGCCTCCGCCGGCCATCGGCGAGGTCGTGATCTGCAGCGGGCTTTGCTGGGCGCATGCCGGCTCGGCCAGCGCCAGCACGGCCAGCAGCACCGCCGCGGCGGTCAGGATCGGCCGGATCGCCGACGCCTTCATCGCGGCCCTGCCAGGCGGCGGAAGATGTCCGCGAAGCTGCGTTCGGCAGGGGCCCCGGTCGGGTCCGCAGCAGCGTCGCTGCCGGCCGGCAGCGTTCCCAGGCGCGTGATCCCGGCCGCGCCGACTCCGAGCACCCAGCGCCGATCGGCCACCTCGATGATCACCACGCGGTCACGCGGCCCCAGCGGAAGCTGGGCAACGATGCGCAAGCCGGCCGCCGAGCTCGGCTGCGCCAGGCCGGCACGGCGCAGCAGCCACGCTGCAGCCGGAATCAGCGCGAGCACCAGCAGCAGTGCGAGCAGCAGCGGCGTCAGCGACGTTGCGGACACGATGCGCCCTTCCAAGCCCTAGCGGTGGAGGCGCCGCATGCGCTCGCTCGGCGTGACGATGTCGGTCAGGCGGATGCCGAATTTCTCGTTCACCACGACCACCTCGCCCTGGGCGATCAGGCACCCGTTGACGAGCACGTCCATCGGTTCGCCCGCCAGCGCGTCCAGCTCGATCACCGAACCCTGGGCCAGCTGCAGGATGTGCTTGATCGGTATCTTGGTGCGGCCCAGCTCGACGGTCAGGTTCACCGGGATGTCCAGGATCAGGTCCAGGTCCTGCGGCGATTCGGACGTATTGCCGGGCGCCAGCCGCGGAAAGATGTTGGCTGGCTGCGCAGCCGGTTCCACCGCACCCCGGACCGAGGCCTGCTCGGCCATCGCGGCGCTCCAGTCGTCTTCCGAGCCGGGTGGCACGGAGGATGTCTTGTCGCTCGGTTCCATCCTCAGGTCTCCTCGACGGCCATGGATTCGCTGAAGTGCGAGTACTTCAGCAGGCGCTCGATCCGGACCGCGATGTGGCCATTGACGGTTCCGAAGCTGCACTCCATCACGGGCACGCCGTCGACCTTGACCGGAATGATGTCGCGCAAAGGCAGCGGGACGAAGTCGCCGGCCTGCAGCCGGACCAGGTCGCCCAGCCGGATGGGTGTGTTGGCGAGCTCGCCGCACAATTCGACTTCGGCGCTCTGCACCTGCTGCGTCAGCTGGCGGATCCAGCGCCGGTCGGGCTCCTGGCCGTCGGCCTGCAGCGACGAGTACAGCACGTCCCGGATCGGTTCGAGCGAGGCGTACGGGAAGCAGAAATGCACTTCTCCGCCGCTGTCGCCGATTTCGACGTTGAAGGTGGTGGCAACCACGATCTCCGAGGGCGACGCGATGTTGGCGAACTGCGTGTGCATCTCGGACCGCTGGTGGTTGAAATCGAACTTGAACAGACTCCCCCAGGCCTTGGCGTACTCGGCGGTGGCCACCTGGACCAGGCGCTGGATGATGCGCTGCTCGGTGGGGGAAAAATCGCGCCCCTCGATCCGGAAGCGCAGCTTGCCGCTGCCGCCGAACAGCGTGTCGATCACGGTGAACACCAGGTTCGGATCGAAGATCAGCAGTCCGGAGCCGCGCAGCGGGGCGAGCGACAGGATGTTGATGTTGGTCGGCACCGCGATGTCGCGCACGAATGCCGAATACTTGATGACACGCACCGGCCCGACCGAGATTTCCGGGCTGCGCCGCATGAAGTTGAAAAGGCCGAGTCGGAAGTTGCGCGCGAACCGCTCGTTGATGATCTCCATCGTGGGCATCCGGCCCCGAACGATGCGCTCCTGGTTGCCCAGGTCGTAATTGCGGACGCCGCCGGTCTGCTCCGGCTGCTCGAGTTTCTGCGACTCGCCGGTGACGCCCTCGAGCAGCGCGTCGACTTCGTCTTGCGAGAGGAACTGTTCACTCATGGCGGGTTCGCCGGCTCACTGGACGATCAACTGCGTGATGCGTACGGCCGTGACCGAATGGTCGGCGCCCGTGTGTTCGAGCGACTTGTTGGAGGCATCGACGATGTCCTTGGCAAGGGCTTCCTTGCCGGCCCGGGTGGCCAGGTCGGTCGACTGGCGCGCGCCCAGCACCAGCAGGATTTCACTGCGCAGCGCCGGCATCATGTCCTTGATCGTCGCTTCGGCCTCGTGCGAGGCGACCTCCAGGCTGAACCGGATCTGCATGTAGCGGTCCTGGTCCTGGTCCTTCTCGGCCAGGTTGACGGTGAACTGCTCCAGGTCGACGAAGTTCGGAAGCTTGCGCGCCTCCTCTTTCCGGTCGGCCTGGTTCACTGGCCCCGGTGCCCGCTTCAGGTAGAAGAACGCGCCCGCGCCGCCGGCGAGCGTCATCAGCGTCGCGGCGACGATGATCACCAGTTTCTTGGACGGGCGCTTGCTGACCGGAGCCTGCGCTGCCGCAGGCGCCGGGGCTGCCCCCTGCTTGCTTTCTGCCATCTCGTTTCCGCCAATGGGCGCCGAACGACCGCGCCTCGCGCATTTATGTGATCAGCGCAGCACTTTGATTGCCGATTATTCGGGACCCATCGCTGGGCCGATCGGCCGAATACGCCGGACTTTGGGCAACTGTTCGGCGAGGATTTCAGGCGTAGATGTCGACCAGCCGCACCGCAGCGGCGACGCCCGCCGGAGCCGGTTCGGAGGCCGGGGCGGCGCCTGCTGCCGCACCGTCGTCGTCCTGCCGGGCCGCGCCCTGGGGACGGGCCGACGCCGCCCAGTCGGATTGAGAGCGGCCCCCGACGGTTGCATCGGACAGCTGCAGGCCGGAGGCGGCAAACGCTTCACGCAGGCGCGGCAGGGCGGCTTCCAGTGCGTTGCGCGTGGCCTCGTGCGCCGCCGTGAACGCCAGCGTGGCCGCGTGGCCATGTACCTGGATCGATACGCCCACCGGACCCAGGTCGGGGGGCTGAAGCGAGATCTGGGCGGTCTGAACGCCACCGCGGGCCAGCAACACCACGCGCTGGGACAGTTCCTGTCCGAATTCGGGATGGCCGACCGGTGTTGCGACGCTGGAGCGGCCGTCGGTCGTGTAAATCGGTGCCGGTGCGATCGCGCCGGGCGCCGAGGCGGTCGGCGCGCCGGCCGCATCGGAGGTTGCCATCGCGCCCACGCCGATGCCGGCGCGCGCCGCCGCACCCTCGATCGGCTTGGAAGCGGGTGCGGCCAGCGCGGCGGCGGCCGCCTGCGCGATGGCCTGCAGTCCGTCCCGACCCGCTGCCAGCACGGAGCCGGGCAGGGCGGCGGAAAATCCGGCGGACGGATCGGCACCATCCGCCGCCTCGGTCTGCGTGGACACATCGCTCGTTAGAAGCGCCACGGGCCCGCCCGCCGAAGCCCGCACGGCGAAGGCGGGCGCACTGCCCGCCGGTTGCGACGCCTGCGCATCGGCAGCGCGCAGCGCAACGGCTTGCGCCGGTGTGCGTGCGCCGATGGGCGCAGCCGCGATGGGGCGCGCCGCATCGTCGGCGGCCGCAGCGGTCGCCACGGCGGACGCGGGTCCCGACGCGGCGGCGGTGCCGCTCGCCGCTGCGATGGCGGCCGCTGCGATGCCGGGCGTGGCGCTGGCGCTGGCCGTGTCGATGGCCGCGCCGGTTGCGCGCGTTGCATCGTCCACAGCCGCGATCGCGGCGCTCTGACCGCCCGCCGGCACCGCTTCGGAACGGGCCTGGGCGCCGTGCGCGGCCATGCACGCGGCGGCGGCTGCGGCAGCGGGGTCGCTGCCATTCCTGGAATCGGGTTCGGCGCTGTGGCGGCTGCGTGCCGCCAGCGCGCGGTCGGGCCCGGCCGGCTCGGAAGCGTCGGTGTCGCCCCCGCCGCCCTGGGGCGCAGAGCCGCGCGATCCGACCGCCTGTTGCGCCTGCGGCGCGCTCCTGGCTGGCGCTGGCGCTGCTTGACCGGACGCGGCCAGCAGAATCGGTCCGAACTCTGAGCCGGCCTCGGAGCTGCCGGACGCGGCCGCATCGGCCTGCGGCGTGGAAGTCGATGGCGAAGGGGCGATCCGTATCGGGTTCATCGGCGTTCGATCTCGAAGGTTGCGGGGCGATCGTTCATCCCGGCCTCTAAAGCCGGTGCAGATCCTGTGTCGTTTGGGACCCCGCCTGGCTGACGGTCTGTGGCGAGGAGCGCTGGCCCGCCTCGTCGGTATGGCGTTGCTCGCGCCGGGCCGCACGCCGCGACTCTTCCTGCGCATGCCGCTCGATCAGCGTTTCCAGGCTCTTGACCTTGCGCTGACAGACCGCCAGCTCGGCGCGCGCCGCGGCGCTCGCCTGCTCGCGGGCGCTGACCTCGCGCTGCTGCGTTTCCAATGCAACCCGCAGCCGCACCAGGAACGCGCGCTGGTTCGACTGCGCCGCCGGGTCGAGCTCATCGCCCGCACGGGCCCGCAGCCGCAATGCGTAGTCGTCCGAGTAACCGGCCAGCGTCTGCAGGTGCTCGCGCGCCTGCTGGACCTGCTGTTCGAGCCCGGCCAGGCGCGAGGCTGCCGAATCGCGCGCGAGCAGCGCCAGCTCCAGCAGCCGGGTCAGCTGGGTCGCATCCATCGTCCGGCCGGTCCCGCTTCAGAGCTCACGATCCGATCCTTCATTCCGACGCCGTCGGAATCGACGCCAGCAGCGCATCGATCCATTGCGCGGCATCCTGCAGCGAGGACGGCTGGTCCATCGGTTGCTGCAGAAAGGCCTCCATGCGGGGAAAGGCGGCGATCGCGGTGTCCAGCGCCGGGTCGGCCCCCGCGACATAGGCGCCCACCGAAATCAAGTCCCGATTGCGCTGGTAGCGCGAGAAGATCGACTTGAAGCGGCGCGCTGCCTCGATCTGATGGGCATCGCACACGGCGGGCATCACGCGCGATATCGACGCCTCCACGTCAATGGCCGGGTAATGCCCGGCTTCGGCCAGGCGGCGCGACAGCACGATGTGACCGTCCAGGATCGCACGGGCCGCGTCGGCGATCGGGTCCTGCGGGTCGTCGCCCTCGGTCAGGACCGTGTAGAAGCCGGTGATCGAGCCGCCGCCGGCGGCCGCGTTGCCGGCGCGTTCGACCAGCTGGGGCAGACGCGCGAACACGGAGGGTGGATAGCCTTTGGTGGCGGGCGGCTCGCCGATCGCCAGCGCAATTTCACGCGCCGCCATCGCGTAACGGGTCAGCGAGTCCATCAGCAGCAGCACGTGCTGGCCGCGATCGCGGAAGTGTTCGGCGATCGCGGTCGCGTAGGCCGCGCCTTGCAGCCGCGTCAGCGGGGGCGTATCGGCCGGGGCCGCCACCACGATTGCGCGGCGCAGGCCGTCCGCTCCGAGGATGTCCTCGATGAATTCCTTCACCTCGCGGCCGCGTTCGCCGACCAGCCCCACCACGGTCACATCGGCCGACGTGTAGCGCGCCATCATGCCCATCAGCACGCTCTTGCCGACGCCCGATCCGGCCAGAAGGCCGATGCGCTGGCCCCGCCCGACCGTCAGCAGCGCGTTGATGGCGCGCACGCCGACGTCCAGCGGCGTGCGGATCGGCTCGCGCTCCATCGCGTTGATCGGGCGGCGCGACAGAGGCAGGAAGGCCAGCGCGCGCCCGGCCGGGCTGGTCAGCGGTCCGCGCCGATCGATCGGCTCGCCGTTGGGGTCCAGCACGCGGCCCAGCAACGCATCTCCGATCGGCAGGCGACGGGTGCGGTCCTCGGTTCGCCGCCACGGGTGATTGACCCGGTCCAGCCTGGGCCGCGCAGCCCTGGGCTCCTGTGCGACCACCATCGCGCCGGGTCGCAAGCCCTGCGGCTCGCTGGTCGGCATCAGGAACAGGCGCTCACCGGAGAACCCGACCACTTCGGCATCCAATTTCAATCCGTCGCCCTGGATCACCAGCACCTGTGCACCGACCGGCAGCCTCAGCCCGACTGCTTCCATCACCAGGCCGGCGGCGCGAGTCAGGCGCCCGCGCATCTCGAACGGCTCGCTCGAAGCCGCCAGTGCGCGGCACTCGCCGAGAAAATCCAGGTAGCGCCCCGGCTGCATCCGGCTCACCCCTCGGATCGAGCATCGCCGCGGTCCGGCGCGTCGGCATCGGCGGGGCCGGGCGCACTGGCGCCGAGCGTGCCGACCACGCGGCGCCAGCGCGTCTCCAGCGTGGCGTCGATTTCGCCATGCGCCGTCTCGATCCGGCAGCCGCCCGGCTGCACGCCCACATCGGCGATGAAACGGCAACCGCGATAACCGGCGTCCGCCTCCAGCTCGGCACTGACCAGCGCCAGATCCTGCGGGTTCAGATGCACGCGCGGATGCGCGGCGTGGTCGGCGATCAGTGAGATCGCCTCGCGCACCACCGGCAGCGCGGCGTCGCGCTGCAGCGACAGTTCGCGGCGCAGCACCTGCCGCGCCACCTCCAGCGCAAGGTCGAGCAGCGTGTCGGCGCCGCGCGTCGCCAGCTCGTCCAGGCCGGCCTGCAGGCTGGCGATCACCTGGCCGATGCGCTCCAGGTGGCCCGCGCGGACCTGCTGGGCCGCCCGGGTGGCTTCCAGTGCACCTTGTTCGCGGCCGCGTTCGAAGGCGCGGCGTTCGCGTTCCGACCAGAGGCTGTTCGGATTGCGCGACACCTGGGCGCTGTCGCCGAGCGAGCGCAGTTCCCAGTTGGCGGCGCCGCCGACCTGGTCCTTCGGGATCTTGCGCGAGAACACGCGGTCAGATGCACCCAAACCGAACCTCCGCCATGCGCGCCGGCGCGCGCTCAGATGAAAGCGTCATCGCCGCCCTTGGCACCGACCTGGATCTGGCCTTCGTCGGCCAGGCGGCGCACCACTTTGAGAATCTCGCGCTGCTCCGCTTCGACCTCGGACACGCGCACCGGCCCCTTGGCCTCGAGATCCTCTTTGAGCGTCTCGGCGGCGCGGCCCGACATGTTCTTGAAGACCTTGTCGCGCAATGCCTGGTCGGCGCCCTTCAGCGCCACGATCAGCGACTCGGACTGGATCTCGCGCAGCAGCAGCTGGATCGCACGGTCGTCCATGTCGTTCAGGTTCTCGAACGTGAACATCTGATCCAGGATCTTCTGCGCCAGATCGGCGTCGTGCTCGCGGATCGACTCGATGGCGGCCGACTCCAGCGTGTTGCCCAGGAAGTTCAGCATCTCGGCCGTGGTCTTGGTGCCGCCCAGCGTGGCCTTCTTCAGCTTCTCGCTGCCGGCCAGGATCTTGGACAGCACCTCGTTCAGTTCCTGCAGCGCCTGCGGCTGAATGCCGTCCAGCGTCGCCACCCGCAACAGCACGTCGTTGCGCATCCGCTCGGTCATGCTCTTGAGCACTTCGGACGAATGGTCCCGCTCCAGGTGCACCAGGATCGAAGCGACGATCTGCGGATGCTCGTTCTTCAGCAGTTCGGCGATCGTGCCCGAATCCATCCACTTCAGGCTCTCGATGCCGGAAACGTCGCGCCCCTGAAGGATGCGGTCCAGCAGCATGCCGGCCTTGTCCTCGCCGAGCGCCCTCTTGAGCACCTGGCTGACGAAGGCGTCCGTGTCGCGCACCAGCGAATAGGAGGTCTCCTTGGTAGCGTGGAAGCGGGCCACCGCATCGTCGATCTTGTCGCGCGGAACCGTGCGCAGGCGCGACATCGTTTCGCCGATCTTGTGCACTTCCTTGGGCGAGAGGTACTTGAAGACCTCGGCGGCTTCCTCTTCGCCCACGGCCATCAGCAGGATGGCGGCGTGTTCCAGGCCGGCGTCGTCCATGGCGTTCGATCAGTTCTTGGGCTCGCCGACCCACGACTTGACGACGTTGGCGACGGTGGCGGGATCGGCGCGCGCGATCTGCCGCATCGCGTCCAGTTGTGAGGACGATATCGCCGGTCTCGGCGGCGCGGGCGCCTCGACCGCTGGCGCCGGCGCCTCGGGCGCGATCACCGTCTGGGAGCTGATCGCCTTGAGCGCCGGCCGCACCACGCCGAACACGACGATCAACGTCAGCATCAGAAACAGCACCGCCTTGCCGATCTCCTTGCCGAGCGCAATCGCTTCGGGCTGTTGCAGCCATGGGGTCGGCTCGAGCGGGGGCACTTCGAGCTGGCTGAACGGCACGTTGACCACATTCAGGGAGTCACCGCGCTTTTCGTTGAAGCCCATCGCCTCGCGCACCAGCGCCTGGATGTTGTCCATCTCCTTCTGCGACCACGGCGTTGCGGCGGGCGCCGCCACGGGCGCCGCGGCGCCCGTGGCGCCGCTCGTTGTCGGGCTGGGGGCGGGCGCCGCAGCCGGCTTGTTGTTGATGACGACGGCGGCCGTCAGCCGGCGGATCTCGCCGCTTGCCGTCTTCGTGTGGCGCACATTTTTGTCGACTTCGAAGTTGGTGACCTGCTCGCGGTGGGCGCTGGCACCCGGCGCCGCGGGCGGGGCGGTGGCCGCGGCCGGCTGCCCATTGATCGGTGCCGTCGCAGGAACCGGCGGCTGGTTGGACAAAGCTCCGGGCACGCCCTGGGCGCCGGCGCCGGCGCTTTGCGAATTCTCGGTGCTCTGCTGTGAGCGGATCGCGGCCTTCTCGCTGCCCTGGTTCGGCCGGTATGACTCGTCCATCTGCTCGACATTGGAGAAGTCGACATCGGCGGTGACCTGGGCACGCACATTGGTGCGACCCACGATCGGCTCCAGGATGTCCTCGATTCGCTTGATCGTGGCCGTTTCGATCTGCGAGACGTAGTCCAGCTGCTCCCCGTCCAGGCTGCCCTGCCCCTCGCTCTGGGTGGCCAGCAGCGTTCCATGCTGGTCGACCACCGAGACATTCTTTGGGGTCAATTCCGGTATGGAGGATGCGACCAGGTGAACGATGCCGGCCACCTGGCCCCGCTCGAGCGTCTTGCCCGGATGCAGCTGCACCAGCACCGACGCGGTCGGCGCCTGCCGGTCGCGCAGAAAGCCCGAATTCTTCGGCAGCGCCAGGTGCACTCGGGCGCTGGCAACCGGCGCCAGCGACTGGATCGAGCGAGCCAGCTCGCCCTCCAGCGCCCGCTGGTAGTTCAGCTGCTCCTGGAACTGGGTCAGCCCGAACTTCTGCGATTCGAGGATCTCGAACCCCACCACCGAGCCCTTCGGAAGGCCTTGCGAGGCGAGCTTCAATCGCGCTTCGTGGACCTTGTCGGCCGGCACCAGGATCGTGCCGCCGTCGGCGTTGCGGTACGGCACGTTCATCTGGGACAGCTGCGCGATCACCGCCCCGCCGTCCCGGTCCGAAAGATTGGTGAAAAGGACGCTGTAGCTCGGCGAGGAGCTCCAGAGCCAGGCGGCGCTGACGACCGCGACCAGTCCGGCGGCGGCGAGCACCATCAGGGCGCGCGCGCGTGGAGAGAACCTGGCCGTCAGTCCGATACCGGTGGGCATGATTTGAGTGGCTGCGATCGAGGAGTCCATCGGTTCGGCGCAGGCGTCCGGGCGCGCGTTTGCGCGTCACCCGTAGCAAAGCGATTTCCGATTATTGGGAGACTTGAGATCCCGTAAACGCGGATAAGCCGAGGAAATCAGGGCTAGCGAGTAACCCCAAAAACCCGTCATCCCCGCGGATGGGGTCAGAGCCGAAGAGCCGGCGGACACGAATTGGGCCCCGAATGGGCGCCATCTTTTCGCAGTGCACGGTGCAGTGCGCGGCTAAATTTTGACGCTGCGGTCCGGATCCAGGGCCGCCTGCGGGGGACATCATGGATCTTGGATCGATCAACGCTCAGATTGCCACGGCCGTCGCGGGCGCGCCGGCCGCTTCGTCTGCGGCCGCCTTGACCTCCGAAGCCCTGGCGAAGGAGGCTGCTGGCAAAGGCTTCGATTTCGCCTCGTCCCTGGACGCGGCGCTGAAGGCGGTCAGCCACAGTCAAGCGCAGTCCGACGAGCTGCAGCGGCAGTTTGCGCTGCAAAATCCAGACGTCGGACTGGAAGACACGGTGGTCGCGATGAGCAAGGCCAGCATCTCGTTTGCGGCAGCCGTGCAGGTTCGCAACCGGCTGGTGCAGGCCTACGACCAGATCATGAACATGCCCGTTTGAGCGGGCCGGTTCCTTTCCTTTCTTAAAATCCGAGACTGGCCAGCAGGTCGTCGACCCCCTGCTGGTCGGCCACGACGTCGTTGCGAGCGACCGGCGAGACGACCGGTCCTTCGAGGTGCTTGGCTTCGAGCCGCGGGCGTTGGGCGGGCGGCGTCGTCTCGATCAGCAGTTTGAGCAATTGCTCTTCCAGCCCCTGGGCCAGCACCACCACGCGCCGGATCACCTGTCCGGTCAGGTCGTGGAAGTCCTGCGCCATCATGATGTCGGTCAGGATCGCGTTGGTGCGGTCGGTCTGGCCGCCGATGCTGCCGAAGAAATCGCAGGTCTCGTCGATCAGCTGCTTGCCGGCCGGCGTGCAGGCTTTGCCGCCGGCGGCAAAGGCGGCCACCGCCTGCCATCGCTGGCGCAAGTCGCCGACCTGCTCGGTGAGCTCCTGCTGAACGCTGCGCGCGCGGTCCACCGCGTTGAGCACCTTTTCGGCCGCTTCGCCCGTGACTCGCGCGATATAGGCCAGGCGGTCGCGGGCGTCGGGCAGGTTGTCGCGGGCGTCCATCAGCTCGCGGTCGTAGCCGAGCTCGCGCAACGCGTCGTGCAGCGTGCGCGTGAGCTGACCGATGCGCTGGTGAATCGTTTCCTCGGACTCCGGCCCGGTCAGCGTGGCGGAGGCGGGCGGCGCTGCCGTGGCGGCGTCCGGTTGTGTTGGAGCAGCCTGCGCGGCTGCATCGATGTGGCCCATGGTCGCCGCCTCAGTTCTGTTTGGTCAGGATCTTCTGCACTTTTTCTTCCAGCGTCGCCTTGGTGAACGGCTTGACGATATAGCCGCTGGCTCCGGCCTGTGCGGCCTGCACGATGTCGTCTTTCTTGGCCTCGGCCGTCACCATCAGGAACGGAATCGATTTGAGCGTCTCGTCCGAGCGGACATTCTTAAGCAGCTCGAAACCGTTCATGTTGGGCATGTTGATATCGGAGACGACGAAATCGAACTTGGTGGTTTTCAGCATGGACAAGGCCACCGCGCCGTCCTCGGCCTCCTCGGCGTTGCCGAAGCCGATTTCCTTCAGCAGGTTGCGCAGGATCCGGCGCATGGTCGAAAAGTCATCGACGATCAGGAAGCGGATATCGCCGTTCATTTCATCTCCTGCGATTGCCTGGGATAGCGCGGCCACGGCCGGGCGCCCGGAACGCGACCTGATTGTGCGGGCGCGGCCAGCGCTCCGAATCCCGGAAAAGCTCGCGCAAACATTACGATTCGGGGCCTGCAGCGATTCATCGGGCCGCCTTCGCCGCGGCTTGCGCCGCGGCTTCGGCGGCCTCGGCCGACGTAGCGTTGGCGGAGGCGTCGGTGGGCGTAGCGCCGGGGGCGGCGGCCCCGGCCTCCGGAGCCTGGGCGGCCCCGGCCCCGGCCTCCGGAGCCTTGGCGGAGGAGGCCGCGTTCTCGGGCAGCGCCTGCGACAGCTCATCGGGGGCGCCCGCCTCGATCTCGCCGCCGGCGCGCTGCAGCCGCTCCTCGGCGATCTTGTTCAGCACGATGATCGAGATCCTGCGGTTCAGCGGGTTGCGCGGGTCCTCCTTGTCCAGCAGGTTCGAGTCGGCCAACCCGACCACGCGCGCGATTTTCTGCGGTTCCATGCCGCCCGCGATCAGCTCACGCCGCGAAGCGTTGGCGCGATCGGCCGACAGCTCCCAGTTCGAGTAGGAACGCTGGCCGCCCGCGTAGGGGGCCGAATCGGTGTGGCCGGTCAGGGCGACCTTGTTGTCGACCTGGTTCAGGACCTTGCCGATCTCGCGCAGGATCTCGCGCATGTAGCTTTTGACCTTGGCTCCGCCCAGGTCGAACATCGGACGGTTGAAATCGTCGACGATCTGGATGCGCAGGCCGTCCGGGGTGATGGCCACCCGGATCTGATTGCGGAACTCGGACAGGGTCGCGTTGGCCAAAATGGCCCCTTCCATCCGCGATTTGAGCTCCTCCATCCGCGTGAGCTCCTCGATCTTGCGCCGCTCCTGCTGCTGGTGTTCGGCGCTCTTGCGGCGGTTTTCCTGCTCACCGCGTTTGCGCTGGCCGACCACCCGGGTCAGGTCTTCGCCGCCGCCATTGATGATCGAAGTGGCGTCGCCCGAGCCGCTGCCGCCGCTCATGGCGACCTGAAGCGGCGTCTGGAAGTACTCGGCGATGCCCTTCAGATCGCCCTTGGTGGTCGATCCCAGCAGCCACATCAGCAGGAAGAACGCCATCATCGCGGTCACGAAGTCGGCGTAGGCGATCTTCCAGGCGGCCCCGTGCGCGGCACGGCCGGTCTTCTTGATCCGCTTGATGACGATGGTCGATTTGGCCTTTTCGCCCGAGCTGGTTGCCATGTCCGCCTTTGTCGGCGCCGCCGCGCGGCGCCCGATCGCACTACCGTTTCTGCTTCACGTGCTTTTCGAGCTCGACGAAGGTCGGCCGCTCGGTCGAGTACAGGATCTTGCGGCCGAATTCCACCGCGACCGCTGGTGCGTAGCCCTGCAGGCTGGCCAGCAGCGTGGCCTTCACGCAATGCAGCTCCTTGGTCGATTCGTCCACCTTCTGCTCCAGCAACTGCGCCAGCGGGCTGACGAAACCGTACGAAATCAGGATGCCCAGGAACGTGCCGACCAGCGCGGCCGCGATCATTTCGCCCAGGATCGCGGGCGGCTGGCCCACCGAGGCCATCGTCTTGACGACCCCCATCACGGCCGCCACGATGCCGAAGGCGGGCAGACCGTCACCGGCCTTCTGCAGCGCGTGCGAGGGGGCCATGGCCTCGTGATGGTGCGTGTCGATCTCCTGATCCATCAGGTTTTCGATCTCCAGCGGGTTCATGTTTCCGGAAACCATCATCCGCAGGTAGTCCGTGATGAACTCGACCAGGTGATGATCGGCAGCCACGGTCGGATGTTTCTGGAACAGCGGGCTCTTGCGCGGTTCATCGACATCGGACTCGATCGCCATCATCCCTTCCTTGCGGACCTTGGTCAGGATGTCGAACAGGAGCGCCATCAGCGCCATGTAGCGCGCCTTGGTGTACTTGGAGCCCTGCAGCAGCTTCGGCACCGACCTGGCCGTCGCGCCCAGCACCTTGGTCGAATTGCCGGTTATGAAGGCGCCGATGGCCGCCCCGGCGATGATGAAGAACTCGATCGGCTGCAGCAGGACGCGAAACGCCCCGCCTTCCAAGGCGTAGCCGCCGAGTACGGCACCTACGACCAGGATGTAACCGACGATGATGAACATTGAACCCGGCCCCGGCGATCAGGGCAAGGCGGGACGCGCGCATTGCCGCCGCCCCGCCCGTCCCCAGTCTCTTATGCGCTAAGCATTTTTCGGCAATCCGGCCGATTGACTTAAGCGGCGCGGGGCTTTGGCGAGGCACACCCGCCGGGCGGAAAGCGCCGAACTCGTCCCGGCACCGAGCACTATTCGACGGATAGGAGCGCGGGCTGAAAAAAAGAACCCGGCCAGGCCGGGTAAAGGGTCGGAGGAGGAAGGAGCAATCTGCAGGTGCGGCAGCCGATCCGGGTGGGGCCGGCTGCCCGACAGCATCCTTTACGCGGTCAGCACCTCTTCTTCGCTGCGCTGGCTGCCGCGGCCCTTGCCCGCGCGGGCGGGCGGCTCGCACAGGCCGCAGACGTAGTTCTTGGTGAGCTCGTAGGTGTGGGTGACGAACTTGCCGCTGCACTTGCAGCACGGCGTCAGCGTGACCATGCCGGCATCGACGAACTTCACCAGGCGCCAGGCCCGGGTCACCGACAGCAGCGGCTCGAGCGACTGGGCGCGCGTCTGTTCGATGTACAGCTCGTAGGCCTTGATGATCGCGTCGATCTCTTCCAGCTCGGTGGTCTTGTTCAGGTACTCGTACATGTTCAGGAACAGCGACGAGTGGATGTTCGGCTGCCAGGTCATGAACCAGTCGGTCGAAAACGGCAGCATGCCGCGTGCCGGCGACTCGCCTTGCACTTCCTTGTACAGGCGCAACAGCCGTTCGTACGACAGGTCGGTTTCCGATTCCAGGACCTGCAGGCGCGCGCCCAGCTTGATCAGCGCGATCGCGCGCTGGATCTGGCGGCTCTCGCTGACGATGCTCTTGATTCTCATTGGATCACCCCGTCGGCTCAGTTGCTCTCGGCAAACTGGCCGGCCATCACGATATTGGCGTGCAGGCCGGCGACCGCTGCCCCCGGCGCCAGCTTGGCGCGCGAATGGCTGGTCAGCAGATTCCAGACCACGTCATCGTCGAAGCGGAAGCGCAGGATCAGCTGGTTGCTGGCGGCGATCTTCATCAATTGCGCCGGCGTGAGCTGGTCGATGATGGCGGCCACTTCCTCCGAGACGCCGAGCCGATACAGGGCCTGGGCCTTGTCGGCGCGGATCATGTGCTGGGCCAGCACCAGGTAGGCGAGGTTGACCTCGCGCACTTCCTGCAGCAGCTGTTCGTTGATCGCGGGCGGGTTGCTCATTTTTTCTTCCTCCAGAGGGTCGGACTTGCGAAGGTCCGGATTGCGTTGCGAAGTGGGCCCATTCTGGGCGACCTCACCGGCAGCGTTGAATCGGGGCATCGCCAAATCAGGTGTCGGAAACAGGGCAGAACTTCTGTAGGAATTGGCCCTACACGTGGTTTTCCAAGGACTTGCAGGCAGGCGGCTATCTCACGAATGCCCTAAAGCCGCACGGTGGCACGCCGATAACCCGGTGGAGGCGACGTCGTCACCGACCGCCAAAGTTTTCTCCCCCGCCCTGCGCGCCGCGTCGACCACGGTCACCGGCGCGCTTTTTTTTCAACCGCTCGGCTGATGCGCCGAATTGTCATGCCTGCGGCCCTCTTATCAGAACGTGCTAGCCGATGCCCGTGGCACACCAAATGCAGCGGTTTCCTAAAGTCCCTACGTACGGACACCGATAAGGCAAGTAACGCGACGTCGATCCGGCGCGCGGACATACCGGCAGGCGCCATTACGTGAACGGCAGCCGCTTGGGTAAAGGGTCAACCCGGCCCCTTGATCGGGCTGCAGTTCGGTTAGAGAGGAAAAGGAGCTTCAAATGCCACAAATCATCAATACGAACATTCTGTCGATGACGGCGCAGGCCAACCTGAACAACACGCAGAATTCGCTGGCGACGGCGGTTCAGCGTCTGTCGTCGGGCCTGCGGATCAACAGCGCGATGGACGATCCGGCCGGTCTGGCGATCTCGACGCGGATGGGCTCGCAGGTCAGCGGCATGCAGGTTGCGGTCCGCAATGCCAACGACGCGATCTCGTTGTCGCAGGTCGCGGACGGCACGCTGGGGACCGTCGGCGGCATGCTGCAGCAGATGCGCGATCTGGCGGTTCAGGCGTCCAACCAGACCAATGGCTCGAGCGATCTGGTGAACCTGAACACGGAATTCACGTCGCTGGCGTCTGAAATCAACCGCGAACTGACCACCACGACCTTCAATGGCCTGAACATTTTGGGCTCCAACGCAGGCACCGGGGTCTACCAGGTCGGTGCCAACGCCGGCGAGACGATCTCGGTGACGACCACCAACATGGCGACCAACGCGTCGATCACCGCGGTGACGACGACGGTGGCGACCATCCTGACGAATAGCAGCGCATCGTCGATGATCAGCACCATCGACACGGCGCTGTCGGCGGTCAACACCGAGCGCGCCAAGTACGGTGCCACGGAGGCCGAGTTCCAGGGCGTCGTTTCGAATCTGCAGACCGGTATCACCAACCAGTCGGCGGCCCAAAGCCGGATCCGCGATGCCGATTACGCAACGGAAACGTCGTCCCTGACGCGGGCGCAGATCCTGCAGCAGGCTGGCACCGCCATGCTGGCCCAGGCCAATGCGCTGCCGCAATCGGTCCTGAACCTGTTGAAGTAAGCCGGCACCCGGGCCGCGCACCGCGGCCCGACGCACGACAGGCGCCCTCCGGAAGGAGGGCGCTTTTCTTTGGCCCGTCCGGATCGGAGCCCCATCCCGTGAGCGGGACTAAAGTCGGCGCCGGTGCTGCCGAATCTCAGAGGAGGGCGGTGAGCAGGCGTTCCGGTTTCGAGAGTCTTCGTTGCATCATGCAAAACATCGGTCCGGTAGGACACTCAATGACGGTCGATATGCCGGCGGCGCAGGCCGCCCCGGGCGTCGCCGTGGGTGCCAACCCGAAATCCTCCGCGGCCGCGGTGCCGGCGCACTCCGAGCCCCAGCAGAGCGTGGCTGCCCCGACACTTGCCGAGCTGAAGGCTGCGGTCGCAGCGGCCAACCAGCAGCTCGATCAGAGTAACCGAGAATTGACGTTTGTTTTCGACGATAAGCTGGGACGGATGTTGGTCAAGATTGTCGACACCCGAACGAATACGGTGATTCGGCAGGTACCGTCCGACGAGATGCTGGCCGCGGCGCGCGCGTTGTCGGGAGCATCGACGCGCGGCACCCTGCTGCGCGGCAAGGCCTGAAGACGACGCTTTCAAGGGCGGACCATGACCATCGGGAGCACGACCTCCAACTCGCTCGCCTCGCTGCTGTCGAGCACGCTGAACGGGGTGAACTCGTCCAACGGAACCAGCAGCCCGAGCACGTCGCTGACCGGCAGCCCGATCAGCACCGGTCCGATCGACGTGAACACGCTGGTGAGCGAGCTGATGACGGTCGAGTCGCAGCCCCTGACACAGCTGAAGTCGCAGGAATCGGGTGTCCAGTCCAAGCTGAGCGCTTTCGGACAGGTTCAAAGCGCGCTGTCCAGTCTCGACACCGCGGTGACGGCGCTGAAGACGAGCTCTGCGTTCACCGCCTCGCAGGCCACCGTGACCGGCACCGGGGTCGGCGCGACGGTGACCGGTTCGCCGGCAGCGGGCTCCTACTCGGTGATCGTGTCGGCCATTGCCCAGGCGCAGGCCACGGCCTCGGCGCCGCTCGCCAGTGCCTCCACGGTGGTGGGCACCGGCACGCTGACGATCCAGCTGGGCACTTATACCTCCGGCACCAACACGTTCACCGCCCAGTCGGGGTCGAGCCCGGTCAATATCACGATCAACTCGGGCAACAACACGCTGGGCGGAATTGCGGCCGCGATCAACAGCGCCGCGGCCGGCGTCAATGCCTCGATCGTGACCGACAACTTCGGCAGCCGCCTGGTGCTGACGTCGAGCAGCACCGGCACCGCCAACCAGTTCATGCTGACGGTGGCGGACGCCGACGGCACCAACACGAACACCTCCGGGTTGTCGCAACTGGCGTTCGATCCGACCGCGACCGCTGGTGCCGGCAAGAACCTGACCCAGACCCAGCCGGCCGCCGATGCCCTGTACAGCATCAACGGATTGCCGTTGACGTCTTCGACCAATTCGATCACTACCGCCATCAGCGGCCTGACGCTGAACCTGACACAAGCGCCGGCGCCCGCCTCGACGCTGCAGGCGCAGATCACCGTCGGCAGCGACAACAGCGCGGTCAGCACCAGCGTGAACAACTTCGTCCAGGCCTACAACAGCCTGGTCAACGTCGAAAACAGTCTGACCTCGTACAACTCCAGCACCAACACGCCGTCGACCTTGACCGGCGATGCCTCGATGTTCGCGCTCAGTTCGCAACTGCGCTCGATCCTGGGAAGCCAGGTCAGCGGCGTGACGGGCCTTTCATGGCTGGCGGACGTGGGCATCGATTTCCAGGCGAACGGAACGCTGAGCCTGAACACGAGCAAGCTCGGTTCGGCGCTGTCGGCCAACCCGACAGCGGTGGCGCAGCTGTTTTCAAACGCGACCGGCACCGGAAGCCAGCAAGGGTTCGCGGTTCAGCTGTCCTCGTCGGTCGAAACGATGCTCTCGCCCACCGGCCTGCTGGGGGGAACGCAGACCAGCCTGCAGTCGACCATTACCTCGATGAACGACCAGATGGCGCAGATGCAGACCCAGCTCGACCAGACCCAGCAGCGCCTGATCGCGCAGTACAGCAAACTGAACAGCGATCTGGTCGTCGCGCAGGAGAACCAGGTCGCGCTGGCCAACGCGCTGGCGGGCCTGCCGGCTTGACCGGTTTTCCGCGGCTTAACGGCTGCTGCCCGGGCTAAACCGGGTGCTCGGGGGCGCCGAAATAGGGAATGGAGCTCGGTAGCCGGGAGGCGCAGGTGTCTGGATTCGGGGCCAAGGCCTATCAGAATGTTGCGGTGCAGACGGCCGTCGGGTCGGCCGATCCGCACCGGATGACGCTGCTGCTGTACGACGGCGCGATCGAGGCGATCCGCCTCGCGGTGGCGCACATGGGAACGCGCCGCGTCGCCGCCAAGTGCGAGGCGATCGGCAAGGCGCTGCGCATCGTCGAGGAAGGGCTGAAGGCCAGCGTCGACCGCGAGGCCGGCGGCCAGCTGGCGGAGAAGCTGGTTTCGTTGTACGACTACATCACGATGCGGCTGTTGCAGGCGAATCTGCGCAACGACCGCCGGGCCCTGGAGGAAGCGTGCACGCTGTTGTCCGACCTGCGCGCCGCATGGGCCCAGATCGGCGCGAGCGCTTCTCGCGCGCGAGCCGCCTGAATGGCGCCTGACGACAGCCATGCGTGGCGCGCAGGTGCCGGCGATGCATCGCACCGCCTGATCGAACGCTACCAGGAGGTCGCGCAGCTCAGCCGCGACATGCTGACCGCCGCGCACCGCGAAGACTGGGATGAGGTCGCGCGCCTGGAAACGAAGTGCCGGGACCGGATCGAGGGCCTGAAGCAGGCCGCCTCGATCGAGCCCTTGAACGCGGTCGAGCAGCAGCGCCGCATCGAGCTGCTGCGCGACATTCTGCGGGCCGACGCACAGATCCGGATGCGCTCCGAACCCTGGCTGCTGGAGCTGGAACGCCTGATCGGAGTGCCGCCCGGCACCGATCCGGCCGGTTGACGCACGACACAGGGACCGACCATGGACTCCGCAGTGCTCGGGTTGGGGGCGGTGGCGTGGACCGACGCGTGGAATTCCGCGGCGCCCGAGGCCGGCCTTCGCCTGCCTGTCGATCCGGCGCGCCTGCTGGAGCTGCTGCGCGGGATGCCGGTGTCGCGCGCGTTGCTGTCGGACCTGCAGCGGGCCGCGACAGCGGGTCACTCGGTCGATCTGATCGTGTCGCCCGATCGCCAGGTGGCCGAAATTGCCACCGGATCGGGCCACTATGTGCTGACGCAGGCGGCCCGCAACGCGGTGCTGGCGGCGCTGGTCGGACGGCGGCCAACGGAGCCGGTGTCGAACCGCCCCGCGCCCGTGGCCGGCGACGAACGATCCGCCTCGACGCCGGAGGGCTCGGCGCCCTCGCGGCCGCCGCCCGCGCCCGGCGTGCTGTGGCAGTCGCCCTCGGCCTCGGCGCGCGATCGGGCACCGGCCGAATCGATCGCGCTGCCCTGGCTGAACCCGACGGCCTGCCTCGAAGTGGGCCCGGACGCCTCCCGCACGGCATCCGGTGGCGACACGCCGGAACCGGCGGTGCGCTGCGCGAGGCTGCACCTGGAGCTGCCGCACCTGGGCCGGTTCGACGCCGATATCCGCGTGTGCGGCAGCACCGTGGCGGTCGTGGTCGGTTGCGCCGACCCGGGGGCGGTGCGGCCGCGGCTGGCCGAGCTGCAGCGCGCGCTGTCGGCCCAGGGCCTGGTATCAGCCCACGTCGGCATGGAGCCGGCGCGAGGACCATGATGGCCGACGGCGGGCGCAGCCCGACCAAGCCGCCCGCGCAGGCGGCTGCGCTGCGCTACCAGGCGGAAACCGACCGGGCGCCGCGCATCGTCGCCAAGGGCGAGGGCGCGCTGGCCGAGCAGATCCTGCGCAGCGCCCGCGAAAGCGGCGTACCGATCCACGCATCGCACGAGCTGGTGGCCGCGCTGATGCAATTCGAATTGGACCAGCACATTCCCGCCGCCCTGTACGTGGCGATCGCGGAGGTGCTGGCCTGGGCCTACCGGCTCGAAGCCGATCGCAGCGCCGTGCCGGCCGGCCCGCACCCGGATATCCCGCATGTACCAGGCGACTGATTGTCTGACGCGCGGCCAGCGGGCGATCGAGGCGTACCGCTTCGACGAGGCGCGGCTCGCCTATGCGCAAGCGCTCGAGCTGGCGCCCGGGTCGGTCGACGCGCTGCGCGGTCTCGGCTACGCGCTGTTCCAGCTACGGCGTCTGTCCGAGGCACTGGAGGCCATCGACGGCGCGCTGCGCCTCGACCCGACCGATCTGCTGTCGCGCCTCCTGATGGGACGCTTGTGCCTGAGGCTGCAGCAGCCGGCGGCGGCCGAGGCCAATTTCCGGCAGATTCTGCAGCGGATCCCGGCGAGCGAGGCGGCCACGTCGGGCCTGATCGACGCCCTGGTCGCCCAGGGCGGACAGGAGGAAGCCGGGGCGCTTTGCGCAGACCTGCTGGCGGCCAACTCCGCCTCCGAGGTGGCCCACCTGGCGGCCGCCCGCCTGGCGGGCTTCCAATGCCAGCACGAGCGTGCGCTGTCGCACTTCGACGAGCTGCTGCGCCTGCGGCCCGGCAACCCGGTGCACCGTTACAACCGCTCGCTGTGCCTGCTTCGACTGGGCCGCCTGGCCGAGGGCTGGCTGGACTACGAGCAGCGCTTTGCTGCTGGCGTGGTCCATCTGCGCTGCCCGAGCACGCCGCGCTGGGACGGCCGGCCGGTCCGGCATCTGCTCGTGCTGGCCGAGCAGGGGCTCGGCGACACGATCCTTTTTGCACGATTCCTGCGCGAGGCCGCGGCTCAATGCGAGCGGCTGACCCTGGCCTGCGCAGACTCGCTGGCCGCACTGATCGGCCGCAGCCTGAGGATCGAATGCGTTTCCGAGGACCCGCGCCATTGGCCGCAGCACGACGCGCACCTGCCCCTGATGAGCCTTCCGCTGGTGCTGCAGCTGCCCGATGCGACCGCAGCCCGCCCGGCCTATCTGTCGTGCGACCCGTTCAGGCGCGCGCAGTGGTCCTCGGCCCTGGCCTGCAGCCCCGGTTCGGCTCCCCGGATCGGTATCGTTCACGCGACCTCCGTGGCTCACTCGACCGAGGAAAATCCCTTCACCCGGCGTTCATGCGCCGCCGCCGACCTGCTTGCGCTCGTTCAGGCAAGCGGATTGGAGGTCTACAACCTGAACCTGGGGCGGGCCGCGGAGGCGGCGCGCAGCGAGCTGCCGGGGCTGCGCGAGCTGCCACGTCCGATCGAAAGCTTCGAGGACACCGCCGCCGTGGTCGGTTTGCTCGACGCGGTGGTCAGCGTGGACACGGCCGGCGCGCACCTGGCCGGAGCCATCGGCACGCCGCTGCAGTTGCTGCTGCCGGCAGCGCCCGACTGGAAATGGCAGACCCAATCGGCAGCCGCTCCCTGGTATGAAACGGCCCAGCTCGCGCGGCGGCCGCCGGGAGCAGGATGGGCCGCTGCGGTCTCGCTCGTCACCGAGCGTCTTCAACGGGCATTGCGCGCGCCGTCCACCGGCCACTGAACCGGCGCGCCGCCGGGACCACTGGAATCGTTGGCGGGGCACGGCGCGCGCAATGCGCGCTATCGGCATGAAATGGCCAAGCTTGAGCGGTCTTTTCAGATCCTCCGGGCCCGCTCGTTGACAGATGATCCCTGATATCGGCAGCCGGGTATGGGTCCGGCGGCCTCGAGCCTTGCCCGGACCGGACAGTCACGAGCGGACAGGAGCGCCTTCATGCCGGATTCGCGCGCGCAGCGCGGCTCACGGGTCATTTGGATCACGGGTCTGTCGGGTGCCGGCAAGACCACGCTGGCGCGCGCAGTGGTCGGACGGCTTCGCGCCCGGGGGGAGCAGGTGGTCTTCCTCGACGGTGACGAATTGCGGGCTGTCGTCGGTGCCGACGTTGCGGCGGCCGGGAATCACGATCGCGGCAGCCGTCTGATGCTCGCGATGCAGTATGCGCGCCTGTGCCGGACGATCGCGGCCCAGGACCACACGGTCGTCATCGCCACCATTTCCCTGTTCCGGGAGGTGCATGCCTGGAACCGGGCGCACCTGCCCGGCTACTTCGAGGTCTACCTGAAGGTGCCTGTCGAGGAACTGCGCCGGCGCGACGCCAAGGGGATCTACCGCCGCTTCGACGCGGGCGAGCTGCGGGACGTGGCGGGCCTGGATATTCCGATCGACGAGCCGGACGAACCGGACTGCACCTTGGCGTTTGCGCCGGGCCGCGACGTTGCGGCCATGGCGGACGAACTGATGGATCAACTCTTCGGGATGCAGGACGCATGAAAACCGACTGGGACTACACCGCGCTCGCCGACGCCTACCTGATGCGTCCGGACTACTCGGACGCAGCCATCGATGCGATGCTCTCGATCGCGGCGGCCATGAAGGGCGACAAGGTCTGCGACGTGGGAGCCGGAGTGGCTCACCTGACACGGATGCTGGCTCAGCGGGGGCTGGATGTGACCGCGGTCGAGCCCAACGAAGCCATGCGTGCCAACGGCATCGGAAGGACCGCCGCTCTGGCGAACGTGCGCTGGCATGAGGGCACCGGAGAGAAGACGGGGCAGGCCCCGCGCGCTTACAAGATGGTCACGTTCGGAAGCTCCTTCAACGTGTGCGATCGGCCGGCGGCGCTCAGGGAAACGGCGCGCATCCTCAAACCGCGCGGCTGGTTCGCCTGTATGTGGAACAACCGGCACTTGGACGATCCGATCCAGGAGCAAATAGAGTCCATCATCCGGCAGCGCATGCCGGCGTACGGGTACGGAACACGCCGGCAGGACCAGACGTCCGTGATCGACGACAGTGGGCTGTTCGGGCCGGTCGTCCATATCGATTCGCGCGTCGTTCACGAGCAGACCATCGCACAGTGCGTGCAAGCCTGGCGGTCGCATGCGACGCTGGAGCGGCAGGCGGGCGCCTCCTTCGCGGCGGTGGTCTCGGCGATCGAGGAGTATCTGCTGGGCCTGTACAAGGCGACGATATCGATTCCTTATTCCACCAACGTCTGGGTCGCTCAGCTGCGCTGATGGAACGCAGCGCGGCTCTGCCGTTTCTGACCAAGGCGCGCACGCTCGAATCGCTTGCGGGCCGGATCCAGAGCGCCCGCATCGCGCCGCTGGTTCACTTCACCGTCGAGCAGTGGCGGCTCGACCGGCCAGGCTGCCACAAGCGCGTCTGGATCGAGGTCGGACAGGGGCCCTGGATCGTCCGCTCCAGCTGCCTGCGCGAGGACGGCGCCGGCCAGTCGAAAGCGGGCGCGTATCTGTCGGTGCCGGGTGTGACCGGCGAGAACCTGCAATCGGCGATCGAGAGGGTCATCGCTTCCTACGGCGAGGCCGATCCTTCCGACGAAGTCCTCGTGCAGCCGATGCTGCAAGGGGTATGCCGTTCCGGCGTCGCTTTTTCGCACGACCCGAGCACGAGCGCGCCTTACCGAGTCGTGAACTGGACCGAAGGCAGCGACACGAGCGCGGTAACCGGCGGGGCCGGTGGCCGCGTCTGGCAACAAGCCGCCAACGCGCCGGTCGCGCCCGAGCCGCTCTTCGCGCCGATTGTCGCCCTGCTGGAGGAGCTGCTCTCGCTGTTCGGCCACCTTCCGGTCGATTGCGAATTCGCGGTCACCCGCGAGGCGCACGGCGAGACGCTGTGGCTCCTGCAGGCGCGTGCGCTGTTTCTGCCGCAGGACCCTGAACCGGCGGCCGTCCAGGCGGAGCGTCTGCGACGCATCCACGACAAGGTGGCGCGCGGCATGCAGCCCCATCCCTTCCTGATGGGTCGGCGCACGGTGTATGGCGTGATGCCCGACTGGAATCCGGCGGAGATCGTCGGTATCCGGCCGCGCCCGCTCGCCCTGTCGTTGTATCGCGACCTGATTACGGACTCGATATGGGCCTATCAGCGCCACAACTACGGCTATCGCAATCTGCGCAGCTTCCCACTGATGCCGCACTTCTTCGGCCTGCCCTACGTCGACGTTCGCCTGTCGTTCAATTCCTTCATTCCGGCCGACCTGGACGAAAGCCTTGCCGGACGGCTCGTGGACCATTACATCGACCGGCTGCTGGCGGAGCCGACCCTGCACGACAAGGTCGAGTTCGAGATCGTCTTCTCGTGCTACACGCTGGATCTGCCTGAACGCCTTGAGCGGCTGGGCCAGGCCGGTTTCACGCGGCAGGAACGCGAGACGATCGCGAACAGCCTGCGCACCCTGACCAATCGCATCGTGCATCCGAAGGAAGGTCTGTGGCGGGCTGACCAGGCCAAACTCGAAGTGCTCAACCGCCGGCGCGAGCAGCTGCTGGGATCGTCCGCCGACGCCCTGGAGCGGATCTACTGGCTGCTGGAGGACGCCAAGCGCTATGGCACCTTGCCGTTCGCCGGGCTGGCGCGCGCCGGATTCGTGGCGGTGCAGATGCTCAAGTCGCTGGTGGCGGTCGGGGTGTTCTCGCATTCGGACTTCGACGCCTTCATCGGGGGGGTTTCCACCGTGAGCGGCCAGCTGGCGCGTGACCGCGCGACGCTCGACAAGGGGGCGTTTCTGGCCCGCTACGGGCACCTGCGCCCGGGCACCTACGACATTCTTTCCCCGCGCTACGACGAGACGCCGGAACTGTATTTCGACTGGGAACGGCGCCCGCAAGCACCCGTACCCGTCAAACCGTTTTCGCTGACGCTGCCGCAGATGCGCGAAGTGGTCAAACTGCTCGAAATGCACGGCCTGCAGCCCGATCCGGTCGGACTGTTCGATTTCCTGCAGGCCGGGATCGAGTTGCGCGAATTGGCCAAATTCCATTTCACCCGCAATCTGTCCGACGCCCTGGTGCTGATGGCCGAAGTGGGCGAGCGCTGGGGGATCGCACGCGAGGACATTGCGTTCTGCGATGTGTCCGCCTTCAAGGAGCTGCACGTCGCCGGGGCGGACTCGAAGGATGTCCTGCGTCGCAGCATCGAGCAGGGCAAGGCGCGCCACGCCGAAACCCTGAAGATTTCGCTGCCCCCGTTGATCTCGCGCCCGGACGACGTCTGGGCTTTTGAATGGCCGGAGACGGCGCCCAACTACATCACGCAGCGTGAGGTCGCGGCTCGCGTGGTCGGGTGCGATTTCCGCGAGCACCTGGCCGGGGCGATCGTTTGCATCCCGAATGCCGACCCGGGGTTCGACTGGCTGTTCGCGCACCCGATTGCCGGACTCATTACGGCGTGGGGCGGCGCCAACTCGCACATGGCAATCCGCGCCGGCGAAATCGGTCTGCCGGCGGTCATCGGAGCGGGCGAGGTTCTCTATCGTCGATGGTCCGAGGCTCAGCGGCTGCACTTGGACTGCGCCGGCCGCCGCGTCGAAGTGCTCGCGTGAAGCTGGTCGCGGTCAGCCAGCGCGTCGACGCCTGGCCGGAACGGGGTGAATGGCGGGACGCGCTGGACCAGCGGCTTCATGACTTTCTGCTGGCGGCCGGCTGTCTGCCGGTTCCGGTACCGAATCGCTGGGTGGCGGCGCCAGGCGCGGACCCGTTCGCGCGCTGGATCGCCGCGGTCAGGCCGACAGCGGTCGTGCTCTCCGGCGGCAACGATATCGGCCAGTGCCCGGCGCGCGACCTGACCGAGCGCGGCCTGCTCGACGCCGCCGAACGGCAAAACCTGCCCGTGCTGGGAATCTGCCGTGGCATGCAGATGATTGGCGTGCGCGCCGGCGCTGAACTGCGATCGGTAGCCGGCCACGTGCGGGCCCGCCATGCCGTGTCCGGTGCGATCGCCCGCGACGTCAACAGCTACCACGACCTTGCGCTGGCGGCGTGCCCGGACGGATTCGAGGTGCTGGCGCGCAGCGCGGACGGCGAAATCGAGGCCATACGGCACCGGTCGCTGCGCTGGGAGGGTTGGATGTGGCACCCGGAGCGCGAGCCGACGCTGGAGCGGGCCGACATCGAGCGCGCCAGAGGGCTTCTGCATGCAACCTGAATCCACCGCGCTCCCGGCGCTCTGGTGCCGGCTGCGGCGGGTTAGCGCCGCCTCTTCATGAAAGCAATCGTTCTTGCGGCCGGTCGCGGCCGCCGGATGAAAAGCCTGACCGAGGACCGCCCGAAATGCCTGGTCGAACTGTGGGGCAAGCCGCTGCTCGACTGGCAGCTGGCTGCGCTGCGCGCAGCGGCCATCCGCGATGTGGCGGTCGTCACGGGCTACCGCCGGGAGCTGCTGGTGACGCGCGGTCTGGTGGAGTTCCACAATGCGCGCTGGGAGGCGACCAACATGGTTGCGTCCCTGTGCTGCGCCGAAGCCTGGCTGCGCGGCGGGCCCTGCATCGTCAGCTATTCAGACATCTTCTTCGACGCAGGCGCCGTGACCTCGCTGATGCGAAGTACTGCGCCCATCGCCGTAACCTACGATCCAAACTGGCGGCTGCTGTGGGAGCGGCGCTTCGCCGATCCGCTCGCCGACGCCGAGACTTTTCGCATCAACGCCGACGGCACCCTGGCCGAGATCGGCAATCGACCGGAGTCGATCGATGCCGTCCAGGGGCAGTACATGGGGCTGCTGCGCTTCACGGCCGAAGGCTGGGACGAGGTGAAACGGATCCGAAGCGGCCTGACGGCCGAGCAGCGCGACCGCATGCACATGACCGCCACGCTGCAGATGGTGATCGAGGCGGGGCGGGTGCCGGTGACGGGTGTTCCCTATCGAGGTCAGTGGGGCGAAGTCGACAGCGCCGAGGATCTGGCGGCTTACGAGCCGCGAGCCGGGTCGCCTCGAACCTCGGGATCTGCCTGAACCCGAAGCAGCCGCATCTTGATCTCCGCGACGGACCGGCCGGACGCAGTCCGGCTGTATCGACCGGCGGCAAAGCGATCGGCTGAGAACTCGCCTTCGCTCTGCGGGATCGCGTAGAAGCGATCCGAGTAGCGAACGATGTTCAAACCGAAGATCCCTTCCTCGATCAGCTCGATGTCGCTTTGCGCCCGCTCCTGCTCCGGGGCGTCCGGGGGCGCCATTCGGGACAACAGCTCAACGCCCAGTTCATCCTGCAGGCGCTGCAGGCCCAGGCAGGCGGCGACCTGGACCGCGTGCTCGTCGAGAAAGAGCAGGTTGAGGTTGACGAAGGCATTCAGCGCGGCTCTGGCCTGGGGCACGGAGGTGTCGGAGAAGGTGCGCTGCACGTAGTAGATCGCCTCGGCCACCGCCGCCAGCTGCAACAGCGGCCAGCCCGACAGATCCGCCTCCGTGACGAAGGCCGCGATCTGCGCCGGGGCAGGCGCCGCACCGGCCTCGGTTCTGAGCAGGAAGTCGGCGGCGGCCGCGACGAGGCGTTCCGGCAGGGTGCGCGCCAGGATGCCGCGATAATCCTCGAACACCCGATCCGAGCCGGCTTGCGGGCCGTGGCCGGGATAGGCAAGTTGCGCCAGGATCGCCTCAGTCGTCTTTCCGATGCAGGCGCGGGCTTCGTCGGAATAGGCGGTTTGCCATTCTCCGACCAGCGCATTGCGAACGGTCTTGAATTCCCGTCCTGTTTCCCGTTCCATCGCTTCCATGGCGCGTCGGGCGCTGTCGAAGCCGGACGATTCGACGGCAGCGGAGATCTCGGCGTCGGTCCTTTCGATCCCGATGAAGCGGAGAGTGTCCGCGAGCATGCGGTTCGGCGCCTGCTTGACGTCCTCGAAGCGAACCAGCTTGACCGGCATCGCTTCGCCCATTGCCAGCCAGAACCAGCAGAAGTAGGCGAAAGTCTCCAGGGGCGGCAATTGAAACAGGCCCGGGAAGTGATCGGGCCAATCGTCGGCGCGCTTCAGGTAGGAGACGAAATCGAAGTTCTTCGCGTAGCTGCGGCGATAGAGCGAGTGAACCGCGTCACGCGGATCACGCACGAACAGGATGGTCGGGAACCGGCCCAGATCCGCGAAATCGAGGCGATGCTCCCAGACCACTTCCTTGTCTTCGGGAAAGGCAAAGGACTGCCGGTCATGCAGCACCGGCAGGTGCCATTTCAAGTGCCCCTCGGCCTGCTCCGACATTCGCCAGGCCCCTTCGCTTTCGAGCCAGTGGCCGGGTTGGAAGCCGTTGTTGGTGACCTTGACGCCCAGATGCAGCAGTGCGTTCACGAGCCATGTGACGCCGCAGGCGAAGGGTGGGGAGACGATCTGCACGCGGGCTGCAGCGCCCGGCGCAGGTGATTCGCGGCGGCGGCAGGGCAGCGATCCGGCGTCGTCCTGCAGTCCGACATGTGCGTCTTGCCCCGGGTTGCCGGATGGCGCGTCCAGCCGATACCCCAGGGAGAGTATCTCGCGCCCCATGATCTGGTTGCACTGCCGGGTCAGATCGGAGTCGAAATGGTTCCTCCACTCTCCGCTGATGCCCTTCCTCAGCACATACACTGTGCGCTCGATGTTGCCATTTTCGCCGCGCTGCCTGGCCGTCATCGGTTCGAAGCTGTACTTCTGGATGGCGCGCTGGACTACGTCGGAGGCCGGGGCCGTTGCGTCGAAATAGCCGATGTAATCCAGGATCTCAGCCAGGACGCCCCGGATGTCTTCCTTGACCTGGTTGAACGTGACGATCAGGCACTCCGAGCGGACCCACCTCGCCGCGGCGCGCACGAAGGGCGGTTGGTTGTGGGTGACGACCATCTGCAGGATCTGCGGGAAGCTCATGGTGGCGCAGGTGCCGTTGTGCTGGAAGTCATGCGCCCAGGACACAGCCGCATCGCGCGGATCCCGATGCAGGTAGATGAAGCGATAGTCGGAATCGCCGATCATGCCTTCGAAGGATTCCACCGGGTCGTGGGTCCAGTGGTAGAACGGCTTGCCGATGGCGCCATTCGGCGCCAGTTCCGCGCGCAGCCGGTGGGTTCCCTCCGGCCCGAACGGCGTCACGAAGTATCCCTTCAGCGCAAGCAGGTCCCGCAGGATGGGATCGATCGCCGAACTTCCGGAATTCTGCAGGTTGCAGAAGATGACGTTGGGAGCTTCTTTGGAGGCGGTGCCGACGCTGGTTCGCTCGAGCATGGGACCATAAATCGCAGCCGCTTCGCTGATCGATCCGATGGCGGGCCGGCTCCGCGGCAGGCCGGACTCCGGCGCCGTCATGCGATCACGCGAAGATTTTCGACAGGGTATCGTCGATGACGGGTTTGCAGACGTCGACGACATTCATCGACGTCCTGAACTTCGCGGCACCGAGCTCCCCGGCCTGGCGCCAGCCGTCGCCGGACAGGAGTTCCTTGCAGGTACTGGCCACGCGCTCGGGCTGGTCGGAGCGCATGAAGTCCCGATACGGGTTGTCCAGGGGAATTTCCTCCGACACGATGCACGTTTCGCGCTCCAGCATCTCGGTGATTCGCATGCAGGAGGCGAAGCGCGGATCGATGCCGT
>DATKFG010000076.1:0-5658 GCA_035511515.1 Burkholderiaceae bacterium | reverse complement strand
GAGCCGCCCGCTAAAAGGAAATGGAGGAATTGAGGCCAGTTTACCGCTGTTTGACCGCGCCGCGCCTGGCCCCGATTCTTAGTCTCACGCCAGGTATTTCGGAAACGCCGGCAGCGCCTTGGTATCGGCGGGGTCGTGATGCACCGCCGGTCGGCCCTTGGTGTTCTTCAGGATGCTGACAGTTTGACTCTCCCACACTTGCGGTACGCGCGGCAGAAGAAAGAATTGAACCTGCCCGGCGAGAGGCTCTGAAAGGCGCTTTGAGCCGTTCATCGCCGCGATGAACCATTCCGCGGTGCAGTTGCACTCACCTCCGAATTCAATCGACTTCAAGGGAGTGAGCCATGCAATTGCATCGTGCAACAGCAACCAGCGCTGTGAGCGCCATCTTCGTCCTGTCGGTAGCCGCCTGCGGTGGCGGAAGCGGAGGAGGAGGCGGCAGCGCCACGACCAGTACGGGATTGACAGATGCCGCCCTGGCGTCGGACGGCGTCATCGCCGCTGCGCATACCGACGCCAACCTTCAGAACGCCTGGGGCGTGGCCGCCGCGCCAGGGGGTCCGTTCTGGATTGCGGACAACAACAGCAACAAGGCGACCCTCTACGACGGCACCGGCACGCCGCAGGCGCTGGTCGTCACCATTCCCGCCGGTACCAACGGACCTGCCAATCCGACCGGTCAGGTTTTCAACGGCACCACCGACTTCGTGATCACGACCACGACCGGTTCGGCACCCGCGCAGTTCATCTTTGCCGGCGAGGGCGGAACCATTACCGGCTGGGCACAAACCGTCAGCGGCACCACGGCGACGATCGCGTACGACGACGCGGCCGGCGGCGCCGTGTACAAAGGCCTGGCGCTCGCCAACAACGGCACTGCCAATCAACTGTACGCAACCGATCTGCACAACGCCAAAGTCGACGTCTTCGACACCAACTTCCACAAAGTGGCCCTGCCCGGAGCCTTTGCGGACCCGACGATTCCGGCCGGCTTTGCGCCGTTCGGCATCCAGCTGCTCAACAACCAGCTGTATGTCACGTACGCCATGCAGGACGCAACGGCGCACGACGAGACGCTCGGCGCCGGTCTCGGGTACGTGAATGTATTCGACGTCAACGGCACCCTGGTCAAGCGCTTTGCGTCGGCCGGCGCGCTCAACGCTCCGTGGGGCATCGCGATGGCGCCGGCGGGATTCGGATCCGCCGCGGGAAACCTGTTGATCGGCAATTTTGGAGACGGCGCCATCAACCGCTTCAATCCGGCCACCGGAAGCTCGCTGGGCGCGGTCGCTCTGTCCAGCGGCAAGCCGCTGCTGATTCCGGGCCTGTGGTCGCTGGTGTTCGGAAACGGCGCCGCCAACCAGCCCACCAGCGCGCTGTTTTACACCGCCGGGCCCAACAATCAGGTGGACGGAGTGTTCGGTCGCATTGACGCGGTGACCGTGAGCAGCGCGCCGCCGCCGTGCACCGGCTACGGTTGTTGAGCGGGCGCCGGTCCCTCAGGAAGCGCGTTTCAAGGCGAGCCGTCCCGGCGGCACCAGGATCGTCGGGAGGGCCGCCGGCAACGTGTGCGGATAGTCGCGGCTGTAGTGCAGGCCGCGGCTTTCGTGCCGTCTGAGTGCCGAGCGCACGATCAAGTCGGCGCATTCGAGCAGATTGCGAAGCTCCAGCAGATCGCGCGAAACGCGGAAGTTGACGTAGTACTCGTCCGTCTCCTTGCGCAGCAGCCGGATGCGGTGCTGGGCGCGCTCAAGCCGGCGCGTGGTGCGCACGATGCCCACGTAGTTCCACATCGTCAGCCTGAGCTCGTCCCAGTTGTGCGAAATCACCACCTGCTCGTCGGCGTCCTCGACCCGGCTCTCGTCCCACGGCGGCAAGCCGGGCGTCTCGACCGGCCCTTGCGTGCGGATATCGTCGGCGCAGGCCCGCCCGACCACGACGCATTCGAGCAGCGAGTTGCTGGCCAGCCGATTGGCTCCGTGCAGCCCGGTGTATCCGCTCTCGCCGACCGCGTACAGGCGAGGCAGGTCGGTGCGCCCGCGCAGATCCGTCACCACGCCGCCGCACGTGTAGTGTGCCGCCGGCACGACGGGAATCGGCTGCTTGGAGATGTCGATCCCCAGGCTGCGACAGCGCGCCTCGATCGTGGGGAAGTGGCTCTGCAGGAAGGAAAGTCCGAGGTGGGTGGCGTCGAGCAACACGTAGTCCAGGCCGTTGCGCTTCATCTCGAAATCGATTGCGCGCGCGACAACGTCGCGCGGGGCCAGCTCGGCGCGCGCATCGTGCGCCGGCATGAACCGCGTGCCGTCGGGCAGGCGCAGGCGCGCGCCCTCGCCGCGCATGGCCTCGGTAATCAGGAAGGTGCGTTCCTGGGCGTGGTACAAACAGGTCGGATGAAACTGGATGAACTCCATGTTGGCGACGCGGCAGCCGGCGCGCCAGGCCATCGCCACGCCGTCGCCGGTCGCCGTGTCCGGATTGCTGGTGTAGCGATAGACCTTGCCGGCACCGCCGCTGGCCAGCACGACCGCGGCCGCCGGCAGTGTCTCGACCCGGCCGCGTTCGATATCGAGCGCGTACACGCCGAGGCAGTGCGGATCGCCGGGCGCCAGGTGGCGCGAGGTGATCAGATCGATCGCCATCCAGCGCTCGTAAAGCCGGATGTTCGGATGCGAGCGCGCCGCCTTCAGCAGCGCGTCATGAATCGCCTTTCCGGTGGCGTCTGCCGCGTGCGCGATCCGGCGCACCGCGTGGCCGCCCTCGCGCGTCAGGTGCAGACCCAGCGGGCCGTCTGGATCGGCCGTGAACTCGACGCCGTGACGCACCAGCCATTCGATGGCGGCGGCGCTTCCGCCCGCGATCGCGCGTGCCACCAGCTGATCGACCAGGCCTGCGCCCGCCTCGGTGGTGTCGTGCAGGTGCGACTCGATGCTGTCATCGCTGCCAAGCACCCCGACGATGCCACCCTGGGCCCAGGCCGTCGCGCCTTCTTCCAGCGACCGTTTGGCCAGCACGGCAACCGGCGCGTGCTCGGCCAGTTGCAAAGCGACCGTCAGGCCCGCCAGGCCCGCGCCGACGATAACAACGGGGTGCTGCTGCATTGCAAGAGTCGCCACGCCGGGCCGTGGAGGCGGACCCGGCGCGCGCAGTGTCGAAGACCTGACCGATTATGAACCGAACGACGGCGATGGATGCGGCCAGGGCGTCGGCCGATGCGAGCCGAGGGCGGGCCGGCTCGGCCGCGATGGGTCGATGCTTCGAGCCGATCGATCGCGCCTGGGTGGCGCTTCGGCCCGGTGTCGTCGGAGGCGCGATCGCGTCGTGGCTGGCGGAACGGGGCTCGCTCACCCGGCGCCTGCGGGCCGGATGCGGGCGGCTTCAATTGATTCTGTTGCGACAACGCGCCGCCCGCCCGCTGCCCGATGAGCTCGCCCTGCTGGGCCTGCGCCGCGGCCGCTACGCCTGGGTGCGCGAAGTGCTGCTGCTGGCCGATGGACGCCCGGTCCTGTATGCGCACAGCGTGGCGCGCTCCTCGTCGCTTCGAACGGCGTGGCGCCCGCTGTCCAAGGTGGGCTTGAGGCCGGTGGGTGACGCCATCTTCGATCGGCACGGCACGCAGCGCGGACCGATCCGCGTGCGCCGCCTGCAGCCGGCCGATCGCCTGCACCGCGCCGCCGGCCGGGCGCTGGGCGTCGGGGCAGGGCGGCTGCCTGCGCTATGGGCGCGCCGTTCGCCGTTCGTTCATGCGGGCGAGGCGCTGTGGATCACCGAAGTGTTTTTGCCGGCGATCGCTGGGGTCGGCGCGCGGCCGGGCCGTAACGAAGCGCAGGTGCCGGCAGCAGCACCTGCGACCTCGGACGGATGGAGCAAAGCCTCAGGGATGCGAGGTAACGATGGTGGGCGCCACCTGGATGCCCGCTGATGCTTCGTCGGCGGGCTGCACGCCGAACGTCAGGGAGACAGCCATGGCCACGACCAGCGCCAGGAACGAGCCGATGCCCAGGCCCGTGAGGTTGGAGTCAGATTGGCGGTACGTGTTCTTCATGGCAAGTCTCCGTCGGGTCGGTTGAAGTCGGTGCCCCGTGGGGCGGCTTGCTTTGACCGCCACATCCATACAGAACGTATCGAGCGGTCATTTCACGACATGCCAGAGCCGCCAGCAATTCACAGGCAGAAGAATTGCGTGCACCAGCCCCATGGGGAACAGGCCGAGCCCGATGGCGTACGTCAGCAAGGCGACATTGCTGGCGATCGCGATCAGGCGTAGGGAAACGATGTTCTTCATGCAAAGGGCCATGACGACCAGGACCGAGGCCAGATAGCCGGCCGCATCCCACCGGTTCATCGCGTCACCCGTTGCGTTGCGGACCCGCATGCAGGCTTGCGATAGGGGTTGACCATGTCATCGCTCCGGTGTGGAACCTGGTCCGCTTCGGCCGGCGAATCGCTCTTGATCGCCTTGTCTTTACGAACGCGATTCACGCTGGTTTCACGACATCGGGCGGGCTACGATGCGCCCTGCGATGAAAGATACTTTTCGCCAGGCTGTCGAAAAGCAGGTTTGCTGCGCGTCATTGTCGTAGCGGCGCGCTGGCCGCGGCAACCGAAAAGGAGACGAACCCATGCAGTACCTGCTACTGATCTACGGAAATGAGGCCGCCATGCTGAACGCGCCCAAGGAGGCGTCGGGCCAGATGCATGCCGCCTACATGGCCTACACCGAGGCGATGCAGAAGGCGGGCGTACTGGTCGGCTCCAATCGCCTGCGGCCCACCTCCGAGGCGACCACGGTGCGAGCGCCCGGCGGCAAGCAGAGCGTTCTGAACGGGCCGTTCGCTGAGACCAAGGAACAGCTGGCCGGCTACTACCTGATCGAGGCGCCTCATCTGGATGCGGCGCTGTCGTGGGCGGCGCGCTGTCCGGGCTCGCAGCACGGCGCGATCGAAGTGCGCCCGGTGTGGGTGATGTAGAAAAAGCCGCGGAGGCGGTGGCGCGCGCGAGTTACGGCAAGCTCGTCGCCTATCTCGCCGCGCGCACCCGCGATGTCGCCGGGGCCGAGGACGCGCTGTCCGAAGCGTTCGCGGCGGCGCTGGCCGATTGGCCGAGCACCGGGGTCCCGCGCGCGCCCGAGGCCTGGCTGCTGACGGTGGCGAGGCGCAAGCTGATCGATGCCGCGCGGCGCCGGCGCACGGGCGAGGAAGCGGCGCCCACCCTCGCGCTGCTCACCGATGAGTTCGACGAGTCGGGCGACGGGGCTGGGATTCCCGACGAGCGCCTCAGGCTGATGTTCGCGTGCGCGCACCCGGCCATCGACGCCGGCGTGCGCGCGCCGCTGATCCTGCAGGCCGTGCTCGGCTTTGACGCCGCCACGATCGCCTCGGCGTTCCTCGTCGCCCCTTCGACCATGGGCCAGCGCCTGGTGCGCGCCAAGAGCCGCATCCGCCAGGCCGGCATCCCGTTCCGCGTGCCCGAGCCGGACGAGCTCGCCGGCCGCCTCGATGCCGTGCTCGAGGCCATTTACGCGGTCTACGCCGAAGGCTGGTCCGATCCGGCCGGAACCCAGGCGCGCAGCCGCGGCCTGGCCGAGGAGGGCATCTGGCTCGGGCGGCTGGTGGCATCGCTGTTGCCGCAGCAGCCCGAGGCGCTGGGGCTGCTCGC
>DATKFG010000075.1:0-2296 GCA_035511515.1 Burkholderiaceae bacterium | reverse complement strand
CGCAGCCGGCGGCGTCGTCAGCCGGATCGCCCAGTACGCCAGCTGCGCGCAGGCCAGTGCGGCGCCCAGGAAATGGATCAGCAGGAAATTCAAGTTCGCCAACGCATCCGAATGTCGGGCAGACGTCCAAACGTGACCCAGGTATTATGCGACGCTCTGTCCAACCACCGCAAAAAAAGCCTGGTGTTTCAACAATTTCCGTTCAGATCTTCAGGCCGCAGCGAGGTGCGGCGCGGCGTTCCAGGGCCGCGCGGCTTTACGCTGATCGAGATCATCGTCGTGATCACGATCATGGCGATTATGGCGGCCCTGATCGTCCCGCGCGTAGTCGGCCGCACGGACGATGCCAAGGTCGCCGCCGCCAAGCAGGACATCGCCACCCTGATGAACGCGCTGAAACTGTACCGCCTCGACAACGGACGCTACCCGACCACGGAACAGGGGCTGCGCGCGCTGGTCGAAAAGCCGACCGTCGATCCGATTCCGCCCAACTGGAAGGCGGGCGGCTATCTGGACGCGGCCAGTGTGCACAAGGACCCGTGGCTTAACGAGTACCAGTTTCTGAACCCCGGCCTGCACGGCGAAATCGATGTGATGAGTTTCGGTCGCGACGGCCAGCCGGGTGGCGAAGGACCCGATGCAGACATTGGAAGTTGGATGCAGTAGTGCACAAGTGTCGCAAAGGCGGGCTAGAGGCGTTGGCGGGTTCACGCTGCTCGAGCTGCTGGTTGTTTTAATTCTGATCGCGGTGCTGACGTCGATGATCTCGATCAGCGCGGTGCCGGACCCGCGTCAGACGCTGACCGAGCAGGCGCAACGGCTGGGCCTGCTGTTGACGTTGGCCAGCGACGAGGCGCGCATCCGCCAGCAGCCGATCTCGTGGGAAGGTGACCTGCGCAGCTACCGGTTCGTCAGCGAGGTGGGCGGCGAGCGCCAGCTGCTGAGCGAGGACGACATGCTGCACGAGCGCGCCTGGCCGCGCCCGCTGACGCGGCTGGCGATCTGGCGCGAAGGCCAGTTGCAGCAGGCGCTGCTGAGCCCGGACGCCCCGGCGTTGAGGCTGCCGATTGCGCGCGAGTGGGTGCAGCCGCGCTGGCGCATCGAGCTGGCCGATGGGGCTGCCGATGTTTCCGTCGAGTTCGACGAGAACGGAATTGGCCGCGTCGCGAACCCGTAAACGGGCTGGCGCCGGATTCACGCTGCTCGAGGTGCTGGTCGCGCTGGTCGTCATCGGCCTGGTGCTGCTCGCGGCCCTGCGCGGCGCGATCGCGCTGACCAACAGCGCGCGCGACGCCCGCACCAAGCTCCTGGCGGTGCTGACGGCCGAAAACCGCCTGCATGAGCTGCGCCTGAGCGGCCCGCAGTTGCCGGCGGGCCTGAGCCGCCAGGATTGCGAGCAGGGCGGGTTGCGGTTCGTGTGCGAACAATCGATCGAGCCCACTCCCAACCCGTTTTTCCGCCGCGTGCAGGTGCGCGTGCTCAATTCGGATTCCGGCCTGGAGCGCGAATACGCGCTGCTGATGACCGTGCTGCCCAGCTCCAATTAGGTGCGCCAGAAAATGGCCGATCGCTTCGCGTCCGTTGCCCGCACGCCCGACCCGCCCGCCGGTGGGCGCCGCGGACGTGGATTCACGCTGGTCGAACTGCTCGTCGCCATCTGGATCATGGCGCTGGTGGCGGTGATCTCCTGGCGCGGCCTGTCCTCGCTCGTGGCCACGCGCGAGCGGCTCGGCCCCGAGGCCGATGAAGTGCGGGCCATGCTGATCGGCTTCGGACAGATGGAGCGCGACCTGGCGCAGGCGGCCAACCCCGTGCTGGCGTCGCTGCCCGGCCCGCCCATGCGGGTCCAGACCGTCGACGGCATGCTTTCGATGCAGATCCTGCGGTTTTCCGAGCCGCTGCCCGACGGCTCCAGCGAGCTTCAACAGGTCACCTACACCGTGGTCGACGGCGCCCTGGTGCGCCAGAGCTCGCCGCCGCAGCGCAGCGCGCAGGACGCGATGAGCGCCGCGCCGGCAACCGTGCAGCTGGTGAAGGGCGTCGCCTCGATGCAGGTGCGCGTGTGGCGCGTCAACGACGGCTGGGTGGTGCCGACCCCAACCGACGTGGCCGCCCCGCCCGGCGTGGAGGTGGTGCTCACGCGCGGCGACGGTACGACCTTGCGGCGCGTGCTGCTGGTCGGGTGATGGGAAGGATGAAGCAGCCGCCCTCACCCCCTCCCCTCTCCCGCTGCGCGGGCGAGGGGCGATCGAGGCTCGCGAGTGCTCGGGCGCTCGCGAAAGCTGGCTGAGATGAA
>DATKFG010000074.1:0-91035 GCA_035511515.1 Burkholderiaceae bacterium | reverse complement strand
CTGGATCGTCAGTCGGTTGCCTCCGGGCGCGGCGGTTGGATCCCATCCATTCCAGGCCAGCGCGTAGCCCTGGTTCATCAGGAATGCATTGCCGGCGTCGGCCGCTGTCGTAGGATCGTTGCCGATGGGCGCGCCGTTGAAGGCGCCGAACAGCTTGCTGCCCCGGTTGTTCACCTCGACGAACAGCTTGCGGTTGCCCAGATGCAGGTCCACCGGCTTCAGGATATAGACGTCCATCGCGTATTCGACCCTGCCGCTGGCGTTGCGCGGCGCCAGCGCCAGGTCGGTGATCAATGCGTTGGCCGCATCGTTGGGATCGACTTCGCCATAGGCGCGCCCGATCAGCTTTTCATAGGCGCCCACGACCCCGCCCGTGCCGAAGGAGCGACCTTCGAACGTCGGGGATTGGATCACCGTGATCTGCAGACGGGTGATCCGCGCCTCGGCTGGACCATGGGAGACCGCCAAAAGCAAACTCGCGGCCAGGCAAGCGGCCATGCTCTGCTTCATATGTCGTCCTCCTTCGTGCTTATGCTTCGATCGAAAGCTCGCGAATACGCCCGTAAGACGCCTGCACGTTCCTCAAAGGTTACCGCCATCGGCGTTTTGGTGCCCCTCCCGCCTGTCCGCACGGGAAACGTTGACTAGCGCGAATGGGCGGCGATTTGCGCTGCAAGATTCGATAACGGAATCGTGGAAGACCTGCCCGCGATTAGGGGTCAGGCGTCAGTACTGTTACGTAGACTTGTCAGTGTCTGCACTGGAAAGGGAGCAACTCGATGACTGAAGCCATGCTGGGCGGCCGGTTCACGTTCCCCGGCACGTCATTGACGGTCCAACGGATGGGCTACGGAGCGATGCAGCTGGCCGGCCCCGGCGTGTGGGGTCCGCCCAAGGACCCGGCCGGCGCCGTGGCCGTTCTGCGCGAGGCCGTTGCGGCCGGCGTGAACCATATCGACACGTCCGACTTCTACGGCCCGCACATCACCAACCAGATCATCCGGCAGGCCCTGCACCCTTACCCGAAGGGGTTGGTGATCGTTACCAAGCTCGGAGGCCGCCGCCCGCCCGACAAGTCGTGGCAGCCAGCCATCTCACCCAAGGACCTGACCGATGGCGTCCACGATAACCTCCGCAATCTGGGCTTGGACGCGCTCGACATCGTGAACTACCGAGTGATAGGGTCGGGCCACGGCGTGGAGGAGGGGTCCATCGCCGAGCAGGTGACCGTGCTGGCGGACCTCCGGCGCAAGGGACTGATCCGCCACATCGGCCTGAGCAACGTCACGGCGACCCAGGTGGCCCAGGCGCGGACGATCACCGACATCGTGTGTGTGCAGAACAACTACAACCTGGCTCACCGCTACGACGACGCCCTGATCGACGACTTGGCCCGGAAGGGCATCGCGTACGTGCCGTTCTTCCCGCTGGGCGGATTCACGCCGCTGCAGTCGTCCACCCTCTCGGACGTCGCAGGCCGGCTCGGGGCCACGCCAATGCAAGTCGCGCTGGCGTGGCTTCTGCACCGCTCGCCCAACCTCCTGTTGATCCCTGGCACATCATCGGTGGCCCACCTGCGCGAGAACCTGGCCGCCGCGCAGTTGACACTATCGCCGCAGACGTTGGCGCAGTTGGACGGGATCGCCGCCGCGGTGGCGGTGAAGCATTGATTACGGCAGGCGGCGTGTCGAGACGGGCCCATGGCCCCTGCCTGATCGCGGTCAAGGTCATCGCGAAGAGGCCCGTTGGAGCCGGGCGCGGCCGCTAGGCCCTGAACATCCGAGCTGGCTCGCCGCCGAGGCGCCAGGTCAGATCTTCATTGAACTTTGGTCCAGACCAGCTCGGAGACACTTTGCCTGCCGGTGATTGCGCTTTTCGCGGGCAGGGTCCGAATGTGCAGAGTGTTCCCGTCAATCCTGAACTGGCGCACCTGCGTCGTTCCGGTCCACGCTTGATTCCAGGAGGCGTCAATGTGGTGACTGACCTTGTCTCCGTCGACGGTGTAAGCCCCGGCGTAGGCGACAAGGCCGCCGTAAAGATCAACCCGCTCGGCATCCGTCGGAACCAGTGCCGCGGGCGCCTTTCGATTCTCCTTGATGAGAATGGCGTACATCCGACAGTCCGGGCCGTAAGAAAGGTAGCCGCTCGGATGCTCGCCGAACTGAGGTGTCTTTTGACCGGTTTCCAAATCCTCAGTAACGTAGGATTGAAGCGCCCAGGTCCCAAGTTGTCGGGCACCTGCGCACGACGGGTGCTGTTGGGCGTTCGATCCAGCGTTCCCGATCAGAAGCGCGCAGCCAAGCACGATTGACGCTCGTTTCATTGTCAGCTCCCCCTCGATTCGAAGGTCTAACGGCCCACACGGGGCGCGGCTTCACATACTCCTCGGGCAGGATGCGTCGTCATCTCTCACCGTCCCCGGTACCCGGGCGCCGCGCCGTGAGCAGCGGCTGGAAGTAGACGTCGTCGAGCCGGCGCGGCTGCGTGAACCCCGCCTCCTCCAGCAGTTGCAGCAGGCGCGCGACGCCGATCGCGTAATAACGGCTGCGGAAGACGCGGGTCTCGCACGGGCCCTCGTCCGGATCGCGTGTCAGGTACATGTGCAGGTCGTAGTGGTCTCCATCCCATTCCCAGAGTTGATAGGCGAGCAGGCGCGCGCCCGGCTCCACGCGCACGGCGTGCGGGCGCAGGTCGGGGTTGCGGCGTTCGATGCGGGCGTAGTCGCGTACCGAGAAAACGGCGATGCCGCCGGGCCGCAGACAGCGCAGGCAACTGCGAAACGCCTGCAGGATCTGCCCGTCGTCGAGCAGGTGCGGAATGCTGTTGTCGCAGGCCAGGACCGCGGCCAGCGAGCCGTCTGCGGCGTGGCGCAGCTCGCGCAGGTCATCCATGCGCGTGACCGCCTGCAGGCCGCGGCCGGCCAGCTCCGTACGCAGGCGCGCGAGCGCGCCGGCGGAGGTATCCGAGGCGGTGACCCGGAACCCGCGGGCGAGCAGACCCACGGTCTGGGTGCCGATGCCGCAGGACGCATCCAGCACTTCGTCGCCGGGCGCCACGCCCGCCTGCCGCAGCAGGCCAGCAAGGACTTCCCCCTGGCGCTCGATGGAGCGCTCCCAGTCTTCGTAGAGGAGATGGTAGAACGGGGCCAGATCGTCGTAGAAGTTGCCCGTCATGATCCGAACCGCTGGAAACGCCGAGGAATCGGATCATCGACGCGATCCGTTCTAGACAACATCCCCTGGAAATAAAATTTCCCGACTGAAGGCTACATCGTTATAAGTGTTTGACCTAATATCGGGCACCCAGGTGCCCGTGTTGCTCGTCGTCCAATGTGTGCGGAAGCGTACGGGACCTCTCGGTCCCGTCACGGCGGCGTTATCGCTCATCTTTATTTCATATTTCGGCGTGGCGGTGGCGAACCGCGCCCAGGCAGCCGATGCACCGGGCCTTCTCGATCTTTCGATCGAGGATCTGAGCAACATCACCATTTCCTCGGTATCGAAGAAGGCAGAGCCGCTGAGCGAGGCGGCGGCCGCGATCTATGTGATTTCCCGCGAAGCGATCCTGCGCTCCGGCGCGACCAGTATCCCGGAAATGCTCCGTCTGGCACCCAACCTGCAGGTAGCGCAGATCACGGCCCACAGCTATGCAATCACCGCACGCGGATTTAATGGCAGCATCAGCGACAAGCTGCTCGTCCTGATCGACGGGCGAAGCGTCTACACACCCTTCGCCAACGGGGTGTTCTGGGATTTGCAGCAGGTCCTGCCCGACGACATCGACCGGATCGAGGTGATCAGCGGACCCGGCGCGACGCTGTGGGGAGCCAACGCGGTCAACGGCGTGATCAACATCATCACCCGCAAGTCCGGCGAGACCCAGGGAGGAGCGTTCAATCTTGGCGCCGGCAATCTGGAGCGGCGCGCGAGCCTGCAATATGGCGGCTCGGTGGGCGATGCCGTGACTTACCGTGCCTATGTCAGCAACTTCTTCTATGCCGACAGCGCCACCGCGACCGGGATGAATGCGCACGACAATTGGCACAAACCCCAGGGCGGGTTTCGCCTCGACTGGTCGCCAGAGCATGATGCCGTGACGCTGCAAGGCGACTACTACCGGGGCTCCGAAGCGTCGCCGGTCGCGGCGAACCAGGCAATTACCGGCCACAATCTGATCGCCCGCTGGAGCCACCCGTTCGAAGGCGGATCGGCCCTGGAGGTTCATGCCTACTACGACCATATCGAGCTCGGTGTCCCGCGCACTTTCGCCGAACACCTGAGCACCTACGATGTCGAGCTGCAGCACACCTTCGCGTGGGGAAGCCGCCAGCAGATCGTCTGGGGCGGGGGTTACCGCATCATGCAGGACTCGTTTGTGCTGACTCCCGGCCCCGTGGTCAATCAATTCTTCGATCCGCAACGCCGCACGCTCGATCTGGATGACTTCTTCGTGCAGGACAGCATTGCCCTGCTGCCCTCGCTCAAGCTGATCCTTGGGACGAAAGTGGAGGACGATCCATATAGCGGGGTCGAACTGCTGCCGAGCGTGAGATTTTCCTGGAAAGTCACGGATAAGGACCTGCTGTGGTCCGCCGTGTCGCGGGCGATTCGGGCACCGTCGCGCCTAGATCGGGACTTCTTTCAGACCGAGGGGCCCCTCACGCTGCTGAAGGGCGACGGTTTCCAGCCGGAGAAGTTGATCGCCTACGAAGTGGGCTATCGCGCGCAGCCCGTGCCGAGTGGATCGCTGTCGATTTCAGCGTATTACAACCAGTACCGGGATCTGCGCAACGCCCAGGTGACGGTCGGCGGCTTCCCCCCTATCCCCGGCGCTGGCGTGCCTGCCGGCGGCTTTCCCATCATGTTCGGCAACGGCATGGAGGGCGATACGTACGGCGTCGAACTGTGGGGGAGCTACCAGTTGACCGAATGGTGGCGGCTCGGTCCGGCGTTCGACTGGCTGCACAAGAACCTGCGCTTCAAGCCGGGCGCAAGCACGATCGGCGGCACCGCGATCGCCGGGGACGATCCGGCCTACCAGTTCTTCCTGCGCTCCTCGATGAATTTAAACAGCAAGGTCAAGCTCGACCTGGATTTGCGCAGCGTTGCCTCGCTGCCCACGCCGCCGTCTCCCTCTTATACGGAGCTCAACGCGCACCTCGGCTGGGCGGTGTCCGAGCGCCTCCAGGTCTCCGCCCGTGGCTACAATCTTCTGCACTCGCACCATCTGGAGCTATCCAATGGCGTTCAGGCCGAGCGCAGCTATTACATCGACGTGCGGTTGAGCGTGAAGTAGAAGACGGACCCCTGGTCGACTGCGCTTTGCGCCCAGATGCGACCGCCGTGGCGATCGACGACGCGCTTTACCGTGGCGAGCCCGATTCCCGTGCCGGGGAAGTCCGAGTCGGTATGCAGGCGCACGAATGGGTTGAAGAGCTTTTCGGCGTGGCTCATATCGAATCCGGCTCCGTTGTCACGAATGAAGAATGTCGTGCCCCCTTTTTCCTGCAGGGCACCCACATCGATGCGCGCGTCCGGCACCTTCGCCGTGAACTTCCAGGCGTTGCCCAGGAGGTTTTCCAGCGCAACGCGCACGAGCCGGCCGTCGGCTTCGGCCGCCAGCCGCCCTTCGATGTGCAAAGCGACGCGCCGGGCGGGTTCCTTGCTTCGCAACTCCTCGACGACATCACGAGCAATGCTGGAAAGATTGATCCGGTCGCGACTCAGCTCCCCACGGCCAACCCGCGCGAGCGACAGCAGATCCTGGATGATTTCGCCCATGCGCCGCGCGGACTTGGAGATCTGCCGCAGGAAGTCTTGTCCTTCCAGGTCGAGCTCGCCGGCGTGCTCTTCAAGCAGCAATTGGCTGAAGGCGCCAATGCTGCGAAGCGGAGCTCGCAGATCGTGAGATACCGAGTAACTGAAGGCCTCGAGCTCCTGGTTCTTGCGCTCGAGCTCCTCGACGAAGGCCGAGCGCGTTTCTGCGAGTTCTCGAGCGGCGTTCGCCGAGGCGATTTCCAACTCCTTTTGCAGCAACTGCTCGCGGATGTTGCGATGCTCATCCTCGAACTGCTTTCGTCGAAGTTGCGCTCGAACCCTGGCGCACAGAACCTGTTGATCGCTGGATTTTGCGATGTAGTCGTCCGCGCCCGCGTTGATCCCCTCGATCATCGCAGCCTGTTCTTCCAGGGCGGTGTGCATGATCAACGGGATATCACGCCACTGCGCCGACGCCTTGATGCGCCGGCAGGTTTCCTGTCCGGAAAGCCCCGGCATCACCAGGTCGAGCAGGATGCAGTCCACCGACTCGACCGCCAGCAGGTCGATGGCCTCTTCCCCCGAGCGGGCGGGAATCACGTCGTAGCCCTCTTGCCGCAACTGGTCTGCTACCGCGTGCAAATGCGTCGGGCTGTCATCGACGGTCAGAATCTTCTTTGGTCCGAGCAGGCTCGAGGTCAGGCCGACATCGGAACGTCCCCGCGCCGAGCGCATGACGGCGCTGACGCGCGCGAGAATGATTTCCGTGCCTTCGTCCTTTCGGACGTAGGCATCGGCCCCGGCATCGAGCGCCATGAGTTCACCGCTTCGTTCCTCCGACGCAGTGAGCAGCACGCACGGCGTGGTACGAAGGACGGCATCCGCCCTGACGCGACGGATGACCGTAGGCCCATCGATTCCGGGCAGCTGGCCATCGACCACGATGACGGTCGGACGCACGTCAACAGCCACCCGGAGGCCCTCCTCGCCCGTGCACGCGGCGACGACCTCGCATCCCGATGTTTCCAGCAAATCCCTCAGCTCCTCGCGAAAAGTGGGGCTGTCGTCGATCACCAGCACGGTTGGCGCGTGCCCGGCGTTGCTCTCGGGCCCCTTTTCGCGCACCAGTTCCAGCGCCCGCGCCACAAAGTAGGAATGGTCGTACGGCTTGCCCACGTATTCGTCGGCACCGGTCGTCAGCCCCCGGATGCGGTCCGTGACCTCGGCTTCGGAGGACAACAGCATCACCCGAGTCGCGGCCGTGGCAGCGATGCCCCTTATTTCTCGAAGAAAATCGACGCCGTCCCCGTCGGGAAGGAGCACATCGAGGACCAGCAGGTCGAAAGAGCCTGCCGACAGCGCGATTCGCGCTTCCGTGATGGTGGAACAGAGCGTGCTCGCGAATCCTACCGATTCGAGGGCCTCAGCCAGATCCATGCGAACCGTGAGGCTGTCGTCCACGATCAGGGCAGTCGGCTTCAAGGCTACTTCCTCAACTCCGGTGCGCGCCCGCCGCTGCCACTGCCGGGGCAATTTCATGGAGGCTGACGACTCGATCTGCGGCCCCTATCTCGATGGCTTCTCTGGGCATGCCAAAGACGACCGAAGAGGTCTCGTCCTGAGCAATGGTGAAGGCGCCGGCGTGCCGCAGCGCGAGCAAACCCCTGGCACCGTCCTTGCCCATTCCGGTCAAAAGGCAGGCGATCGTTTCGCGACCGAGCTGTTTCGCAAGCGATTCGAAAAGCACGTCGATCGACGGTCGACACGAATTCCGCTCGGCATCGGACGTCAGTCTGAGTCGCCCGTCTTCGACCACCAGGTGCAAGCCCGGTGGAGCCATGATCACGCCAGCCTGCCCGAAAGTCGGCAGTGCCTCGCGGTCGCGCGCGTAGCGCACGCGCAGCCCCGACTGCCCATCGAGCCATTCCGTAAATGCAGCACCGAAGGGAGCACCTAAATGAATGACGAGGAGAATCGGGATTTCGAAACCACTTGGAAGCCCGCGAAGAATGTCTACCACCGCTGCGGGCCCACCGGTGGATCCTCCAATCGCAACAATCTTCCTGCGCGGCACCCCGCTGCGAGTTCCAAGTCCCGCGCCAGGCGCCAGGTTTTGCGGCCAGCGACCGAGCTTGGCCCGAACATGGGTAATGACTCGTATTTTGGACACCATCTTGACGGCGGACACGAAGTTGCGGTCCCACTCGCTGCCGGTGTCGTTGATCCCCGGTTTCTCGAGCACGTCGACGGCGCCAGCCGACAGTGCCTCGTAGGTCTGGTAGAGCTCGCCCCGGTTTGTCGACGCCGACACGATCAGTATCGGGGTCGGACAGTAGGCCATGATGTACTCGGTGACCGCCACGCCGCTCATGACGGGCAGCATGATGTCGAGCGTAACGACGTCCGGTCGCAAGGCTCGGCACAGCTCGATGGCCTGCGCCCCGTCCCGGGCCTCTCCAACCACGGTGAACTCGGGATTTGAAGCAAGTACATCCACCAGGTACTTGCGCATGGTGAGCGAGTCTTCAACGACCAGTACGCGTGTGACCGTCATATTTTTCTAACCAACGTAGTCCCGGATCATCCGAAGCAGGGAGCTTTGATCGAATTCTCCCTTCAAAACGTAGGCACGCGCTCCGGCGCGCTCGGCTCGCCGACGGTCTTCCTCGGCGCTTCTCGACGTGACCATGATCGAGGGGATGGCACGCAGCGCCTCATCGGCCTGCGTGCGCGCCACGAACTCGAAGCCGTCCATTCCCTCCATCTCGACGTCCACCAGAAACAGGCCGTATCGCTTTTGAGCTGCCTTTGCAAGGCCTTCCTCACCCGAGGTGGCGAGGTCTACCTGATAACCGGCGGATTCAAGAATGCTCTGCTCCAGCATCCGGGTCGTGAGCGAATCGTCGACGACGAGCACCGAGGGGCTTTTCCAGGGCGTAGCCTCGACCGCCGGTGCCTGTTTGAAGTAGGCCGCGTCGACCAGGCCCTCGGGGTCGAAAACCAGCTGTGGATTGCCCTCGGCGTCCAGTGAAGCGCCGGCGACCATCGGCTCCACCGCGGCCGACGCGGGCAATGGCCGGACGACGATGTTGGTCGCACCCAGAAGCCGGTCCACGCCGATGGCCGCCACGCCGGAGGCCGCCTCAACGACGACCACGGACCAGGGTCGCCGCCTTCGCTCCGTGCCCGGCGTCTTGCCCAGTGCCCCGGCGAGCGGAAGAAAAGGGATCACCTTGCCGTCATGCACGATCGAGCTTTTATCGGACGAACGAACAATCTCGGAATCCGGAACGCGCAAAGCCCTGCGAACCGCGGCAAGGGGCAAGGAGACGACCGTGCCGCCAACGTCCACATCCAGTGCAGTGATCGAGGACAGTGAAACCGGAACCGAGATCTGCATGGACGTGCCCTTGCCCGGCTCGCTGCGCACGGTCACTTCACCCTTGAGCCGGGCCGCGGTTTCCCGGACGACGTCCAGGCCGATTCCTCGACCGGAGACCTGATCGACTGCTCCGGTCGTGGTGACTCCGCCTTTCAGGATGATCCGCACCGCCTCTTGCAGCCCAAGCGAGCTTGCGTCAGAGCTGGCCACCAGACCGCGGCGAACCGCCGCGCGACGGACCGCCTCGACGTCGACACCCCGCCCGTCGTCACGACAGATGAACAACATCCCGTTTCCCCGCCGTTCGACGCGCAGCTCGATGCGACCCTGGATCGGCTTGGCTGCGGCCGCCCGCTCGGGGGGCGATTCGATGCCGTGGGCTACGGCATTCCGAACCACGTGCAGCAGGGCGTCTCGCAGTGCTGCAAGTACGTGCGCGTCGAGACGATGCTCGCCCCCGAAGGACTCGAACAGAACCTCCTTCCCGAGGGTCTGGGCGGCGTCACGCACGGCTCGCTCGAGTGAGCCAAAGATGCCGGCTGCCGGCAGCAGACGCAGGCGATTGCTGGCATCGCGCACCCGCGTGAGCTCGGCCTCGAGCCGGTCGATGCTTGTGGCGAGGTTGCGCTCGAGGCGCGTCAGGCCGCCGCGAAGCTCCTCCGCCAGCCCCAGGGCCCTCGCGTTGGTGCCGACTGATCGAGCCGCGCGCGGCTCCACATTGCGGCGCTGCCCCAGGCTTTCGACGAGCGTGTCGGCGAGCTGGCGTGCACGCGCAACGCCCGCAAACTCCTGGCGCAGGCCCGACACCTGGGTCGAGGCTTCCGACGCGCTGTCGAGGAGCGCGTCGATCTCCTCGACTTCCACCCGCACCGTCTCGAAGAGTTCTTCGCTGATTCGAGGCGCGGTTGTCACGATCGCCTCTGCGCGCGCCGGCTCCATCAGCGCAATCTGGGAGGCGATCGCATCCAGCATGGCGAGCACCTGGTTGATGCCCTCCGGCGGAACGTCGCCGCCCTCCTCGCGCAAGGGCGCGAAGGCATCTTCAATGGTGTGAGCAAGCTCCGCGATCCGGGCCTGCTTGACGACGCGAGCGGCGCCTTTCAGCGTATGCGTGAGGCGCAGGATCCGCCCAACCAGGTCCTTTCCGCGATTGCCCTTCTCGAGCTCCAGCACGCCCTGACCGAGCGCGGCCAGCAGCTCACGGGACTCGAGTCGGAAATACTTGTACGGGTCTTTCGCCATTCGTCACGCAACGGCGGTCGGCTGAATGAGTCGGGTCAGGTCGCGCGAAAGGCTGCTCAATTCGGTGGCCGTCTGGAGCGTCTGCGTCGAACTCGCCTCGGTCTCCTTGGTTGCCTTCGCAACGTTCGAAATCGCCATGTTGACCTGCTCCACCGCCGTTGACTGCTGCTTGGTGCTGAGCTCGATCTCCTTGGCGGCTTCGGTCGTGGTCCCCAGCAGGGCCGTGATCTGGTTCAGCGCGTCGGTGACTTGCCCGAACTGCCGGGCACCGAGGTCTACGGCCTTGGTTCCACCCTCGGTTGCCATGACGGTTGTGTTCACGGCAGCCCGGACTTCCTCGATCAGGGTCCGAATCTCCTTCGTCGACCCGCCCACGCGATCGGCGAGTTTGCGAATTTCGTCCGCGACGGCGGCAAATCGTTTCCCCGCCTCGCCCGCGCCGGCAGATTCGATCGTCGCGTTGATGGCCAGGATGTTGGTCTGCTCGGCCAGTTCGTTGATGATCTCCAGAATGCCCCCGATCTGCTGCGATTTCTTTCCCAGATCGAGCATGTGAGTCACGATCAGATCCACCTGGCGCTTGATGCCGCTCACGGACTCGTGCGTCTCCTGAACAGTCCGGGTACCCGCGCGCGCGGCTACGGCCGTCTCTTCCGCGACATGCGCGACTCGTTGCGCGCTCTCGGCGATTTGTCTGGACGTGGCGAGCAACTCGCTGATCGTGGTGCTGATCTCGCTCATCGCGGTGGCCGACTCGCGCGCGCCCGACGCCTGCTGATTGGCGACCGACTGGAGCTCCGCCGAGGAGCTATGGACGTGGCGGACCGCCATCCCGATCTGACCGCCCAGCGAGCGCGTGATGAACACACCCGCTGCCGTGACCAGCACAAGGCACGCCAGCGTGCCGTAAATGATCGTTGATCTGGCCGCGTTGGCGGCCGTTTCGACCTCTTCAGCGCGCTGCTTGAGCAGCTCTCTTTCCTCGCGGTCCATCTCATCGGCGAGCCGACGGATATCATCCATCAGCTTCTTGCCCTCCCCTGCGCGGACGACTTTCGCCGTCTCTTCAAATCCCCCCTTCCTGCGCATTTCGATGGTCTGTTTGAGCTCCGCCAGCTTCGCCGCGATCAGTGATTCGCTTTGCTCGATCCGCTTTTGCTGATTCGGGTTATCGGCAGTCAGTTGCCGCAGATCCTTTACCACCTTGTCGATGCCATTGACCGCAGTCCGGTATGGCTCCAGAAAATTCTCATCACCGGTAATGACATAACCGCGTTGCCCGGTCTCCGCATCCTTCAAAAGACCCAGCAGGTTGGCGACATGTTCCAGGACCTCGTGTGTATGCGCGACCTTGTAGCTGGTCGCGCTGAGCGTGTTGACGCTGCGGTAGGCCACGACGCCGATCAGAGCCAGCAATACGAACGACAGGGTAAAACCGGCGGCTATCTTCCTTCCTAACGTCCACATATCGTCACTCCTTGGATTTGTTTACTGCTGATGAGGTGCCGATCAACTCGATGAGGTCGGGAATACTCACCACAGCCCGCACGGCATCGGGCGTGCGCACCACCTGTTTGACGCATCCACGCGCGGCCTCGTTCTGGTCGGCTGCGTGAATCTGCCTCGAGGAAACGCGGAAATAACCTTCAAAGTCCCGCACCGCCAGAGCGATCGGCTCCCTGGGTCCACACAGCACCAGCAGTCGCACCGAGTCGCCGGCCGGGCCATACCCCAGCAGCGCGGCCAGGCTGTATACGGACAAGAAGCTGCCGCGGACGGCAGCGACTCCCAGCAGCTCGGAGACGCGGCTTGGAATGGCGACCGTTTTTGAGTTGGAAACGATCCCGGAAATCTCTCGGACCTTGATCGCGTAGGGGTCGCGGGCCACGCGGACGAAAAGCAGGTCCTCGGTTTGATCGGCCCCTTGCGACGAGCGCGCTACCGCGAAGCTTCGGTCGAATGCGCCACGCAGCTCGGCGAGCCCTTCTGCCACGGGCGCCGAGTCATTCATCGGTGGCCCCGCAGGCGAGCAGCTCGGTTCGGCAGAACTCCGCGAGCGTCTCGCGGGTGAACCCGCCCCCGAAGAGAAATATTCTCGATGCGTCCTCGCGAGCGAGCAGAGCCATCGCCCGCGTAAGCTCGCCCTTGGCGGTGTCCTTCTGACCTGAGCGCTTGGCGAGCAGGCCCAGGTGAAGGTGAGGCATCGCAAAGGCTGAATCCAGATAAACCGCAGCCCGATCGTGCTCGATCGCCGCGGCGCGATCGCCGGCATGCTCCCTGCTCAGGGCCATCAGGTAATGGGCTCCCGCATTCAATTCATCGAGCGCGAGGAGCCGCTCGCAAACCTTCTCGGCTTCGGACAGGCTTCCCCGGTTTGTCAGAAGCACTGCCAGCAGCAGTTGCGCGTCGGGGTCCGAGCTCGATTCTGCGGGGAGCCCGCGCATGAGCTCGGTGGCTTGCGCGAACTTTTCCTCGCGCAGGAGCTCGATCGCGAGCGTTCGATCCCAGGCCGGGACCGGTGGGCGAGCCGTGGCGGCTGCCGGAGCGGTCCCATTGGCTCGGATCGAGGCACTGCGGCTCTTATCGGTCAAGTCCGTGATCCGCTCCGACGCGCGTTGAATGACGTCGAACCATGAGTCGCTTGGCGCCGACACCGCGGGGACGTACGCGGCCGCTGGCGCATCGCCCGCCGCGGCCGGCGACGAAATGCCTGCGGCACTTTCCTCGGACCCGTCTCGGCGCTGGTAGTAAAAGGTGTCATGGGTATGCCGCAAATGAAAGTCCTGGGACAGGCCGCGGAGCGTTTCCGCGTGGCCCAGGAACAGGAAGCCTCCGGGTGTAAGCGACCCGGCGATGCGCTTGATCGCCGATCGGGCTGCCTCAGGTGTGAAATACATCGTCACGTTCCGGCAGAACACGACGTCGAAAGCATCCGGCTTCCAGAATGAGGGAGCGTCGTCCACCAGGTTTCGCTCTTCAAAGACGACCATCGACCGCACGGCATCGTCCAGCAGGAAATCCCGGCCGCTTGCGGAAAAGTATTTCGCGCGCAGCTCGGCGGGCGTGTCCCGCAGCGACCAGGTCGTGTACCTGGCTGTCGAGGCTTTCTTCACCATGGATGCGTTGACGTCGATGCCCCGGATCTCGATCGACCATGAGGTGAGGTGCGACAGTCGGTCCTTGATGAGAATGGCAAGCGAATAGGCCTCGTCCCCCGAAGCACACCCGGCCGAGAGTATTCGGAGCTGCCGGCGCCGATCCTGTGCCCGGGCCCGGTCCGGCAGGACCGCCTCCGTGAATGCGCGGAAGTGGTCCGCGTACCGGAAAAAGAACGTTTCTCCCACCGTCAGCTGCTCGGCCACAGCTCGCACTTCCTCCGGGTCGATCGCATAGGACGAGAGGCGACGCTTATATGAAGAAAAGCGCTCGCTTCCGGTACTGTCCATTCGGTGACGGAGCACATCGCGGAGGAAGTCGAAGCGGTCATCCTCGAAAGACAGCCCCAGGCGCTCCGCGACAAGGGTTCGAAAACAGTCAACGTCAGCGCGCTCGAGCACCCTGCTCACTCGGATGTCTCCAGCGCTTCCAGGGCGCGCCACACGGGGTCCGGCAGCTCCCAGCTGGCTCGTAGCACAACCAGGATCCGGGCGTCGAGCGTGCCAAGGGCCTCGATCATGTCCGTCGATGCGTCTTCAAGCACCGGCGGCAATCCAACGATCGTGGCTTCGTCGAGATGGTGGATGCCTATCACGGCGTCGGTGCAAAGAGCGACCTGGCGGTCGCCGAGACGAACCGTTACGAATCGGCGGATATCGTCACAAGGCGTTCCGAGCAGAGCCCCCAGGTCGACAACCGGAGTCGGCGCGCCTCGTATGAGGCAAACCCCTCGCACGAAGGGCGGCATGCCTGCGATCGGCTCGATCGGCAGCGGGCGCATGGTCTCGATGACATGGGCAAGTGGCAACGCGCAAACACGGGCCTGAACTCTGACGACGAGGGCTTGGATTGCACCGGGACCGCGAACCGACATTGCTTGCATTCTTCCGTTCGAGGACCGCGAGATGTTACGCTGGCGACAGGGTCTTTATAGGGGACATGGTTCAAACACGATGCCCCGGTAAGAACGGGCCAGAGCCGCCTTTCAAACCTCTTAGTCCACCCCAGAGCGCAAAACGTCAGACGCGCTGGGGCAGCGGCAACGTCACGGAGACGCACGAGCCGTCAGCGGGTCAGGCCAGGCATTTGACCTGGGCGTTGTGACGCCCGGCGATGCCGAGTATGCAGACTCAGTTCGAAAAGTCGTACAGCGGCCTGCCCTTGTCCACGATGTGGACGGTGAAGAGCTTCAGCGACGTGTCGCCCACGACCTTGAAACCGCCGTGTTTGACGTCGCGCAGGTTCATGACCGTCGTGCCGGTGGCCAGCGTCACGGGATCCTTGCCGGGGGACTGCACGCGCGCGCCCTGCAGCACGTACGCCGCCTCGACGCCGTGGTGGAAGTGCAGGTCGATCCCCTCGCCGGGCTTGTATTCTGCCGTCGACGCGACGACCTCCATGCCGGGCGCGCCGCTCAGGTCCGCGCGCTTGTGCTCGACGCGCTGAGAAATATCGGTCCTCGTCTGCGCGACGATCCCGGTCGCAACGCCAAGACCGAACACCAGGATTGCCCCGCACGATCGCAAAACCGCCGCTCCTGTCATTCGAATTTCCTTTCGCGTTAAGGACCGGCAGTGGGTTGAACGCCCGAATTTTTGGATGGGAAGGCGCCATAAGACGGAGCCCACTGCCGATCCACGACGTTGCGCCGCAGGTCGTCCAGGGCAGAGGCCGGAGCCAAGCCCTGGCTCTGAGCTTCGGCGGCGACCGCGACCGCCACTTCCACCGCGATCCGGCGCAGGTCGCGGATAGCGGGAAGCAACGGTGCGTCCACGCCGCCGAGCGCCGGCGTCTGCTCGCCCAGCGCGCGTCCGGCGCGCAACATCATCTGATCCGTGACGCGTCGGGCGCCGCTGGCGATCACGCCCAGGCCGACCGCGGGAAAGATGAACACGTTGTTGCACTGGGCAATGGGTATGCGCCGATTGCCGAACTCGACCGGAGGAAACGGCGAGCCCGTCGCGATCAATGCGCGTCCCTCGGTCCATCGGATAAGGTCGGCGGGGACGGCTTCCGACTTTTCCGTCGGGTTCGACAGGGGAAATACGATGGGGCGGCGAACCTTGCGGGCCATCTCGCGCACGATCGCTTCGGTGAATGCGCCTCCTGCAGTCGACAGGCCGATCAGGATGGTGGCTTCGATGTTCGCAATGACGTCGCCCAGCATGACGTTTCCGACACCCGCCTTCCGCCACCCGGCGATGCGCTGCTCCGGCTTCGCGTAACGGCGCTGCTCCGGTGAGAGGTCGGTCCGCCCCGAGTGAAGCAAGCCATTGCGATCGACGATCCAGAAGCGCTGCCGTGCATCCTCTTCGGCAAGCCCGTCGGCAATCATCGCAGCGCAGATGTAGTCCGCCACCCCCATTGCCGCCGAGCCGGCGCCGAGAAACACCACCTGCTGCTCGCGCATCGCGGTTCCAGCGACCTTGATGCCCGCGCTGATCGCACCGAGGGCAACGGCGGCGGTTCCCTGAATGTCGTCGTTGAAGGTCAGCAACTGATCGCGATAACGTTCCAGGATCGGGCGCGCATGCGCCGTCGCGAAGTCTTCCCACTGCAGGAGCGTGCTGGGCATCTCCGCCTTGAGCGCCGTTACGAACTGGTCGATGAAGTCGAAATAGTTCTGCCCACTGACGCGCTCGTGACGCCAACCGAGGTATTCGGGGTCTTGCAGCCGCTCGGTGTTGTTGGTGCCGACGTCGAGCACGATCGGCAGTGTGCGGGTCGGGTGAATGCCGCCGATCAACGAGTACAGCGAAAGCTTGCCGATCGGGATGCCCATGCCGCCGACGCCCTGATCGCCGATGCCGAGGATGCGTTCGCCATCGGTGACGACGATGACGTCGACATCGCGACGAGGGCGGTTTGCCAGCAGCCTGCGGATCCGGTCGCGCAGCGGATAGGCAATGAACAGACCCCGCGGACGGCGGTAAATGTGGGAAAACTCCGCGCATGCCCGCGCCACCACCGGCGTGTACACGATGGGCAGCATCTCCTCGAGGTGATCGAGCAGCAGCCGATAGAACAGCGTTTCGTCGGTGTCCTGAAGCGCGCGAAGATAGATGTGCCGTTCGAGGTCGTCCTGCTTTCTGGCGAATGCCGTGTAGCAGCGGCGACTCTGCTGTTCGAGAGTCTCAACGACCGGGGGCAGCAGGCCGTCCAGATCGAAGGCCACGCGCTCTTCCGACGTGAAGGCCGTGTCCTTGTTCAAGGCGGGATTTTCGAGCAGCGCGGCACCGCGCGGAATGGCAGGCTGGGACATGACGTCTCCTCCCCAAAGGCCTAGGCCGTGATGCCGCGCATCAGAGTGGTTCGTGCTCGAGCGCTTCGCCCAGGTCGATCGGATGAAGCAGCGTGGCATTGAGCTCATCGCGGTGGAGTTCGCCCTCCCAACGACTGATGACGACGGTGGCAAGGCCATTGCCGACCAGATTGGTCAGCGCACGGCACTCGCTCATGAACTTGTCGATCCCGACCAGTATCGCCAGCGCCTGGATCGGGATGTCGGGGATAATCGTCAGCGTTGCCGCCAGCGTCACGAAACCGGCGCCGGTGACACCGGATGCACCCTTCGAAGTGAGCATCGCCACCAGCAGGACGGTCATCTCCTGTCCGAAGGTGAGCGGGGTGTTCGTGGCCTGAGCCAGGAACAGCGTGGCCAGCGTCATGTAGATGTTCGTGCCGTCCAGATTGAAGCTGTATCCCAGCGGAATGACCAGGCCCACCACCGATGAGGACGCTCCGAGGTGCTGCATTTTCTGAATCATGCGCGGAAGCACGGTCTCCGATGAGCTCGTGCCCAGTACGATCAGCAGTTCGTCCTTGATGTATCCGATGAAGCGCAGGATCGAGAATCCCATCGCCCGCGCGATAGCTCCCAGAACGATCAGCACGAACAGGATGCTGGCAGCGTAAAAGGTGACAATGAGTTCGGCCAGATTGCGCAACGACCCGAGGCCATAGGCACCGATGGTAAACGCCATCGCGCCAAACGCTCCGACGGGAGCCACTCTGACGATCAGGCCGATGATGCGAAAGAAGACCTTGCCGGCGGCTTCGACGGCGCCATTGACGCGCTGGCCGACCTCGCCCAGACGAGTGATGGCAACGCCGGTGAGTATTGCGATCAGAAGGACCTGCAGCAGGTCGCCCTTGGCGAAGGCATCGAAGAACGTGGTCGGAATGATCGCCAGCAGGTGGGCGACGATGCCCTCTTCCTTTGCGCGCGTCACGTACCCCGCCACCGCGTGTGGATCGAGCGCGCTCGGATCGATGTTGAAGCCCTGGCCCGGCTTGACAATCTCGGCGACCAGCAGTCCGATTGCGAGCGCGGCCGTGGACACGACCTCGAAATAGACCAGCGCCTTCAGTCCCACCCGCCCGACCTTGGCCAGGTTCGTCATCGAGGCGATGCCGTGGACCACCGTGCAAAAGATCACCGGCGCGATCATCATCCGGATCAGGGCGATGAATGCGTCGCCCAGCGGTTTGAGCGCGGTCCCGGTCTTGGGATAGAAATACCCCACCAGCACGCCCACGGTGATCGCGATCAGCACCTGGACATACAGTACCGTGTACCAGCGACGTGCCTGCGTGCTTCCCTTGGCCACCTCTGTCATGAGTCTGCCTCCTTTGTTAGTGGGAGCGCGCGGTCAGCGCGAGGTCGTGATCGAGCGACCGCGGGACAGCTTCTCGAGTCGTGGTCTGCGCGCCCCTTTTGTCACACCGATGATCGTACACTTTGGCACGGTGCTGTGGATGAACCAACTCGGGAGGGAACCATGAGCATGGCGGTCAAGCATTTTGAACGATCCCTGGCTTCGGTATTGGCGCTCGTCGTTTCGGCTTCGGTCGCAGCGGCCGACACGCCGGTGACCACGCAGATCGTCGACGCACTGAACAAGGTATATGGCGTGCATCCGGGATTCCGCGCCAACCATGCGAAGGGCGTCGTGGCAGAAGGCAGCTTCAAGGCTTCGCCGGGGGCGGCACAGCTCAGCCGCGCGGTGCTGTTCCGTGGCCGCAGCATCGCGGTGACGGTGCGTTTCTCCGACAGCGGCGGCCTGCCGAATGTCGCGGACGGCTCCGGCGGCGCCAATCCGCATGGCATGGCGATCAAGTTTCACCTGCCGAGCGGAACCGACACCGACATGGTCATCAACTCGTTGAAGTTCTTCCCGGTCGCTAACGGCGAGGAGTTCCGGGACCTGCTGCTGGCCATCAGCGACAGTCCGCCCAATGCGCCAAAGCCTACCAAATTCGATCAGTTCATGGCCAGTCACCCGAGCGCACCGAAGGCTTTCGGCACCATCTCGACTCCGGACAGTTTTGCCGACGAGGTGTACTACGGCATCGACGCCTTCGTCTTGGTCAGCAAGGATGGGAAAAAGCAGGCGGTGCGCTACATCATGGAGCCGGAGAAGGTGGTGCACCTGACGCCGGCGGAAGCCGACAAGAAGAGCCCCGACTTCCTGGTGGAGGATCTGCCCAAACGCATTGCCCAGAAGCCGGTGGTGTTTCACCTGAAGGCACAGCTCGCCGAGCCGGGCGATCAAACGAAGGATCCGAGCCAGCCGTGGCCCGACACCCGTAGAGTGGTGGAACTGGGAGTTCTGACACTGAACAAGCCCGTGGCGGACAGCCTGGCGGCACAGAAGAAGCTGCTGTTCATGCCCACACAACTTACGGATGGTATCGAGCTCTCGGACGACACGCTTCCGATCGTACGGGCCGCCGCTTATTCGGTGTCGTTCGCGCGGCGCCAGTAAGCCGAGGTATCCGCGCCCCGCAATGCCGGCTCACAGCACTTCGAAGATGCCGTAAATGGGCCCATCCGCCCGGCGGTGGCCTCTCGATCGTCTCGCTGCTGTCATCGCGCGGCATGGCGCGCGCCCCGGAACAGATCCTTGTGCTCGGGTGCGCGCCAGTACTGGGGCGGCGCATCGACGGTTGCGCCAAGCTGGGCCGCGGCGTGCCAGCCCCATCGCGGGTCGTACAGCATGCCTCTTGCAAGCGCGACCAGGTCCGCCTGGCCGCTCGCGATGATCTGCTCGGCTTGCTGCGCCTGGGTAATCAGGCCGACGGCAACCGTGCGGATGCCAGCGGATTCCTTCACGGCCCGCGCAAACGGCGCCTGATAACCGGGGCCGAGCGGGATTTTCTGTAGCGGCGAGATGCCACCGGAGGAAGCCGTGATCCAGTCGGCCCCGCGTTTCTTCAACTCCCTGGAAAACTCGATGGTTTGCGCCAGGTCCCATCCACCCTCGAGCCAGTCCGTCGCTGAGACTTTCACTCCAACGGGCTTTTCTGCGGGGAAAGCGGCACGCACCGCATCGAAGACTTCGAGCGGGAAGCGCATCCGGTTTTCGAGCGACCCGCCGTACCGGTCGGTGCGCTTGTTGGCGATGGGCGACAGGAACTCGTGCAGCAGGTATCCGTGCGCCGCATGGATCTCGATGGCGTCGATTCCCAGCCGCTCCGCTCGCCGGGTGGCCTCGACGAACGCCCCGCGCACGCGATCGATGCCAGCGCCGTCGAGCTCGAGCGGCGCGGGCTCACCTTCTTTGTGCGGCACAGGCGATGGCGCAAGCGGCCGCCACCCGCCCTCGGAGACCGGGATCAGCTCACCGCCCTCCCACGGCACGCGACTGGATCCCTTGCGCCCAGCGTGCGCGAGCTGGATCGCAACAGCGATCTTGGAGAATTGCCGGACTGCGGCCAGGATGGGCCTGAGCGCCGCTTGCGTCTTGTCGTCCCACAGGCCCAGGTCGCGCGGAGTGATTCGCCCCATGGGCTCAACGGCTGAGGCCTCGATGCAAAGCATCCCGGCGCCCGACAAGGCGAGACCGCCCAGATGTATCAAGTGCCACGTGTTCGCCTCGCCGCTTTCGGCCGAGTACTGGCACATCGGCGAAACGAGCACCCGATTGGAAAGAACAACGCTTCGCAGCGTGGTCGTCGAAAACAGTGCGCTCATTTAGGCCAGGACTATAAGGCATTGGCGTCACGCACCCCCCGCGCGAATATCCTCGATCACCTTGCCATCGTTGGGCAGACTGCCGCGATCAACCCGTTCGATGCGGCCACCTACCTTGGTAATCGACCGCAACGTCTCGGCTATCCTCGATTCCAGGCCGGGCGCCTGCCCGGCCTCGACGCGCAGCGTCATGATGTCCTCATCGTTGGCGCGGCTGACGATCAGCCGCGCACGCTCGACCTCGGGGTGCCGGCGCACCACTTCGGCGATCTGTTCGGGGCGGACGAACAGGCCCTTGACCTTGGTTGTCTGATCCGCGCGACCCAGCCATCCGCGAATCCTCGCATTGGTGCGTCCACAGGGCGAGGTGCCGGGCACAACCGCGGACAGGTCGCCCAGCGCCAGCCGGATCCAGGGTCGGTCGGAATCGAAGGAGGTAACCACCACCTCGCCCACCTCGCCGTCCGCGACCGGGTCACCGGTACCCGGGCGGACGATCTCGACCAATAGGTCCTCGGCGACCACCATGGCGGCGCGCGCGGCCGTGTCGTAGGCGATCAGACCCAGGTCGGCGGTGGCGTAGATCTGGTAGACGTCTACTCCGCGGGCCTGAAACTCGGCTTGCAGCGACGGCGGGCAGGCGGCGCCGGAAACCACCGCCTTGCGAAGTGGATTCGCGACCCTGGCGCCGTCGGCGGCGTCGAGTAGGATTTTCAGGAAATCCGGGGTGCCGCAGTAGGCCGACGGCTTCAGGTGTGCGAGCAGCCCGATCTGCTGCTCGGTGTTTCCTGGCCCTGCCGGAATCACGGTGCAGCCCAGCTTGCGGGCGCCGGCATCGAGAATGAATCCCCCGGGCGTCAGGTGGTACGAAAACGTGTTCAGTACCAGGTCGCCGGCGCGCAGTCCCGCGGCAAACAGTCCGCGCGCCGAGCCCCAGCAGTCGTCGTGGCGCCCCTCGACTTCATAAATCGGCCCGGGCGAGGCGAACAGGCGGCCGAAATCGGACAGCGGTGCAGCCACCAGGTCGGCGAGCGGCGGGGTTGCCTGCTGCAGGGCGATCAGGCCCGATTTGCGAAGCAACGGCAGCCGCGCCAGCGCCGCGCGCGAATCGATGCTCGCGGGGTCCACCTGGCCCAGTTGGCGGCGCCAGCCCGGCACGCGCAGCGCCGCCGCGATCAGCCGCGGCAGACGCCGTGCAAGATCGCGTTCGCGTACCGCTGGATCTCGCGTTTCCAGGGCGTCGAAATGCTCTGCCATCGGCAAGTCTCGTCGCTGGGCTAGGCCAGCCACCGCTTGCGGCGGCGATAGAACTTGGCGTCGCGAAAGCTGCGCCGGCCGTCGCGCGACAGTCCGAGGTAGAACTCCTTGATATCCTCGTTTCTCGCCAGCGACGCGGCCTCCCCCTCCATGACCACGCGTCCGTTCTCGAGGACATAGCCGTGGTGCGCATAGCGCAAGGCGATGTTCGCGTTTTGCTCAGCCAGCAGGAACGAGACACCCTCGCGCGCATTCAGGTCGTGAACGATCGTGAAGATCTCCTCGACCACCTGGGGTGCCAGTCCCATCGACGCCTCGTCGAGCAGGATCATCGACGGCCGCGCCATCAGCGCGCGGCCGATCGCGCACATCTGCTGCTCGCCTCCCGACGTATAGCCGGCCAGGCTCGCACGCCGCGCCTTCAGGCGCGGAAAGTAGCCGTAGACCCGCTCGAGCGCGTCGGCGCTCGAGGCACCGTTGCTCGACGCCGGCGCGGCGGCTGAACCGGTGTAGGCACCTATCAGCAGGTTCTCTTCGACCGTCAAGTGACCGAAACAGTGGCGGCCCTCCATCACCTGAACAACGCCGCGGCGCACTAGCTCGTACGGCGTCAGGCGTTCGACGCGCTGACCGTCGTAGACGATGCTGCCCCGGGTCACCTCCCCGCGCTCGCCGCGCAACAGGTTCGAAACCGCCCGCAGGGTGGTGGTTTTGCCAGCGCCGTTGGCGCCCAGCAGAGCGACGATGCCACCGCGTGGCACCGTCAGCGATACCCCCTTGAGCACCAGGATCACGTGGCTGTAGATCACCTCGATGCCGTTGACCACCAGCAGCGCAGCGCGTGCGGCATCGGCGGCCTCACGGGCGATCGGTGCCTGGGTCGACACGGGTCAGGCCCGGCAGTCCTGCGGCGTACGGGGGGTGATCTTCTTGGACGCCGCGTAAGCCTCGGCGGCGCTGCGTGCCATCGGCGTGATGATCTGCTGGTTGGCCTCGTACAGCTCGCCCGCGACCCATTGGCGGCCGTCCCAGGTCTGGATCCGCGCATACGAGGCGCCGACGTGGTCAACGCACGATGTGCGCACCGGCTTGAGCATCTCGCCGAATCCGAGCGCATCGAGCCTTTTCTGATCGAGGTTCAGGTTCTCCAGCGCCCAGCGCACCTGCTCGCCCGTCATCGGCTTGCCCTTGCCGAAGCGCTCCTGGGCACGGCGTATCGCTTCGACCGACAGCATCTGGATCAGCATCCCGCGGTTGTAGAGCACCGTGCCGACTTCCTCGCGCGGTCCGGTGCCCTGGCCCTTGTCGTGCACGTACTTGAAAATGTCCTGATGCACCTTGCTCAGCCCGGCACCGTACTGGATCGTCAGCGCGCTGTAGCCTTTCGCGCCCTCGCCGACGTCCTTGACGTCCGGCTCGGCACCCGACCACCAGACACCCAGCATGTGATCGCGCGGGAACGCGGTCGCCTGGGCCTCCTTGAGCGCCGTGGAGTTCATCACGCCCCAACCCCAGAGGAATACGTAGTCGGGGTGCTGCTGGCGAACCTGCAGCCAGACCGACTTCTGCTCGACTCCCGGCGGCGTCACCGGGATCTTGATCAGCTCGAATCCACGCGTCCTGGCGCCCTCCTCCAGCATCGGAATCGGTTCTCTGCCGAACGGCGAATCATGGAACACCAGCGCGATCTTCTTGCCCTTGAGCTTGTCGAATCCGCCCTCCTTCTTCGCGATGTGCTGCATCAGCACGTCGGACGCAGTCCAGTAGGTTCCGAGCAGCGGAAAGTTCCACATGAACACGTCGCCATCCTGCGATTCGGAGCGACCATAACCGACCGTGATCAAGGGAATCTTGTCGACCGGCGCCCGCTCGGTGAGAGCGAACGTGATTCCGGTCGATTGCGGATCGAACAGCGCCGCACCGGTGGGCCCCTTGCCCTTCAGGCGCTCGTAGCACTCCACGCCCCGATCGGTTTTGTACTCGGTTTCGCATTCCTCGTACGTGAGCTTGACGCCGTTCACGCCGCCATCGCGCGCGTTGATCAACTTCAGGTAGTCGAGCTTGCCGTTGGCCCATGGCGTGCCATTGGGGGCATATGGCCCGGTGCGGTAAACCAGCAGTGGTATGAACTGCTCCTTGGCGGTCGTGGCGTCCTCGGCTGCCACCACGGTCGCCAGGCCCGCGGCGCAGGCGGCGGCCATCCAGACCATCCAGTACGGCGTCGTCGCTTTCATGCTGCCTCCTTGTTGGACATCGCTCGGTTAATGCGGAAACGGCCACACGCGCAGCTTTTGCTTGCCGATCGCCCACAGGCGCGCAAGCCCAAGCGGCTCGATCGCGAGAAACAGTACGATCAGCCCGCCGAAGATCATCGACTCCAGGTGGGACCTCATCGCGGTCGACAGGTCGATTCCCACCGCGGCCGGAAGGCGATTGAGCAGCACCGGCAACACGACGATGAACGCCGCCCCGAAGAAGCTTCCGATGATCGACCCCAGGCCGCCGATGATGATCATGAACAGCACGTTCAGCGACATCACGAGGCCGAACGCGGCCGGCTCCCAGGAGCCCAGGTGCACGAATCCCCACAGCGCCCCGGCCACTCCGGCATAGAACGAGCTCACTGCAAAGGCGGTCAGCTTGGCGGTCAAGGGCCGCACGCCGATGATCTCGGCCGCGACATCCATGTCGCGGGTCGCCATCCACGCCCGGCCGATATGCGACCGGGTCAGGTTCTTCGCTGCCAGCGTCAGCAGGCACACCAGTCCGAGCACCAGCAGGTACTTGTCGACCGGCCGGTCGAGGGTCCAGCCGAGCAATTCGATCGGATTGGTCGATACCGAGCCCGAGGGCGAATCGGCGGTGAACCAGCGCACGCGCACGAAAGCCCAGTCGAGGAAGAATTGCGCGGCCAGGGTGGCAACCGCCAGGTACAGGCCCTTGATCCGCAGGCTGGGAGTGCCGAACGCGATGCCGACCAGTGCCGCGCCGGCGCCGGAAAGCAGCAGTACCAGCAGGAAATTGAGCTGCGGGACGCGCAGCGTCAGGTTGAAGGCGACGTAGGCGCCGACGCCCATGAGGCCGGCGCTGCCCAGCGAGATCTGGCCGCAGTAGCCCACCAGGATGTTCAGTCCGATGGCAGCGATGGCAAGGATCAGGAATGGAATGATCAGCGCACGCAAGGTGTAATCACTGGCAACCAGCGGCACTGCGATGAACGACGACGCCACCAGGGCGATCATCAACCAGCGGTCCTGCGCGATCGGCAGCAATTGCTGGTCGGCCGAATAGCTGGTCTTGAACTGTCCGTTTTCGCGATACAGCATGGATGGGCTTGGCGGATTACACGCGATCGATGTGGCGTTCACCGAACAGGCCCTCGGGCCGCACCAGCAGGAAGCCGAGTACCAGCACGTAGGCAAACCACTGCTCGATGCCGCCTCCTTCGAGATTGAACCAGTGGGCGAGCGCCTGACCCAGGAACACGTCGGCGAATTTTTCGCCGACGCCGATGATCAGGCCGCCGACAATGGCTCCCGGAATCGAGGTCAGTCCGCCCAGGATCGCCACCGGCAGCGCCTTGAGCGCCACCTGCGAGAGTGAGAACTGGACCCCGAGCTTGGAGCCCCACACCAGCCCCGCAACCAGCGCGACGAAGCCCGCCACCGCCCAGACAATGACCCAGATGCGATTCAAGGGGATGCCGATCGACTGTGCCGCAAGGTGGTCGTCGGCTACGGCGCGCAGGGCACGGCCGGTCGCCGTTTTCTGGAAGAACAGCGACAGCATCAGGACCAGTGCAGCCGCCACGCTGGCCGCAACCAGGTCCTCGCGACTGACCAGAACGCCGCCCTCGAAGAGGTGCACACCGACGATCATCGGGTCCTTGGGCAGCCCCAGGTCGATGCGGTAGATGTCATTGCCCCAGACGGCCTGACCAAAGCCTTCCAGAAAAATGCTGATTCCCAGCGTCGCCATCAGCAGCGTCGCCCCGCTCTGGTTGACCAGCGGCCGCAGCACCAGGCGCTCGACCAGCCAGGCGAAACCGATCATCAGAAGCAATGCCGCCACGACCGCCAGCGCCAACGGCATATGTTCGGCCATTCGGGCGGTTGCCAGCGCGGCGAACAGCACCATGGCGCCCTGCGCGTAGTTGAACACCCCTGAGGCCTTGTAGATCAGCACGAAGCCGAGCGCTACCAGCGAGTACAGCACCCCGGCCATCAGCCCGCCCAGCATCACCTCGAGAAAGAATCCGGCTGTGGCGGCGCCGCTGGCGAGCGGCGCCAGCAGACCGGCAGCCAGCAGCGCCGCGAGCAGCACCACCGGCCATTGGCGGCGCAGCCGGACGATCGAGAGGCGCTGCATGGCCGGTTTCATCGCCGGCGCTCAGTGCGCAATTCCGAGGTAGGCATTGATGACCTCCTGGCTGGCGCGCACCTGGTCGGGCGTGCCATCGCCGATCTTGCGGCCGTAGTCCAGGACCACCACCCGGTCGGAGATATCCATCACCACGCCCATGTCGTGTTCGATCAGCACGAGGGTGGTGCCGAATTCTTCGTTCACGTCGAGGACGAAGCGGCACATGTCCTGCTTCTCCTCCAGGTTCATCCCCGCCATCGGCTCGTCGAGCAGCAGCAACCGCGGCTCCAGCGCCAGTGCGCGGGCGAGGTCGACGCGTTTCTGCAGTCCGTACGGCAGACTGCCGACCGGCTGGCGCCGGTAAGCCTGGATTTCGAGAAATTCGATGATCGCCTCGACCCGCTTACGGTTCTCGATTTCTTCGCGCACCGCCGGACCGAGGTACAGCGCCTGCGCCAGCAGCCCGGAGCGCATCCGCAGCGTGCGCCCGGTCATGATGTTGTCGAGCACGCTCATACCCTTGAACAGCGCCAGGCTCTGGAAGGTGCGTGCGATTCCCAATCGCGCGGCCTCGTGCGGATGCATCCGCGTGCGCGCCTGGCCGAGGTAGCTGATGGTGCCGGCCAGCGGTGCATAGACCCCGTTGATCAGGTTGAGCAGGGAACTCTTGCCGGCACCGTTGGGGCCGATGATCGCGCGTATCTCGTGTTCGAGGACGTCGAAGGAGACGTCGACCAACGCCTTGATTCCGCCGAAGGTCAATGACGCGTGCTCTATCCGCAACAGCACATCGCCAGGGGCGGCCCTGCGGCTCGCGGTCATTGTGCCCGCGGCGGTGCCGCGCCCCCGGCGATGGAACGGCGACTGCGTGAGCGGTTCATGCGGCCCGCGCCACCGGCGCGCAGGTCTTGGCTGTGCGCAGCTGCAACGTTGCGGCTACCTTGCCGACGCGGCCATCCTCGAAGCGCACCTCGGTCTCGATGTACTGCGACTCGCGCCCCGCGTACAACGCATCGACCAGGGACTCATATTTGCGCGCGATGAAGCGCCTGCGCACTTTTCTCGTCCGGGTCAGTTCTTCATCGTCGGGATCGAGCTCCTTGTGCAGCACCAGAAAGCGGTGGATCTGCGAATTCGCCAGCAGCGGATCGGTGACCAGGTCCGCATTGACCTTGTCGACACAGCCGCCCACCAGGTCCAGCACCTCGGTCTTGCCGGCCAGATCGGCGTAGCCGGCATATGCCAGCCCGCGGCGCTCGGCCCAGTCGCCAACCGCCTCCGAGTCGATGTTGACGAACACGCACACCTGCCGGCGGCCGTCACCGAACGCCACCGCCTCCTTGATCTGGGGGAAGAACTTCAATTTGTTCTCGATGTACTTGGGAGCGAACAGAGTACCGTCGTGCAGGCGGCCGACATCGGCGGCGCGGTCGATGATCCGCAGGTGTCCGTCGCTGTCGAGCAGCCCGGCATCGCCAGTGTGGAACCACCCGTCGGAGTCGCGCACCGCGGCGCTCGCCTCCGGATTGCGATGGTATTCCTTCAGCAGCCCCGGGCTGCGTACCAGCACCTCGCCGCTGTCAGAGATGCGCAGTTCGACTCCCGCCAGTGGGGGGCCGACCGTGTCGGCACGTGCCTCGCCGTCGGGCTGCATGCAAACGAAGACCGCCGTCTCCGTTGATCCATACAATTGTTTCAGATTGACTCCGAGGCAGCGGTAGAAAGCGAACAGATCCGGACCAATCGCCTCGCCGGCCGTATAGGCCACCTTGACCCGGCTCAGGCCGAGCTGATTGCGCAGCGGCGCATACAGCAGCAGGTCGCCCAGCGCGTACCACAGCCGCATGGCGGCACCGACCGGCTGGCGGTCGAGAATCCGGCCCCCGACGCGGCGGCCGACCTCCATGAAATGGCGGAACAGCGTCCGTTTGATTCGCCCGGCGTCCTCCATCCGGATCATCACCTGGGTCAGAAGCCCCTCGAACACCCGCGGTGGCGCGAAATAGTAGGTCGGGCCGATCTCGCGCATGTCGTTGGTCACGGTCGAGGGTGATTCGGGGCAGTTGACGGTGTAGCCGGCAAACAGCGCCTGCGCATAGGAAAAGATGTTCTGACCGATCCAGGCGAGCGGCAGATAGGCGAGCACGTCCTCGTTGGGCCCCAGGCCGTCAAAAACGGTCGCAGCGCGCGCGCGGTCGATCAGCGCCGCGTGCGTCTGGACCACGCCCTTGGGTCGCCCGGTGGTCCCGGACGTGTAGAACAGCGTGGCGGTGTCGCTGGTCGAAGCCCGAGCCACCTGTTCGTCGAACAATCCCGGGTGGCGGTTCGCGAACTGCGCGCCGCGCAACCGCAATTCGTCGTATGACACCAGGCCGGACTGGGAGTAATCGCGCAAACCGCGCGCATCGTCGTAGACAATGTGGGCCAGCGCCGGGTACTGGTCGCGCACTTCGAGCATCTTGTCGACCTGCTCCTGATCCTCGACGACCGCGTGCTCGATCTGTGCGTCCTCGAACACGTAGACCATCTGCGCGGCGATCGCGTCCTGGTACATCGGCACCGGGATCGCGCCGAGGGACTGGGTCGCGAGCATGGCGGCATACAGGCGAGGCCGGTTCTCGCCGATGACCGCCACGTGGCCGCCGCGCGCCAGCCCCAGCTGGTGCAGCGCCGCGGCGAGTACACGCACTTCTGCTGCGAGGTCCGCCCAGGTCCAGGTCTGCCAGATCCCCAGATCCTTTTCGCGCAACGCCGGATGGTTCGGCCGTGTGCGCTCGTGCCAAAGCAGCAGCCGCGGAAAAGTGTCGGCGGTCTGCGGCGCCATGCCCTCCTGTGCCACCAGACTCTCCTTGCCTTGCGCCGAGACTACGGGTCTGTGCCGCCCGATACAGTCACTCGCACCACAAATCATCCCACGGGATTGTCGGTATCGATTTGATGCGGCGCACCACCTCTAGCGACTCTGCCCTCGTTGGTCCCTGGGATCGGATGCATTGAGGGCGGGGCACTGAGGCGCGCTGTCCGGTGAGGCTGCACTCGGCCGGGCCACGTCATCGAGCACGTCGAGCGGATCGGCCCACAACTGATCGTCGATGATGCAGCGTACGCCATAGTCGAACAGCGCCTTCATGGTGGATGGCTCGAGATCCAGAGGCCCATGGACCGGGTAGTTGTTGGGAATCTCGGTCATCTTGAGCTTCATCCGGTGCCGCTGCGCAAACGAGTAGGCCAGTTCCACCTCGGCTCGGGCGTTGCTTTCCAGCGCCGCTCCGATGCTGCGTTTCAAGATCGACAGGGTGTTGACGGGCGTGGTCTGCTCTACGGTGCGCAACTTGCCGTCGACCACGACGTACATATTCCCACCGTGCAGCGGCTCCAGTTCGTCAGGCACAACGGCGACGATCTCCGTTGCGACCAGCAATGGCGTGGTGGTCGAGCCGTCGACGTGCATCTCATCGAAGCTGTTGCCCCCCACTTCGACGCGGATCAGCACGGGGGGAAAGACTCCGGGGATGCTGGCCGAGGCGATCAACACGTCGCAAAACAGCTTCCGTGCGTCTTCGCCACCGTGCGCCGCGATGACGCCCATGTTCCAGATGACGACCTGCTTGCGGTCCAGGTCGGTCGTCGCCACCAGTAACAGGCGCCCTTTTTCGGTCTCCGCTGCAACCGCCCGCAACAGCTCATCGGTGACAAATCGATTGACCAGTTCTCTGAGCGGTCTGCCCTGGAACAGGCTCGCGCCGAACAATGCACCCAGCCATTGAGACCGCAGAAGCCCGGCGCTGGCCGTCCCTGAGAACGCGTCCGTCAACTGTCGATCCCAGCCTGGACCGAGAAACGCCAGTGGAGCGATCAGCGCACCCGTGCTGACGCCCGTGACAATGTGGAATTGCGGGCGTGTGCCCAGGCGAGTCCAACCGACCAGGATGCCGGCTCCGAAGGCTCCCCCGACGCCGCCTCCGGACAGGGCTAGAAAGTCGATCGGGCCGCCTCGGGCGGACTTCTCGATATGCTCGCGCAGAGGCATCCACTGACGCTCGAATTCGCGTCGAGTCGGCTCTCCGACCCACCGGACGGTGCTCGGAAATCCGGGTGGCGCCGCGTCCGTATACGGTGCAAGCGGCGCCTGCTTGCGCGGAAGATCGGCACAAGCTGCCGCGAGCACGCCGCAAATGACACACGCGCACAGCCCCGCGAGCGGCTGTCCGGTGCCCCCCAACCCGCCGCCTCGGGGTGGGGGCGAGCTGTTCACAGGTTCCTCGCAGCCGAGGGATCAAGCGGCTGCGGCGAGGCGCCCTTCGCGGTAGTCGGCCAGCGCCTGCTCGATTTCTTCGCGCGTGTTCATCACGAACGGGCCGTACTGCACCACGGGTTCGCGCAGCGGCTTGGCCGCCACCAGTAAGAAGCGCACGCCTTCGGCGCCGGCATTGACCCGTACCTCGTTGCCGTCCGACAGCACGCCCGCGGCGCCGTGGGACAAGACTTTCTCCTTCCCCACTGGCCCGACCTTGGCGCTGCCTTCGTACGGGTACAGGAAGGCGCTGTGCCCCGGCGTCACGGGCGCGCTGAATTCGGCCCCGGCTGGCAGTCGCACGTCCAGCAAGAGTGGATCGGTCGACGGCTTGGTGCCGTCGCCGTTGATCGGCCCGCGCGCATTTCCGAATGCGCCGGCGATGACCTTGACCAGGCCGCCGCCGGCCAGCTGCACGCCGGGGATCTCTGGCGCGGGAATGTCGCGATAGCTGGCCGGCTTCATCTTTTCCTGCGACGGCAGATTGATCCACAGCTGGAAGCCGCGCATCCGGCCTTCCGTTTGCTGTGGCATCTCGGAGTGAATGATGCCGCGCGCCGCGGTCATCCATTGCACGCCTCCGGGACCGAGGTCGCCGCGGTTTCCGAGGTGGTCCTCGTGGCGCAGGTGACCGTCGAGCATGTACGTGACGGTCTCGAAGCCGCGGTGCGGGTGCGCAGGAAAGCCGGCTATGTAGTCGTCCGGGTTGTCCGAAAAAAACTCATCCAGCATCAGGAACGGGTCCACGTACAAGCCGCGCTGGCTGCCGACACTGCGGCGCAGTTTGACGCCGGCTCCGTCGGAAGTTGGCACCGACTCGATGATCTGGGTCAGGGTCCGCGGGCTAACGGTGCTCATGACACACTCCTTCAGGTAGTGCGCCGCCGTTGGCGGCGGGTCCGATCGAATCAGGCACGTTGTGGACGACGCAGCCAGTGCTCGACGCTCAGCGGTCCGGCACCGTTGGCCACCAGGAACAGGAAGCCGCCGGCCAGGCCCAGGTTCTTCAGGAACATGATTTGCTGAATCTGGTCGTGCGAGCCGGCGTGGAACAGCAACGCGGCCAGGATGCTGAAGCCGGCCAGCATCAGCGCCGCCACCCGCGTGTAAAGACCGGCGATGACTGCGAGGCCGCCGCCGACTTCGACCACGATCACCAGCGGCAGCAGCCCGCCCGGAACGCCGACCGACTGCATATAGCCTTGCATGGCGGCATAGCTCCCGATCTTGCTCCAACCGGATAGTACGAACAGGGAAGCGATCAAGACGCGGCCGGCAAGATCTGTATAGGGCTTGGTGGCATCGAACAGGTTGTTCATCGCAGTTCTCCCAAAGGCAGTTTGTTGAACAGAAAAACCGTGTGAACCCAGAGACATCGCGCGCTCACGCAGCCAGGCGCTGGGCATCGGCCGCCGCCTTGGCCAGGCTCGCTGCGCGGATCTCCGGGCTGACCGCCAGACCCTCGGCATGCACGAATTCGACCTCGGTCATACCGAGAAAGCGCAGAAAATCGCGCACATAGCTGGTCTGCGTATCCAGCGGGTTGCCGGCATACAGGCCGCCACGGGCGGCAAACACGTAGACCTTCTTGTTGGTGAGCATGCCCTGGGGGCCGCTGGCGGTGTAGCGGAAGGTGACGCCGGCACGTGCAATGTGGTCGAAATAGGCTTTCAACTGCGACGGCACGCCGAAGTTGTACATCGGAAGTCCGAGCACGACAACATCTGCGCTCTTGAGCTCGCCGATCAGCTCATCCGAGTAGGCCACCACGGCGCGCTGCGCCGGGCTGAGCTCATCCGGCTTGGCCAGAAAGGCGCCGAATCGCTCGCCCGTCAGATGGGGCACGGCCTGCGCGACCAGATCGCGCTTCACGATCCGGGCATGGGGATTGCGCTCGCGGAAGGCCGCGACGAATCGATCGGCAAGCCGGCTGGACTCGGCCTTGCCGCTGTTGATGCTGCTGTTGATCTGAAGCAGGGTGGTCATGGCCGATCTCCTGGTGTTTGTTGCCGGAGCCGTTCTGCCCGGCGCTGATCCGCATTTAACTATTGATCAATTAGATAAAATAGTAGAATATTTACCGTCTACCTATCTGTTAAATAGATAAATGACCAGTACTCCCAAGATCACGCTCGAGCAATGGCGCGCACTGCAGGCGGTCGTGGATGCCGGTGGCTACGCGCAAGCCGCCGAATCACTTCACAAGAGCCAGTCGGCAGTGACCTACGGGGTGCAGAAGCTGGAGTCGCTGCTGGGAGTCAAGGTCTTCGAGGTGATCGGCCGCAAGGCGCACCTCACGCCCACCGGCGAGGTGCTGTACCGCCGTGCCAAGGCGCTGCTGGAGGAAGCCGGCTCGCTCGAAAACGCCGCCGGCACTCTGGCGGCCGGCTGGGAGCCGGAGCTGCGCCTGGCCGTGGAGATTCTTTTTCCCACCTGGCTGCTGCTGCAATGCTTCGCGCGCTTTGGCGACGAGCAACCGCAGACTCGGATCGAGCTGTACGAGACCGTGCTCAGCGGCACCGAGGAGGCGCTGCTTCAACGCAGGGTCGATCTGGCGATCTGCTCACGGGTGCCGCCAGGTTTCGCCGGCGACTCGCTGATGCGGCTGCGCTTCGTTCCCGCGGCACACCCCAACCATCCACTGCATCAGCTGGGTCGCGAACTCACGCTGCAGGATCTGCGCAAGCACCGCCACCTGGTGATCCGCGACAGCGGCAGCCAGCGCCGCAGCGGCAGCTGGGTGGGCGCAGAGCAGATCTGGACCGTGAGCCACAAAGCGACCTCGATTCATGCCGCTTGCATGGGCCTGGGCTTCGCCTGGTTCGCGCAGGACACGATCCGCGACGAACTCGAAAGTGGCCTGCTCAAGCCGCTGCCGCTGCGGGAGGGGGCGGAGCGGTCGGCGGAGCTGTACCTGGTGTTCGCCGACCGCGACTACGCTGGACCCGGCGCGCTGCGCCTGGCGCAGATCATCCGCGAGGACGTGCGTGGTGCATGCGCCAGTGCGCACGCAGGGGCTGCGCGGGAGCAAGCTGCTGAGTATGCCAACGTAAAATAGTTAATAATCAAATAGTTATTTTACTTACTTAAAGTTAAAGATGAAACAAATGACTTGAATATCTGCCAGCGCGCGCAGCAGACTTGGCGAACCGGCCGCTGGAAGCTTCCAGCAGTTCGTCGAGCTTCTGAACGACTCCTTACTCTTCGCAATTCCCGCGGCGATCCTGGCCATCCTCGTGGCAGCGGCGCCCGGTGCGCAGGAAGCCGTGGCCCACGTTCTTTGCGTCGACGTAGTATCCAGTGATCGTGCCCTTGGAATTAATACCTAACGGGAAAGTGCCCTGCGAGGCGCCCGTGCCCGCGCCAGGGGCGTCGAACGTACTGATGGCGCCGTCAGGAGCGCGCAAGAAACCGTGACTCACGTTCTTCGCGTCCACGTAGGCCCCCGTGATCTCCCCCTCTGCGTTGATGCCTGCAAAGCCTGAGGGAAGAGTGCCCTGAGTGGAACCCGTACCCGCGCCCGGGACGTCGAACGTGGTGAAGCTGCCGTCAGGGGCACGCAGGAAACCGTGATTCATATAGTTTGCGTCCGAGTAGCCCCCCACGATCGCACCCTTCTGGTTGATTCCTGAACCGCCAGTGCCCTGTGCGAGACCCGTGGGGTCGGGGGGGCCCGTCCCCGCGCCGGGCGCGTCGAACGTACTAACGGCGCCGTCTGGAGCGCGGAGGAAGCCATGGGCCACGCTATTTGCGTCGAAGTAGTATCCAGTGATGGCTCCATCAGCGTTGATGCAATCGGCAATGGTAAAGGCACCCGGAGCGTCGAACGTGGTGATGGCCCCATCGCGATCGCGCAGAAAGCCGTGGGCCACGTTACTTGCGTCTAGGTACCATCCCGTGGTCGCCCCGTCTCGGTTGACGCTCAAGGCCAAAGTGCCCACGGGAGGGGCCGCGCCTGGGGCGTCGAATACGGTGATCGCGCCATCGCGCTCGCGCAGCATGCCGTGATACACGTAGCTTGCGTCAATGGTTACACCTGCAATCGCGCCTTCCGAGTTGATTGCGAAGCCCTGAGTGCCCTGGCACGCGCCCGTCCCCGCACCGGGAGCGTCGAACGGTCTGACGGCGCCATCGCGGGTGCGCAGGAAGCCGTGAAGCACGTTGTTCGCGTCCTGAAAGTTTCCTCCGATCTCCCCCTCGCCGTTGATTTGATAAGGGAAAGTGCCTTGAAGCAAACACGAGGCGCCAGATGTGCCCGCGCCCGGAGCGTCAAAGGTGATAACGCTGAGGCCCGCCTGCGCCAACGCGATTGCCGGAATTAGAAAGAGCGTTGCTCCAAGAATTGTGAGCCGGAGAACCTCACGTACATGGGTCATGGTCATCCTCCTCCAAACGGCGCGTTGGCGTTCTTGATGAACTCCTCGAAGGAGAGGTGCGGCGAATCCTCCATGTCTCTGCTACTCCTTGCTGACTGATGCAGCAAGTAGGACATGAACTACGATTGATCCGAGCGCTCTCGCGTCGCCGCGGTAGTAATTGAGCCCGATTGGTCCGCTGTGGCTGTGTCTGGCTTTGCGTGGCTCCTGATCACCCTCAATCCCTTTACCGCTCTGCGTTTCTCCACTGACGCCGATTACTCGGGTGCCTTTGGACCAGACCAGTTGTCAGCCTTGGCGTAGCCGTACCTCAGCGGTTTCGACGCCTACTACATCGGCTTGCCGGTTTTGAGCATCGGGAGGCACAGCCGGCAGCTATTTGAGCAAAGACCGGTGCTGCATGACCTCCCCGCCAGGGCCGCCGGCGGCGGCGTATCGCCAGGCACCCGCCGTGAGCGCTGCTTGAGCTGCACGGACCTCCCGGCCGTCATCGTCGCGGGCCCGTTGCGTGGGATCCGCACAGTGCGCTCTGCGCCAGACGTTGGGGCTCGCACCGGTGATGCGTCGGAACACTCTGCAAAAATGGGACTGATCACACAATCCGCAAGCCAGGGCGATTTGGCATATCGACTCGTCCGTCGTGAGCATCAAATCGCACGCGAGATCGATCCGCCTGGCCGCAACGTACACCAGCGGCGGTACACCCAGACTGGTCTTGAATGCGCGGGAAAAGTGGCTCACGCTCAGCTTGGCCACGGCCGCCACATCCTGGACTCTGATCCTGGAGGCCAGATGAGTGTCGATGTAGGCAACCACCCGCCTGACCTGCCAGGGCGCGAGCCCGCCTCGCTGCCGCTTGGCCGACAAGGAGGCCGCTTCACGTCTTCCGGCCGGCCGCACGCCCCGAAGCAGGGCCAGTGCCCGGGTGATGCAATCCCTTGCCACATCGCGGTCGGACTCGATCGCTGCCCCGGCGAGCTCGATCAGGTTTGCGATCGCTGTTGCCAGGGGGACGGCGGCGGTAGCCCATCCCTCGGACAGTGACGCGGTCGTCATGCTGCCGCCCCCATGATTGCCTCCCATTCAATGTGGATTGGCCGCCGCTGCCTTGTGGACCATCGCGGTCGCAAATTCGAAGCCCTGGCCATGAGCACCGCAGTGCTCCTTCACCACGGCCATCACTTCGTCGTAGTGCTCTTTTCTTCCCCAATCCCGCTGCAGTTCAAGCAGTACCTGCAACGCGGTAACCGAGACGGCGCCTGCCTGCTCGATGCGCCGGATCGCGGCGTCGTGCGCGGTCTTGCTCGTTCCACCCGAAGCGTCCTCGACCGCATAGATCCCGTAGCCTTCCTCCAGCATCTGCAACGCGGGTAGAACCAGGCACGCCTCGCTCCAGAGCGCAGCCATCAGGAAGTTCTTGCGCCCGGTCTGCCTGACGGCCGCCACCAGTTCCTTGCTGTCCCACGAATTCATGCTGGAGCGCCCGATGGGTGACTGCTCCGGGAACAGATCGAGCAGTTTGGGCGTGATCTTTCCGCTGAAGCCCTCGGATTGCACTGCGGTCAGAATCGTCGGGACGTGGAAGATCTTTGCCGCCTTGGCCAGCACCAGCACGTTGTTCAGTAAATCCTGGCGGTCGATATTGGCCACGCCGAAGAACATTTGGGGCTGGTGATCGATGAAGATCACCGCGCAGTTGTCCGGGGTCAAAAGGCCTTTGTCGGTCGAACTCGCGCTCATACGCTTCGGCCTTTCATTGCGTTCACGGTCAGCGGCAGGATGGCGCCTCGCGCGCCGGAACGCCACTGACCGGGCGAGCGCTTTGCGGCTGCTGCGAAAGGAGCGGCGCGCTCTACTACCTTCGAACGAGACCCGGTCGAGCGCGTGCCGACGATGCGGGTCGACCGCCGTCAGATTTGCACGAGGCCGCGCCGGCTGGCTACCGTGATGGCTTCCGTCCGACTCAGTACATTCAGCTTGGTAAAAATGCTTCGCAAATGCGACTTCACGGTCGTCACACTGATATAGAGGTTCTTGCCGATTTCCTTGTTGCTCTTGCCGCGCGCCAGCAGCGCCAGGACCTCCAGCTCCCGGCCGGTCAGGGCTTCATGGCTGATGCCGGCGGCGAGCTTGGCGATCAGCGAGGGTGGAATGCACATGTCTCCGGCGTGCACCTTGCGGATACATTCCAGCAATTCCTCCCGCTGTGCATCTTTCAGAAGATAGCCCTTCGCACCGGCCTTGATCGCTCCGGAGATCTCGTTGTCGGTGTCAAATGTCGTCAGGACGATGATGCGAGCCGACGGATCCTGCCGGCGAATCTCGTCGATCGCGGCAACACCGTCCAATATCGGCATTCGCAGATCGAGCAGGCTCACGTCCGGACGGTGCTTTCGCCACTGCTCGACCGCGTCGCGGCCATTGACGGCCTCCCCAACCACGATCATGTCCGCCTGCCGGCCAACCATGGCCGCCAGTCCTTCGCGCACGGTGACATGATCGTCGGCGACCAGCACGCTGATTTTGTCGACCAGCAGGTTCCTTCGCATTGCTTTGGACTCGGCAGCCATGATTGTTACGAACGGGAGGTGTCGGTCGAAGGCAGCGCGATCGAAATCACGGTGCCGGCGCCGCGTGCGCTCTGAATGCCGAGCTGGCCGCCCATGGAGTGGACGCGTTCCTTCATTCCCAGCAAGCCGATTCCGTCATGCCTGGCCTCGGGATCGAAGCCGCGCCCGTTGTCGCGCAGTTCTATCCGGATGCCTTGCGGGTCGAACATCAGGCGCGCCGAGAAATGAGTGGCGTTGGCGTGGCGCAGAACATTCGTCAAAACCTCCTGACCGACGCGGAGCAGATTTTCCTCCCACTCCGGCTGAAGCGTGCGCGGCGCGCCCAGCAGGCTGAGTTGTGCCTTTACGGCCGTGCCCGCGGTCATCTTCTGGAACAGGGTTTCCAGCGCTTCGGGCAGATTCTTGCCCTCAAGCGCTTGCGGACGAAGCGCGCGCACTGAACGCCGCGCTTCCCGCAGGCTCTCGCGAGCGAGGTCGCCCGCGCGGCCCAGATGTTCCTCCGCTTCCTTCGGCAACCCCTTGGAGTTCGCGTCGGCCGCCGCCTCCAACTGCACGATCACGCCGGTAAATGCCTGCGCGAGCGTGTCGTGAATATCGCGGGCCATGCGGTTGCGTTCTGCTTCCAGGGCCGCCTGCCGGCTCTGCTGCGACAGGCGTACCAGCCGGATCGCCAGCATGGCCTGATGCGCGAGCGCGCGCGTCAGCTCGATTTCTTCCCTCCGAAAGGTCCGCTTCTGCGTGAATCGGATTCCAATGATTCCGGCGACCTTCCCCGCAACCAGCATCGGAACGAAGAGGATCGACACCACGCCGAGCCGCCGCAGATGTGCCTTCAGCAGCGCCCTCGCCGGGTCCGAATCGGTGTCTTCCATCATCGGATGCCAGATCGCATCCGGGTCCGAACCAACCCGCATGCGCGCCGATTCCCGGTCGATGTCCTCCAGCACTCCGTGCCGGCCGCTGCGCAGGATTTCGCTCCAGACCGGATGCTCTTGCGCAAGCACTGGAATTCTCGCTGCCGGATCGAGCGCGTCGCTCGCAGTTTGAAACCGGCCATCCTCGACCACCGCCACCAGATCGAGCCAGCCGGCGGCATTTCTACCCCAGACGCTGACGCTGTGGGCGGCCGATTGTTCGACGATCGTCCGCAATACGTGCTCCAGCAGCCGGTCGGGATCGGACTCCCGGGCAAACGAGTCCGAAAGGTGGGTCAGCGCCGTCAGCTGCCCGCGCGCAAGATGCTCCGATGCACGCAGCGCTTCTTCGGCCTGCTTGCGCTCCGTGACATCCATCACTGCCCCGACGAAATCGACATTGCTCGATCCGTCCTCGACAGCGCGGGCAACGACGTGGACATGTTTTGTGGTCTGATCCGGCATCATCAGCCGATGCTCGAAATTCAGATCCGCTCTGTCGCGCGTGGCTCGATCGAGCCTGTCTCGCACGACCGCCATATCCTCCGGATGAATGCGCCGCAACACCAGGTCGAGTGTCGGCTTCATCGCCCGGTCATATCCGAGAATGCGGTACGTCTCGTCGGACCAGGCAAGCTCTCCGCTGGCAACGTTCCAGCCAAAACTGCCCGTCAGGCTCAGTCGCTGAGCTTGCGCCAGATACGCTTCGCTTCGCCGCAGCTGTTCTTCGGAGCGCTTGCGCTCGGTGATGTCCGTCGAGATTCCGCTGGCAAGAAGCGCCTTCCCATCGGCATCGAACGTGAGCACGCCACGCTCGTGAATCCATCTCATAGCGCCGTCTGGCGGGACGATCCGGTATTCGACATTGTGGTAACTCACGTTGTCACCGCCAATCCAGCGGGTGAACGCGCTGGTTACGCGCTCGCGGTCGTCCGGATGAATCACTTGCATGCGCAGGCGCGGGTCCCGATAGAGATTTTCAACCGGGAAGCCCCAGATCTTTTCAAAGCTCGGGCTCACGTACAGAACCTTTTCCGGATCCAGAGACGTAAACCAGATGACCTCGGAGATGGTGTCGGCCATGCGCCGGAAGCGCTCCTCGCTTTCTCGCAGCGTTTCCTCGGCGCGCTTGCGCTCGATCGCAATCGCCAACAGGTGCGTGATCCGTTCGATCGTCCGGCGGTCCTGCGCGGTCGGACTGCGCGGCGTACCCGAATAGATCGCAAACGTGCCCAGCAGGCTCCCATTCGAGGAAAGTATTGGCGTGGACCAGCACGCTCGCAGCCCATGCGCCAGCGCCAGGGCGCCATACTCGAATTGCACTGCTTCGGTGGCGAAATCCGAAACGACCACCGGTGCCCGCGAATAGGCCGCCTTGCCGCACGGACCAAGTTCGGGGGCGACCAGGCTGCCGTCGATGGCGTCGGTGTAACTGGCCGGAAGACTGGGGCCGGCGCCGTGCCACAGGCGGCTGCCGTCCGGATCGCACAACAGAATCGAGCACAACGAACCGCTCGACATTTGTTCGACGAGCCGGCATGTCGAATCCAGAAGAGGGGAAAGCGATATCGCTGTTATGGTCATTTAAATTCGGCGCGCGATCCAACCCGCGGCAAATTACGCAGCTTTGCGGCGAACGTCTACTTGGACCGGTTGGGCGAAGGTCGCTGCACCCGCGCGGGCGGTCACCGGAGCTTCGCCGTGCCACACCGGTGACAAAGGCAGCACAGCGGGACTAGCACGGCAACCGGGCTTTCCGTACAGTCCCTTCCCAAGGTCAACGAGGACCTTTTCGCATTCATCAAAGGCTGAGCGATTTTCAGGAGCAAGGTCCCATGATCCTAGGAATGTTGGTATCCGCTTTCACGCTATTTCACGTCGCTGAGTCTGATCGGAATCAACGGAGACGAACCATGAAATCTGCTGCGAATTGGCTCGCGATCGGTGCCGTGACGTTGTGCGGCGGTCTTGCCCACGCGGCGGGCGACCCCGTAGCCGGCAAGACCGTGTTCGCGAACCAGTGTGCATCGTGCCACACGAGCGTGGCCGGAAAGAACGGATTCGGCCCGTCGCTGGCCGGTGTCTTTGCCAGAAAGGCGGGCACGCTGCCCGGCTACAAGTACTCGCCCGCGATGGTCAACTCGGGGCTCACGTGGGACGAGAAAACGCTCGATGCGTTCCTGACCTCGTCGAGCAAGGAAGTGCCCGGAACGGCGATGCCCGTTTCGCTGCCGGACCCGACGGCCCGGGTCAACGTGATCGCGTACCTGGAGACGCTGGGACGCGCCAGTGCGGTGGAGGCCGCCGCGCCCGCCACGCACGAGGCGCTGGCGACCCAGGGGCCGACGCAAGACGAACTGCTGCACGCGGCTCAGGACCAGCAGGACTGGCTGTACGCGAGCAAGGACTACACCGGAAAGCGTTTTGCGGATCTGCGCCAGATCACCCCCGCGAACGCGGCCCAGCTGCGAGCGGTGTGCATCTACCGCTCCAACAGCGCCGGGCCCACGCAGACGGAACTGCTGGTCTACAAGGGTGTGATGTACCTGACCATCGACAAGTCGATCGTCGCGATCGATGCGGCGACGTGCCACGAGCGCTGGACCTACAACTGGACCGGCAAGGGTGCGGTGCTGTCGCCCGCCAACCGCGGCGTGGCGCTGAAGGACGGGCGGGTGGTGCGCGGCACCGCCGACGGCTACCTGATCGCGGTGGACATGGCCCAGGGCACGCTGCTGTGGAGCCAGAAGATCGCCGATGCCAGCACCAGTCAGTACTTGAGCATGCCGCCGCTGATTTTCGAAGACCTGGTGATCTACGGTCCAGCCGGTGCCGATTGGGGCGCCAAGAACTGGGTGGGCGCCTTCAAGCTGACCACCGGGGAGCAGGTGTGGCGCTTCAACCTGATTCCCGATGCGGGCGAGCCGGGGGCGGAGACCTGGGAAAACCCGCAGGCGCGCGAACATGGCGGGGGCAGCCTGTGGACGCCGCTGTCGCTGGACGCCGAAAAAGGCGTGCTCTACCTTCCGGTGGGCAACCCGTCGCCGGACTTCTACCCGGATGCGCGCCCGGGCCTGAACCTGTATACGAATTCGGCCGTCGCGCTCGACGTGCGGACCGGCAAGATGCTGTGGTACCGCAAATTCATTCCGACCGATGCCAACGACCGCGATCTGAGCCAGGTCAGCCCGCTGTTCAGCGCGACGGTGAAGGGCAAGCCGCGCAACCTGCTGACCGTTTCGGGCAAGGATGGCATGCTGCGCATGCTGGACCGCGACAGTCACGAGGTGCTGTACGAGTTGGAGATTACGACCCGCACCAATTTCGATGCGCAGCCCACCGTCGCCGGCGTGCACGGTTGCCCGGGATTGCTGGGCGGCATGGAGTGGAACGGCCCGGCCTACAGCCCGACCACCCAGACACTGTACGTCGCGGCGGTGGACTGGTGCGGTACGTTCACGAAGTCGGACCAGCCGCTGCAGTTCGTGCCGAACTCGCACTATTACGGCGGCGCCGTCACGCCCGATCCGCGCGAGCAGGCGCGCGGCTGGCTGCAGGCGATCGACGCCACCAAGGGCACCATGCGCTGGCGCCGGCAGTGGCCCACGCCGCTGGTGGGCGGCATCACGGTCACCTCGGGCGGGGTGCTGTTCACGGGCGATCTGAACAACGATTTTCTGGCGATCGACGCCAGCGACGGCAAGACGCTGTACCGCTTCAACACGGGTGGAACGATCGGCGGCGGGGTGATCAGCTACCAGATCGGGGGCAAGCAGTATGTGGCCACCACCTCAGGCGTCGTCTCGGGCTTCTTCGGTGGCTCCGGAACCTCGGCAGTGATCCTGTTCACGCTGCCTTAGCAGCACTCTCGATTCTGGTCATAATAGCGGGGGAAACGGCACCTGCAGTTGCCCGAACATGCAGGAGCAATGAATTGTCGACCGCTTCAGGCGCTTCGGCCGTTCACCTCTGGCGAGACGAGCGACACGGCCCGCTTCCGGCGCTGTTGCTGTTGCTCACCATCGTTACCGGACTGGTCGACGCGCTGAGCTATCTCAAGTTGGGACACGTGTTCGTGGCCAACATGACCGGCAATGTCGTCTTTCTCGGGTTTGCGGTCGCCGACGCCAAGGACTTCTCGATTGCAGCCTCGCTCGCCGCAACCGCCGCGTTTCTGGCCGGAGCGCTCGCTGGCGGGCGCCTGGGCGCGCACGCGGGACAGCACCGCGGGCGCTTGCTGGCAATCGCCACGTACGTGGAAATTGCGCTGGTGGGCGCGGCACTGGTCGCATCGACCCTGCCGCTCGACCGAGGCGGCGGGGCCGAAACGTACGTGCTCATCGTGCTGCTGGCACTGGCGATGGGCGTGCAGAACGCGACCGCCCGACGCTTGGGAGTTCCAGACCTGACCACGACGGTGCTGACCTTGACGCTGACGGGGCTGGCCGCCGACTCGGCCCTGGCAGGTGGCAGGAGCCCGCGTCCCGGGCGTCGACTGCTGGCCACGTTCACGATGTTTCTGGGCGCTGCGATCGGCGCAACCGTCATCTTTCAATTCGGCGTGAGCGCGCTGCTTGCGTTGACCTTCGTGTTGCTGGTGGCAAGCGGCGTCTGCGCCTACCGCGTTTCGTCGTCGTCAGAGGCGTGGTCGGTCGGAACCTGACGATTCATCCAAGCCTGGCAGCCGTGTGTCGATCCTTACATCGCCGGGCGAAGCTTCGCGACCTGCTCAGCGGTGATCGTCGACGGCTTCGCGCCAAACCGCGCGGTGACGTAATTGGCCACATTGGCGATCTCGATGTCCGAGTAGGTGCTGCCGAAGGCGGGCATGAAAGCATGCCCGCCGGGTATTTGCCTTTCCGCGCCGGATAGAACGACCTGCGCCACGTTGATGGCGCTCGGATCGTTCACTGCGCGTGCGCCCGTCAGCGTCGCGAACGGCGTGAGCGGACTGACCCCGGTCCAGGCATGGCAGCTCGCACACGCGCCTTCGAATATCGCTTTGCCGCCGGGATCGAAATTCGTGGCCACGCCCTCCCGGTGCGAAGCCGGCGCTGGCCGCGCATTCGGAGCCGGCAGATCCGGCGTTGCGATGGCCGGCACCGAGCGCAGGTAGTTGACCATCGCCGCGATATCGCTCTGCGTCAGATAGGTGAGACTCTGGTCCACCGCCTCGCTCATCGGGCCGGCTGCCGCGCCGTGCAGTTCCGCATGGCCGCTGGCCAGATACTGCGACAGGTCCCCATCGGACCATGCACCCACGCCGCTGTCGCGGTGGCTGGTGATGTTGTAGGCACGCCAGCCGGATAGCACGGTGCCGGCGAATTTTTTGCGGTTGTTCAAGGCCTGGAACAGATTGCGTGGCGTGTGGCATTCGCCGCAATGCGCCAGCCCCTCGGTCAGGTAGGCACCGCGGTTCCACTGAACGTTGTGTGCCGTATCGGGTTCGAAGCGCTTGCCCGGATTGAACAGAAACGACCAGGCTCCCATCAGCCAGCGCTGGTTGGCCGGAAATCTCAGCGTGTCGGCGGGTACCCGGGCGTGCACGGGCTTGAGGCTGAACAGGTACGCCTTGATCGCGAGCGCATCGGCATCGGTCATGTAGGTGTAGGCCGCATAGGGCATCGCCGGATAAAGACGGGTGCCGCCGCGGCCGATTCCTCTGCGCAGCGCGTTCAGGAAATCGGCATCGCTGTAGTCGCCGATGCCGGTTTCCCGGTCCGGCGTGATGTTGGTCGAATAAAGCGTGCCGAACGGCAGCACGAAGGCCAGCCCGCCCGCATAGGGTGCACCGCCTTGGGTGGTGTGGCACGCTCCGCAGTCGGCCGCTCGCGCCAGATATTCGCCGCGCCGCACGAGGCTTGCGCGGGCGAGCTCCTGTGGAACCCCGGTGGGATCCGGTCCACGATAAGCGGTCAGTGCGACCCGGGCGCCGCCGGCGAAATCCATCGGTCCGGGCGCAAGCACGATCCACACAAGGCCAACCAGCAGCACCACGGCCACGGCAACGATGCCAGGCACGATATACCGCCTCGTGGCTGCGGTCCCGGCCGATGAGCTCAAGCGCGCTTCCTCCCTGCCAGAACCTCGCGATCGATCGGCAGCCGGCGCAATCGGATGCCGGTCGCTGCGAAGATCGCATTGCCAACGGCCGGCGGCGCGGCCGTGGTGCCGGTCTCGCCGATGCCGCCGGGTGCCTCGCCGCTCTTGATCAGGTGCACCTCGATGGCAGGCACCTGGTCGATGCGCAGCATTCGGTAGTCGTGGAAATTGCTTTGCTGCACGCGGCCCTTGTTGATGGTGATCTCGCCGTACAGCGCTGCGGTAAGCCCGAAAATGAGACCGCCCTGCAGCTGCGCGACCACCGTGTCCGGGTTGACCACGATGCCGGTATCCACGGCCGAAACGATGCGGCGCACCCGCACCTCGCCGCTCTCGTCCACCTCGACTTCCGCGACGGTCGCGATGAAGCTTCCGAAGGAGGTCTGCACGGCCACGCCACGGCCGGTACGCGGGGGCAGCGCACTGCCCCAGCCGGATTTGCTCGCCGCCAGCTCGAGCGCGGCCTTCAAGCGCGGCGACTTTCCGAGCATGTCGCGGCGGAACGCGACCGGATCCTTGGCCGCTTTCTTCGCCAGCTCGTCGATGAAGCCTTCGGTGGCAAACACGTTGTTGTTCGGACCGACCCCGCGCCAGAAACCGGTCGGCACCGCCGGGGGCTCGTCGCGCACGTATTCGACCCGCAGATCCGGGATGTCGTAGGGAATATCGACCGCGCTGTCGACCGCATCGATGTCAATGCCATGCTGGAACACGGGCGCAAACCAGCGCGCAATAACGGCCGAACCGGTGATCCGGTACTTCCAGGCGGCGATCCTGCCGTCCGAAAGGCTTGCGGAAATGCGGTCACGATAGACCGGCCGGTAGACACCCTGCTGGATGTCCTCCGGGCGGCTCCATATCACCTTGAGCGGTCCCTCGACGTGCTGGGCGATGCGCACGGCCTTTTCGACGCCATCGACTTCCAGCCTGCGGCCGAAACCGCCACCGATCAGGTGATTGTGGACCGTCACCTTTTCAAGCGGCAGGCCGCAGACCTTCGCGGCCACGGCTTGGGCCCGTGCCAGCACCTGCGAGCCGACCCAGACCTCGCAGGCGTCGCGCTTCAGATGCACGGTGCAGTTCATCGGCTCCATCGGCGCATGCGCGAGGAAGGGAAGCTCGTAGGCCGCCTCCAGCAGGTCGCCCTTGGTCAAGCCCTTGGCTGCGTCGCCCACGGACTTCGCGACCACCCCCTCCTTCTCGCTGGCGGCGCGGATCTGCTTCCACACGTCGTCCGACGAGACACCGGCATTCGGTCCTTCGTTCCACGCGATGTCGAGCGCCTTCAGCCCGCTCAGGGCGGCCCAGGTGTGGTCGCCGACCACCGCCACGAGATCGTCGAGCACGACGACCTGCCGCACGCCGGCAATGGCCTTGGCCTTGTTGTCATCGACATGGCCGACCTTGCCTCCGAACACGGGGCAGGCCGCAATCGCGGCGAATTTCACGCCAGGCGGCATCACGTCGATTCCGTAAATCACTTTGCCATTGACCTTTTCGGGCGTATCCAGGCGCTTGAGCGGCTTGCCGATCAATTTGAATTCGGTCACCGGCTTCAACGGCGGCTCCGGCGGCGGCGTCAGGCCGGCCGCGCGATCGACCAGCGCCGCATAGGCGAGCCTGCGCCCACTGGCTTCGTGAAGCACCTGGCCACTGTCCGTGCGACACGTGGCCGGATCGACTTTCCAGGCCTGCGCTGCGGCTCTGACCAGCAGGACGCGCGCGCCCGCGCCGGCTTTGCGCAGGGGCATCCAGAACGCACGGATCGAATTGGAATTGCCGGTAACTTGAATATGGAAAAACGGGTTTCCGTAGAGCGCGTCGCTGGGCGGAGCGGCTTGCAGCGTCACCTGATCGAACGGGGCGTCCAGTTCCTCGGCGAGAATCATCGCGACGGCGGTGTAAACGCCCTGCCCCATCTCGACCTGGGGCATGATCAGGGTGACTTTGCCCCGGCGGTCGATGCGGATGAAGGCGTTGGGAGCGAAGACTGCGGCCTCGGTCGATGCGGCGCTCGCGAGCGGCAAATGGAAACCCAGCAGCAACCCGCCGCCCACCGCTGCGCCGCCCTTCAGGAATGCCCGCCGCGACAGAATCGTGCTGGATTCAGACATCATCGAACCCCAGGACGCGCTCAAGCCGACTGCGCGGCGTGCTTGATGGCTTCACGAATCCGCAGGTAGGTGCCGCAACGACAGATGTTTCCCGCCATGGCCGCATCGATGTCGGAGTCGTCGGGATGGGCAGTGGCGTTCAGCAGCGCCACCGCCGACATGATCTGTCCGGACTGGCAGTACCCGCATTGGACCACCTCCAGATCGAGCCAGGCTTTCTGCACCTTGGCGCCAACACCTGTCGTCCCGACGCCTTCGATCGTCGTGATTGCGCGTTGTCCGATCGAGCCGACCGGCAGAAGGCACGAGCGCACGGGCGACCCATCCAGGTGCACGGTGCAGGCGCCGCATTGCGCGATGCCGCATCCGAACTTCGTACCCGTCAGGCCGAGCAGGTCGCGCAAGACCCACAGAAGGGGCATGTCGTCCGGGGCATCGACGCGCTTGCCCTCTCCGTTTACTTGCAAAGTCACCATATAAGTGCACCGACGCCGTGGTTGCGGCCAAATTTTGCAGCGCTATCCTTGCGCACCGGCCTGCCCCAGGTCTTTTACGTTCGTGCTGTGTCTTTGTTGCTTCCTGCTGCGCAACAGAAGCGCGCGGACGTCGCTACAACCTCGACATCCCGACTCTGAGCTCCCGCTCCTCCTGTTTTTCGAGTCTGGAAAGCTCGATCTGCGTGCTTTCTGCCTGCTCCAGAGGGACTGCTTTTCCATTTGAACTGAAATGGCGGATGCCCTTGGGCGACTTCTCGTGCAGTCTATCGCGGGCTTTCGCTATTTCGGGATTGCCGAGCAGACAATCCCTGATCCAGGTCGCTCCATTTGGAAGATCCGACACGAACGGGTCCATGCTCGTTTCCTTTGGGCTCTGATGCGGGCAAAGAGAAAGCCTCCGCCGGCGTCGAATCCTCGAGCGGCGGAGACTTGCGGGGCGGCGCCGCTCGTTGCCTCGAGCGGCCGTTGACTGCGAAGCGTCAGCTCCTGATCGATGGCTCTGCCAGAGGTGAATCTGCGTCCGGCCGAGGAAGCCGCCGCTCCTGAATCACTCTCTGGGTACGGTCCAGAACCGGGCTGCCTGGGCCCGCCTCCCAATGGAAGTGCAGGTCCTTGCCGTCCTTGCCCGCGATGGTCACCTGCTGCGTGCGGGTCACGCCGTTGAATCGGGCACTGATTTTGTATTGCCCCTGCGGCAGTACCACGTACAGCATCGGACCCGCCCCACGCAGTGCGAAGATCGAGTTGCCGCTGGAGTCCAAAATCATCATCGGAACGTCGGCGAGAAACTCGCCATCCTTGCCCTCCGAGAACACCATCCGCAGCGGAAACTCTTTCGCAACACGGCGCATCGTCGCCTGCTCGTCCGCACCAACGCCGCCGTTGAGGTAAAGGCTGGTCGTGACCGTCTGGGTAACGGCCGCCTGCTCACCCACCGACAGCTGAGCGTGGGCCTGCCTCGGCCCGATGGCCGCAAGCGCAGCGCCGAGCAGCGCTACGCGCACTAAACTGCCTCGATGCATGGCACGCTCCCTTTTGCCCCGGAAACCGGCCGGGTTGGCCGGCTAGCTCTTCAGCTTGATCGAAACGCCCTGGGCGCCCAGCTGAAAACGCACGCCTTTTTCCGTGCCGTGAAGCCGCAGGACCACGCCGTGATCGTTCTGCATGACGATGTCGTCAGCACCTCCCGCCAGAGCGATGCCAGCGGCTCCCGCGACGTAGTTGCCCGCAAGGTCCTCGGGTGTATTCAAATCGAACACCTCTCCACTCGTCGTGATGGTGGAAATTCCCACGTCCGCGACGCTCAAGCCCTGGATCGAGAAGACGTAATTCGCGTTCCGGTAGTGGAGCGTTCCGTCGCCCCAGACCACACCCACGCCCGCCGCCACCGATGTGCTGGCGATTTCAACGGTCCCTGAGGGCTTTGGCTCGTCTGCGGGGCCCGCAGCATACGCAACGCTCAATGCCCCCAGGGAACCCAGCACCACGAGCCATTTCCAGTTCCGTGATTTCATGTTTCGTTCCTTTCGCTTGAGCAGGTGAGTTCACCAGTAGCCGCAACCTAACCGCATTGAGTTACGGAACAGTGCCGATGCGGCGCGCGAAAGTTACGGATGTCACCGCGGCGACTCGCCGCGGGACTTGCGCAGCGGGGTTTGTTGTGCTGGCGGCCTCAGGCCGCGCGGTGCAGGACGCGAGCGAGCGTCGTGGCGATGTCGCGCGACTGAAGCGGCTTGGTGAGCAGCTCGCTGACGCCGGCGGCGAGCGCATCCTGTGTCAGGATCGGGCCGCTGTAGCCGCTCACGAGCACGATCGGCAGGTCGGGTCGATGGCGGCGCAACGCACGCGCAAGTCCCGTTCCGGTAAGTCCGGGCATGACCTCGTCGGTGAGGACGACGTCGAACCGCCCGGGCGCCGCCTCGAATGCGGCGAGCGCGGTATGGCTGTCTTCGAACGATACGGCCTCGTATCCCAGCCGCGAGAGCACCTCGGCCGTCACCGCGAGCAACGGCGCCTCGTCGTCGACCAGCAGCACACGCTCGCCCCCGCCTCGTGGCAGTGGGGTTGCCGCGGCCCCTGCAACCGCCAGCGCGACGTCCGCATGCGCCAAATAGATCGTGAACGTGCTGCCCTGTCTCGGTGCGCTCTTCACGTCGATCGCGCCTCCCGAGTCGGTGATGATCGCGTAGACCAGGGACAGGCCCAGACCGGTGCCCTGGCCGATTTCCTTGGTCGTGAAGAACGGCTCAAACACGCGCGACAGCGTTGCCCGGTCCATGCCGGATCCACTGTCCTGGACTATCAGCTGCACGTAACAACCGGGTTGAACCGTTCCATGCGAGAGCACACGCTCGGTGGACACCTGGGCCGTCTGGAGCATCACGCGCAACGTGCCGCCTGCGCTCATGGCATGGATCGCGTTGCTGCACAGATTCATCACCACCTGGTGCAACTGGGTGGCATCGCCGATCACGACCTGGGGCGACTGCTGCGCACCGGTTTCCAGACGAATGTTGGCGGGCAGGGATCCCCGGATCAGCTCGATCGTCTCGGCCACGACGTTTGCAACGTCGACCGGCTCGCGCTTGCCGCGCTGGCTGCGGCTGTAAGCGAGGATCTGTTCCACCAGCTCGCGGCCACGAGAGGCGGCGGTCAGTACGTTCTGTGCATAGCGCTTCAGCGGTGAATCCGCGGGGGTTTCCTCGAACAGCATTTCGCCGTAGGCGACCACACCGGCGAGGACATTGTTGAAATCGTGCGCGACTCCTCCGGCCAGGCGGCCGACCGCTTCCATCTTCTCCGCCTGGCGCAAGCGCTGCTCGAGGCGCTCACGCTCGGCCTGCGCTCGCTTGCGTTCGGTGATATCGCGCACATTTATCACCACGGCTTGAACACTCGGCTCGTGCAGCAGGTTCCTGAGGGTCGACTCGATCCATCGCCACGACCCGTCCTTGTGCCGCGCCATCAGCTCGCTGGTCGATTCGTGGTCCGGGTCCCGCAGCAGGGACGTCCACGTGTCCAACGAATACTGCCGGTAGTCGGGGTGGATCACGTGGTCGGCGAACCATTCGTGGGTACGCCCTGCGATCTCTTCCGGTGTGTAACCGAGCACCCGTTCGATCGATGGGCTGGCGTAGACGATGCCCTTGTCGGGAAGCGTCAACACGATTGCCTCGGCGCTCTTCTCGACCATGGCCCGAAAGCGGTTCTTGCTTCGCTGCAGCACCTCCGCGGCCTGCCTGCGTTCCGTCACGTCCATGATCGTGCCGACATACTCAACCAGCTCACCGGAAGCCGAAAACACAGGATGCGCCACGTGGTGGCAGTGTTTCACCGACCCGTCCGGAAGAACGATTCGATAATCGAGCTCGTAGGCAGTTTTCTCGGTTGGGGCCTTGTTTTTCTTTGCCTCGAACAACGGCCGATCCTCAGGGTGGATACGATCGATCAGTGCAAAGTTGTCCGGGATCTCGATCAACATCTGGTGCGAGGCGTCGCCCTGATCGGCACAAGGTCCCGATGCGCCATCCTGATCGGAGCACAGGCCGAACATCCGCAGCAGTTCCGGTGAAACAAAAGTGATCTTCGAAGACATGTCGCGCACGAAACAGCCCATGCGACCGAGCCTTTGAGCCTCCTGCAGATAGGCTTCGCTTCGCCGCAGCCTTTCCTCCGCCTGTCGCCGATCGTGGATATCGATATCATTTCCGGCCCAACCCAGGACGCGTCCTGACGGGTCGCGCAACGGAAAGGCCCGGCTCAGGAACCAGCGGTATTGCCCGTCGAATCTCCTGATGCGTATTTCTGCCTCGAAGGGCTTCGCCTCGGGCAGGGCCGCTTGCCATCTGGCCACGGTCGGCTCGATGTCGTCGGGATGCGCTGCCTGCATCCAACCACACCCCACCGCTTGCTCCAATGTCAGCCCGGTGTAGTCCAGCCATCGTTGGCTGACGAAGTCGCACCGGCCGTCAGGCCCGGCGGTCCAGATCGTTACCGGGACCGTGTCGAGAATCAGTTGAAGTCTGTCTCGCGAAGCTTCGGCCTTGCCTGCTGCTTTCGAGAACTGCATAGTTGTCATCGTCACCACTCCGCGCCGAGGATCCGGTTCCGACGGTGTGCAGCCCCGCCCTATGGGGAGTGCGATCCGAGCAGGTCGGCCACCGCCCGGAGCAGATCGCCGCGCTTAAACGGTTTGGCCAATGCCCTCGCTGCCCCAAGGGCGATCGGGGCAGTCGCGTCCATCGCGTGTCCGGAGTTGAACAGGCACGAGATCGCAATGACCGGAATCCCAGGATACCCCCGCTTCAGTTCGGCGATTACCATCGTGCCGCTCATCCCGGGCATATGGATGTCCGTCACGACAAGTGCCGGTGCGGCGGTCTTTACGGCCGCAAGTCCGGCGCATCCGTCTTTTGCCGTCCGCACGTCGTAACCCGCCGCTTGCAACCAATGCGCCAACGCTTCGCGCAGGATCGCGTCGTCTTCGATGATCAGGATGTCGGTGCTCGTGGTCATGTTCAGTTCGTTGGCCGGCACCACAGCGCCGCGCCTCGCGCGCGGGCACCCTGGCGCTTCGCGCCGCTGCCCGATAGGTCGATTTGACCCGGCGCTGATTGCGGGTAGGTTACGCTCGGGCCATCCGATAAGTCACACTTGTGACCGATGCGAGACGACTTGGCTAGAGTTGTCCCGCGATGACTACTGAAGCTGTCATGAGTATCCAAGCTCACGCGCCGGCGACCGCGCGGGCCCATGTCCTCGCCGTCGACGACGACGCCGTCATTCGGGAGGCGATCACCGATTATCTCGGCCAGTACGAGTTCCGCGTCACGGCCGTGGCCGACGGGGACGCGATGCAGGCGGTGCTCGCCAGCGACGTGGTCGATCTTATCGTGCTGGACCTCACGCTGCGGGCCGAGGACGGAATAGCCCTGGTGCGCCGGCTGCGAGACCAATCGGCGATCCCGGTCGTCATGCTCACGGGCCGTCGCGAAGAAGCCGATCGGGTGATGGGGCTCGAGTTGGGAGCCGACGACTATCTGACCAAGCCGTTCAGCCCGCGAGAACTGCTCGCACGGATCCGCGCTGTGCTGCGCCGCCGTCGGCATGAGGTACATCAGGGCCGGCCCGAGGGTATTCGTGCCTACCGGTTCGATGGTTGGGAGCTGAACCTGAACACCCGGCGCCTGAGGAACCGCAACGGCGAGGCCGTGCCGCTCAGCAATGGCGAGTTCAGTCTGCTGGTCGTGTTGCTGGGGGCGCCCAATCGCATCCTTTCGCGTGACCAGCTGCTCGACATGTCACGGCTGCACAGCGACGACGTGTACAACCGGTCGGTCAACACGCAAGTCATGCGGCTGCGGCGCAAGCTCGAGACCGACCCGGCGAAGCCGCGCTACATCTGTACCGAGCGCGGCGCCGGATACCTGTTCGGCGTCCCGGTCGAAACGATCTACTGACCGCTCTTGCTGACCACCGTGCCGCCGACGTCCTTGACCTTCGGCGGGATTGCAACGACCGGCGCGCTCAGTCGCACGCACTGGCCGCAGCGGCATGAACCAGGAACGGCAAGCGCAGCAGCCCTTCTACGGCGAACTGTTCGTGGGCCAGAGCTTCGGGGCCGAAGCAGCTCGACGCTGCGGCACCCGACACGGACTGACGAAAGCTGTCCCACAGTTCAGGATCTGGAAAGTTCGCGCCGACCGTCACTGAAGCGGTTGCCTGATCGACCGCGATGTCGCTGAACTCCGCACTACCCGCTTCCAGGTCCGGCGTCTCCTCTTCGAGGTACCGCAAGCCCTTTCCTCCGCCCTGACCGAAATCGACGTAGGCCGGATCGATCGTCTGGACGGCCGCTACCAGCGCTTCGCCGTTGGCCTTGGCGTGCGCAGCTGACCGCGCCTGCGCCCGGGCCGCGTCGGATGCCGCCAGTGTTACCGCCAGCACCGCGCCGGCTGCTACGGCCAGCCATGCCGGCGCACGGTTTGCAGCTCTCAATCGATTCTTCATGGTGTGGTTCTCCCGCGTTGAAGCGCATCGTCCCAGGCCCCGGCTTCTGCCAGGTCACAGGACGCCACCCACGCGTTGCATCTGCAATCTGCCCGGCGGGTTTCAGCCGAAACCTTGCCCTGGCAAAGCGTGACCGTTTGAACATCGGCGCGCGCCATCGTTACGTCGGCGGGTGAGCGAAGGGAAAACCATGGAAACGATCGAAATTGGGGCCTCCGGGATTACGGCGTCGCGCATCGCGCTGGACACCTTTCCGATGGGCGGCTGGAACTGGGGCGGACACACCACCGACCTGATCCGCTCGATGAGCACGATCCGATCGGCCGTCGAAAGCGGAATTACTCTGATCGACACGGCGCCCGTCTACGGGTTCGGACTCGCGGAGAGAATCGTCGGCACGGTGCTGTCGGGCGGGCTGCGCGATCGCGCGATCATTGCGACCAAAACCGGGCTGCAGTGGCGAGACGGCAAGGCGCGCAGGAACGCCTCCCCGGAACACATCCGTAGGGAGGTCGAGGAGTCGCTGCGACGCCTGCGCACCGACCACATTGACCTTTACCAGGTGCATTGGCCCGATCCGCTCGTCCCGATTCACGATACCGCCCTGACACTCGGGCGCCTGCTGAAGGACGGCAAAATTCGCGCAATCGGTGTATCCAATTACTCGCCCGCGCAGATGGATGAGTTCCGGCAAGCCGCTCCCATCCACTTCGTGCGATCGCCCTATAACCTGTTTGAACGTGGTGTCGAAAACGCCGTGCTGCCTTACGCCAGGGAACACAACATTACCGTGCTGTCTTACGGCGCCCTTTGTCGCGGGCTCCTGAGCGGGATGATGACCTCGGCGACGCAGTTCAAAGATGACGACGTGCGGCGCAGCGATCCCAAGTTCCACGAACCCAGGTTCGCCCAATACCTTTCAGCCGTGGCGTCGCTCAATCGATACGCGCGTGCCTGCTATGGCATGCAGGTGGCCTCCCTCGCTGTCCGATGGGTGCTTGACCAGGGAAACACGATCGCTCTGTGGGGCGCGCGCCGCCCCGAACAGCTCGATCCCGCAAAGGCAGCAATGGGGTGGAAGCTCGACGATATGGCAATGCGGTACCTTGACAAGGTCATCCAGCATACGGTGAAGGACCCCGTCGGGCTCGAATTGATGGCTCCGGCTTCGAGGGGCGAACCGGCGCTGGTGGCTTGAACGATCCAATGTCGCGTCTGTGACTCGTAGTCCGCGCCCCGGAATCGATTCGTAATACGGCGGACGGAAACTGTAACCGGGGTGGATATTGGGCGCGGCAATCGCCGGGCAATACTGAAATGAGGCTGATACGTTCGGTTTGCCTGAGTGCCGTCGTGGTTGCGGCCGGTTGCGCCGCGATCCATCGAGAGCAGGCACCCGAGTTGGCGCTCAACACGACGACGCCTGTGGGATTCCAGACGGTGGTGCGCTACGTCAACGGCTACTCGAATGAGGATCCGCGTGCGATTGGAGTTCACTTCCTGGAGGCTCTTCGGCGTCGCCGGGGCGCATCGATGGATGGAACGCTGAACATCCTGGCACTCTCGGGTGGCGGCGCCGGGGGCGCGTTTGGCGCGGGCGCACTGGTCGGTCTGAGTGAGCGCGGCGAGCGTCCCCAGTTCGACATTGTTACCGGTGTCAGTGCCGGGGCCCTGATCGCACCCTTTGCTTTTCTCGGACCCGCGTGGGATGCGCAGCTCACCGATGCGTTTCTGGGCCCTCGCGCTGAGCACCTGTTGGATTCTCGCGGCGTGCGCGTGTTGTTCCAGCCCGGAGTCTATGGAAGCGGGCCGCTGGTCGAGCTGGTGGACCACTTCGTCAGCGACGAGTTGATTCAGGCGGTGGCGCAGCAGGCGGCGCAGGGCCGCTTGCTGCTGGTTGCGACGACCGATCTGGACAAGGAGGAAACCGTCATCTGGGATATGGGGCGGATCGCCGCCCATGGCGGCGAGGCGGCACGCACCCTGTTCCGCAACGTGTTGGTGGCGTCCGCCAGCATTCCGGGAGTTTTCGAGCCCATCGTCATTCCGGTCGAGAAGGCCGGCGTGCGCTATGACGAGATGCATGTCGATGGCGATGTCACGGTGCCATTCTTCGTTGCGCCCGCATTGGCCTATATCCGGCCAGTTGATGCGAACGGGCTCAAGGGCGCCAACATTTACGTCCTGGTCAACGGCCAGCTGGGGGGTGTCCCGTACACGACGCCGGTCGACACCGTCTCGATCATCTCGCGAAGCTATTCGGCGACGCTCACTCACCTCGCCAGGACGAACGTCGTGCTGACATCGGAATTTGCGCAGAAGTACGACATGGACTTCAGGTTTTCATCGCTACCGATGGATTACCCATTCCGGGGCCCGCTCGACTTTCAGCAGTCTTCGATGCGGACGCTGTTCAACTACGGGGCCGACTGCGCTCGTGAAGGTCGCTTATGGACCACCGTGGAGCAGGCGATGACTCACAGCCGGGCGGCGATCCCGGTGGGGTTTGGCGGGCAACGGGCTTCCGACCCGCAGATGACCGCTTGCCCGCTGGATGCTTTCCCCGTGCGGTTTCAGAGCACCGCACAGTTGCGTTGACGATTTCAGGACAGAACGGAGGGAGTTAACACATGAATGCCTCACGCATCAGCATGTTGGTCGCTTTCGCTGCGTTGGTTGCAGCCGGTTGCAGCAGTACCAGCCTGGAGCAGAAGCCCGTTTCCGCAATGGAGCCGAAACCGGCTCCGGCGTCAGCGCCAGCGCCCGCGCCCGTTTCGGTAGCCCTCAAGCGAGTCGAGGCTCCGCCATCGACGCCCATCGACCCGTTGATGGATCCCGGCAGTGTCTTGACGCGTCGCAGTATCTACTTCGACTACGACCGCTCCGTGATTAACGACTCCGACATTCCGGTCGTCGAAGCGCATGGCCGCTACCTGGTGGATCATCCTGCCCGCGTTGTGCGAATCGAAGGCAATTGCGATGAGCGCGGCGGCCGCGAGTACAACCTCGCGCTGGGTCAGCGCCGTGCCGATGCGATGCGCGAGCGGCTCCGGCTCCTGGGGGTTTCGCCTGAGCGGGTGGAAACCGTCAGCCTGGGCAAGGAAAAGCCCCGGACCCTGGGGCACGATGAAGCGGCCTGGGCACAGAACCGCCGCGACGACATTATTTACAGCAAAGGCGGCTAGGACGCGCCCCGAGGCCAGCGGTCACGGTGACATCTGTGACGCTGGCGCCGGGTCGTGAAGCCGGTCGGCAATCACACGCGCTTAGTTTTGTCACAGACAAACACAAGAGACTACCGATAGACGTCCGCCGAGCAGGGTGTGGTGGTCGCTGCTATCGAAGAGAGCCGCATGTCAAGTACTGCCATCGAACGTGGCGACTGCATCAGCGCAGCAGTGCGGCCCGCTGCCCGGACAATTGCTGCAGCCGCCCTGCCGGGAAACGAGAAGATCGGGCGAGCGGGATTCTGGAGCCTGTTGCTGGGCTGCGCGCTGTTCTTGCTGCTGGTCAACCAGCGACCGGTGGAATCAGTGCTGGTCTGGCGCGCAGTGGCCGACTTCAAGTACAAGGTCGAGCCGGGGCCCAGCCCGACCTTGCGGTTTCCGCAGGCCGGTCCGTACGACCAGCGTCTTGGCTACGTCGAGCTGCCGTCTCTGGTTCAGCGGCTGATGGGGCGCGATTTCGAGGTGACCAGCCAGGCTCGCCAGTCGCCCGCATTGATGAACTTCATCGATGCGGGCGGCTATGCCGTCTATCACGAAAAGTCTCAGGCAGGCCTCGTGCTGAAGGATCGCCGGGGTGAGACGCTCGAAGCAGCACCGTATCCATCGGTGGCTTACCAGCGTTTCGCCCAAATCCCTCCGCTCCTGGTCGACACCCTCCGTTTCATCGAAGACCGCGAGCTTCTCGATCCCAGGGATCCGTATCGCAACCCGGCCATCGAATGGCGCCGCTTCGCGCTGGCCGCTGCCAGGCGAGTGGGTGGGGTCCTCGACCCGAGCCTCAAGCACGGGGGAGCCAGCACCCTGGCGACGCAGATAGAGAAATACCGGCACTCGCCAGCCGGGCGTACCGAAAACGTCGCCGAGAAAATGCGGCAGATGGCGACCGCCACTGCGCGCGCGTATCTGGATGGTCCCGAGACGATTTCAGCTCAGCAGGACATCGTCATGGCCTACCTGAACTCGACGCCGCTGGGCTCCAGGCCCGGCCACGGCGAAGTCATCGGGTTCGGCGACGGGATGCTCGCATGGTATGGCGTCGATTTCGCCGAGGTTAACCGGCTCGTTTCGCTTCGCACTGGCTCCAGAGGCGAGACCAGTCGCCGCGCGCAGGTGTACAAGGAAGCGCTCAGCCTGCTGATCGCCCAGCGCCGGCCGGCCTATTACCTGAACGCCGGGCGGACCGATCTTGAGCGGCTCGCAGACGCCTATCTGCGTGCGCTGGCGGCGGCGGGTGTCATCGATCCGTCTCTGCGCGACGCGGCGCTGAAGGCCCGGCTCGTGTTCGCGCCCAGGCCATCGGCGCCGCTTGCCGGCTCGTTCGTCGAGCGCAAGGCCGTCGATGCGGTGCGCACCGAACTGATGGTTGCGCTCGGCCTGCCCGAGGTCTACCGCCTCGACCGCATGGATCTGTCGGCCGATGTCAGCGTCGACGCGGCCGCTCAGAGACGGGTGGCGGCCCTGCTCGAGCGGCTGAAGGATCCGCACGAGGTCACGGCACTCGGCCTGGTCGGTGACCAGTTGCTCGGCGATGTGGATCCGGGCAAGGTCGCCTGGAGCGTCGTCCTCTATGAACGCGGCAAGGACCGCAATCTGGTCCGCATCCACGCCGACAGCCTCAACCAACCCTTCGACATCAACTCGGGGGCGAAGCTGATTCTCGGATCCACCGCCAAGTTGAGAACGCTCGCGACCTATCTGGGAATCGTCGACAGCCTGTACCGCGAACTGTCGACGGGTTCGGGCCCGGCGCTGCGGCAGATGGCGGCGACCAGCAATGATCCGATCCGGCGATGGGCAGCCGGTTACCTGGCCGCCATCGCACCGGAGCAGCGCGCGCTGCAGCCGATGCTCGACGCCGCGATGCAGCGCCGGTATTCCGCAAGCCCCGGCGAAGAGTTCTTCACGGGCGGCGGCATCCACGTCTTTCACAACTTCGATCGCTCGGAAGACGACCAGAAGCCGACGGTGGAACAGGCCTTCGAGCATTCGGTCAATCTGGCCTTCGTGCGGCTGCTGCGCGACGTGATCCGCCATTACGAGGCCGACTTCGGTGCGCCCGACGAACTGGCCGGCTCAGCCGACGCTCCCGCGCGCAGGGATCTGTTGCGGCGCTTCGCCGATGAGGAAGGCGGCCTCTATCTGAGTCGCTTCTGCTCCGAATACGATGGCCTGTCGCCGGACGAGGCGCTCGAGCAACTGGCCAGCCGTGTGCGGCCAACACCGCGCCGGCTGGTCGTGATGTTCCGCACCGTGCGGCCCGATGACTCGGTGGCTCAGATGCGCGGTTTCCTCGCGCAACACCTGCACGAGGTGCCGCCGGAAGCGACCGTCGCACAGATGCACGCCCGATATGGTCCGGGCCAGTTCTCGCTGAGCGACCGGGGCTACCTCGCAGGTGTCAATCCGCTCGAGCTCTGGCTGGTTGCCTACCTGCAGCACCATTCCGACGCCACGCCGCCGCAGGTCATCGCGGCGAGCTCCGAAGAACGCCAGCAGGCCTACGTCTGGCTGTTCAGGACCGCGAACACCCGCCAGCAGGACGCGCGCGTCCAGCGGCTCGTCGAGGAGGATGCATTCGACCACCTCCTGCAGGACTGGAGGCGGCAGGGCTATCCGTTCGCCCGCCTGGTTCCATCACTGGCCACGGCGATCGGCAGCTCCGGAGATCGGCCCGATGCGCTCGCCACGCTGATGGGGATCATTCTGAATGACGGCGTCAGACAATCGACGACGGACATCGAACGGGTGCTTCTGGCGGCGGGCACGCCGTACCACACCGAAATGACTTATCGGCCCGAGGCGCCGGAGCGGGTCATGTCGTCTCAGGTCGCCGCAACGCTGCGGCGCGCCCTGGCCGGCGTCGTCGCCAGCGGAACGGCGGGCCGAGTGCGCGGCGTCTATGTCGGATCGGATGGGAAGCCGCTTCCGATCGGCGGCAAGACCGGCACCGGCGACAACCGTTTCGAATCGTTCGGGCCTGGACATCAGCTGATCGAGGCTCGCCCAGTCGACCGTACCGCGACGTTCGTGTTCTTCCTGGGCGACCGGCTGTACGGCACGGTGACCGCCTTCGTGTCCGGGCCTCAGGCCGACCGCTACCACTTCACGAGCGCACTGGCCGTCTCGCTGCTCAGGGCGCTGGCGCCGGAGCTGCAGCCGCTGGTGGAAGCTCCGCCCAATGAGTCCGCCGCAAAGCCCCGGATCATCGCGCTCAATCGCGATGATTCCCAAATCGGGACTGGACCATGAACGTTCCCCGTCAGCCGGAGCTGGTTCAGGAAGGAGGCGACACGAATCCGTTGACGCTGCATCGGAAAAACGCAGACGCACCTGACCCGGACTATGCGGTCACGGCGCTCGTCCTGCAGGGCGGAGGCGCCCTCGGTTCCTATCAAGCCGGCGTCTATCAAGGCCTGGCCGAAGCGCGCATTCACCCGAACTGGGTCGCCGGTATCTCGATCGGAGCCTTGAACGCGGCCGTGATCGCGGGCAATCCGCCCGAGCGACGAGTCGCGCAATTGCGCGCGTTCTGGGAATTCATATGCCGACAGCCCTGGTGGCCATCGCACCCTCTAGCGTCGCTGCTGGGTTCTTCGCAGCAAGTTCCCGACGCCTGGCGCACCTGGGTCGACTCGGTGGAGTCAGCGCGTGCCGTGCTGGAAGGGCAAAACGGGTTTTTCGTCCCACGCCCATGGCATTCGCTTGGACTGGCGTCCCACGGCCCGCACACGGCGAGCTTCTACGACACCCGCCCGCTGCACGCCACGCTCGAGCGCTTCGCGGACTTTGACCGGATCAACCGGGCCGACCAGATGCGCGTTTCGGTGGGCGCGGTGAACGTGCGCAACGGAAATTTCGTGTACTTCGACAACACCGAGCGCACTCTGCGCCCGGAGCACTTCATGGCTTCCGGTGCGCTGCCGCCCGGGTTTCCTGCGGTCGAGATCGACGGCGAGTTCTACTGGGACGGCGGGCTGGTTTCCAATACGCCGCTGCACTACGTGCTCACCTCGAAGCCCCGGCGCGATGCGCTGATTTTCCAGATCGACCTGTGGAGCGCAAGCGGAGAGCTGCCCAACGATCTGCTGCAGGTGGCGGTCCGTCAGAAGGACATCCAGTACTCGAGCCGGACCCGTCTGATCACGACCACCATGCAGGAGGAGCAGAACTATCGCCGCCTGCTGCACGAGGCCTTGGCCCGGGTACCGCAGTCCGAGAGAAGCAGCCCCTGGTATCGGCGCGCCGAGCAGATGGCCTGCATCGCGCGGCGCAACGTGATCCACCTGATTTATCGAGGCAAGCCCCACGAAAGCTACGCCAAAGATTACCAGTTTGGAATGCTGACGATGAACGAACACTGGTCGACCGGCCTTTCCGACATGCAGGAAACCCTCCGGCACCGCGACTGGCTGGACAAGCCGGGTGACGACGAGCCGTTCGTGACGCATGACCTGCACCGAAGCCGCCCTGCCCATGATGTCCTTTCTCAAATCTCCGCGACCTGAACCGGCTGTTCTTCGTCCGACCATGATGGCGATGGCTGACGCCGGTGCACGACTGTCGCATTTCTTCGTGACCGGCCTGACGCCGCTTTTCGCTGTGATTTCGGCCGTCTTCTGGAGTTGGATCTGGGGCCCTGCCGGACTGTACGCCGCCACGCCGCTGACCCTGTATCTGACTGTCGCCAGGGCGCGCGGAGCGATTGCCGCGGCCATCGGCGCGCTGCGCGACCGTTGGAAGCAGATTCGCCGCCGTGTGGGCCTGGGATCGTCGAAGGACGATGCGGCTGGAGAGTGCGTGACGTTCCGTCAGGGGTTCGTTCCGTCACATTCGGAAAGGAAAGGCGAGCCCAGCGCGACCGTGCGGTGCCGCGCCGAGGCGCCGTCTTGAGCTCCGCGGTCGATGATGAGTCCGACGGACGGCGGGTCCCTGCGAATCGGCGGCCGCGGGTCGCGCGTGAGAAGGGGTCAGCCCGCGATATCCCCGAGCTGGTTTCCGCGCTGTACGGGGAGGCGCCTACTGCGCTGCGCGTCCAGTTGGTCGAACAACTGGTGCGACCCCTCGGGCCGTTGGCTCTCGTCGCCATTGCGACCGGCGCCTTCCGTCATCTCCTGTATCGGCTCAGACGCGATGCAGCGCCCATTTCACCGGATGACGTGGGTCGCATTACATCGGGGCAGGTGCTCGAACTGACGCGTTACGTCCAGCAGTGCAGCCCGGACGCGTTGCTGCAAATCGGTGCGCTGATCGCCGATGGCCCCGTCGGGGCGATGACGATGAGCGGCACGGCACTGCTCATCGCCCTGGGCCTCGAGCAGCATCGTTACTGGTCGTAGGAATTGCCCGGATGACGTGGCCGCTGGCCAGCGGTGAACCGGCCGACGGCTCACCAGGATCGGATCCACCCAGCGCCAGGAAAAGCTGCACCGTGTCCTGGTAACGCTGCGCCTGAGCGCGCAGGTAGCCCAACCGGGCCTGCTGGTAAAGACGCTCGGCGTCGAGCACCTGCAGCACGCCGGTATTGCCGAAGCCGTAGCTCTGTCGGCTCAGATCGAGGCTGGCTTCGGCCGAGTCGAGCGCATTCTTCTGGGCCGCCAGTTGCTCGGCATCGTGATCCAGCGCGGTGAGGACATCAGCGACCTGACCAAACGATCGCAGCACGGTCTGCTGATAGCTGGCGAGCGCAGCCTGCATCGCATCGAGCGCCGCGCGGCGCTGCGCGCGACGGCTGCCGCCGTCGAACAACGGCGCGCTCAGTCCCGCAGCCAGACTCCAGGCCGCGCTCGACTTGTCGAACAGGTGCGAGATTTGAAGGGCCTGCGGGCCGGCCGAGGCGGTGAGCATGATTTGCGGATACAGCGCTGAGGTGGCGACCCCGACGGCCGCGGTCGCGGCGTGCAGGTGCGACTCCGCGCCCAAAATGTCAGGCCGGCGATGTACCAGTTCTGATGGCACCGTCAGAGGCAGCGACCGCGGCAGCCGCAAGGCCGACAGGTGAAAGTCCGGAGGCGCCCAGTCTGCCGGTGCCTGTCCGGTCAGAATCGATAGAGCGTGGCGCGCGGCGCTGAGCTGCTGGCGCAGCGGCGGCAGCAGGGTCTGGTCCTCGGCCAGCTGGCTCTGCGCACTGAGCACGTCGAGGCGCGAGACCGAGCCGGCGTCGAAAGCGGACTGCACCAGGCTCAGGTTCTGCCGGTCCTGCGCCAGCAGCGATTCGACCGCTTCGATCTGCGCGCCGGTGGAGGCCATCACCAGCGCCTGCCCGACAACGTCGCCGGTCAGGTTCAGATAGGACGCCTGCACCTGAAAGGCCTGGTAGTCTGCAAGCGACTGCTGCTGCTCCACCGCCCGATGCTCGCCCCCGGTGTAGTCGAGCAGGTAGCTGACACTGGGCCCGAGGGCGAAGTACGTAAAGGGCGGGAAATACTGGGGGCCCCTGAATTGTGCACCATACTTCTGGCGACCGGTGCCCGCATCCAGGTTGAGCTGCGGAACCAGCGAACCGGCGCTTGCACTGACCGCTTCGCGCGCCTGTGCCAAGGTCGCCTCGGCAGAGGCCAGGTCGCGATTTCCAGACAGCGCCAGCTCGACGGTCGTATCCAGTTCGGCGGATCCAAACAAGCGCCACCAGCCAGCCACCGGATTCTGGCCCGAAACGAGTGATTGGTCGCTGGCCGACAGGTTGTGAAGGTCTTCGTTGGTATAAACGGACGGGGTCCGCGGCACCGGGCGCTGGAAATCCGGGCCGACCGTGCAAGCGGCCAGCAACGTCGCCGCGATCGCGACAGATGCGTACTGGAGCGGCGGCTTCACCATGGGCAGGTCACTCGGCCGCGACCTGCGGCGCTCCCGGCTGCGCTCCGGCCTTTCGCACCAGCAGCAGCAGCGGCATGGCCAGCACGGTCAGGATGAGCATCAGCTGGAAGTCGTCGACGTAGGCGATCATCGAGGCTTGATCGCTCAGGCGGGCATTGAGCGCCGCCGCTCCATCGGGCGATGCGAGCTGTGCAGCGAGCTGCGGATTGCGGGCAGCCAGGTTATAGGGCGTGATGTGTCCGACCAGGCTGGAGTGAATCACCTGGGAATTGCTGGCGAACAGCGCTTGCACGACGGAGATGCCGACGCTGCTGCCGATGTTGCGCATCAGGTTGAACATGGCGGCACCCTCGTTGCGCAACTGCGTAGACAGCGTCGCGAACGAGAGCGCCGCCATCGGCACGTAGACGGCGCCCGTTCCCACCCCCTGCACCACGCCCGATATGATCACCGGCCATTGGTCCATCTGCGGCGAGAAGTGCGTCATCTGCCACAACGACAGGCCGGTCAGGGCGAAGCCGGACCCGATGATCAGCCGCGCGTCGAAGCGCCCGATCAACCGGCCGACCACCAGCATGGCCACGAGCGTGCCGAAGCCGCGCGGCGCGGTGACCAGGCCAGCTTCCAGCACCGGGTAATTCAAGAGGTTCTGCAGCAGCGGCGGCAGCAGCGCCAGCGTAGCGAATAACACAACGCCGATCACGAAGATGAATACGTTGCCGGTGAGGAAGTTGCGATCCCGGAACAACGCCAGAGGAATGAAGGGCTGCCGGCTGGTGGCGGAGTGCACCAGGAACAGGTAGAAGGCGAGCGCGGCGACCGTCGTCTCGATCCAGATCTCGGTGGAGCCAAACCAGTCTTTCAAGGGCCCGCGATCGAGCGTGACCTGCAGGGCACCAACGGCCAGGCTGAGTACGGCGAAACCGAACAGATCGAAGCGGCTGCGGTGCTTGGGCGTTTCCGGAAGGTGGGCGAGGATTCCGAGGCAGGCCAGGATACCGACCGGTACATTGATGTAGAAAACCCAGCGCCAGCTGTAATTGTCGGTGAGCCAACCGCCGATGACCGGGCCCAGGGCTGGGCCGAGCACCACGCCCAGACCCCAGCCCGCCATGGCCCTGCCATGCAGCTCCGGTGGATTGATGTCGAACAGTACAGCCTGCGACATCGGCACCAGCGCGGCACCGGACAATCCCTGCAGCAGGCGGAACAAAACGATCTGCGGCAGCGTTTGCGCCAGGCCGCACAGCGCCGACGCGGCGGTGAAGCCGATCACCGAGGCCAGGAACACGCGCTTGCGACCGAATTGGCCGGCCAGCCAGCCGGCGAGCGGCGTCATGATCGCTGCGGCGACGATATACGACGTCAGCACCCAGGTCATCTGGTCCTGTGTCGCGGACAGCGCGCCCTGCATGCGCGGCAGCGCAATGTTGGCGATCGTGGTGTCGAGCGACTGCAAGAACGAAGCCAGCATTACGGTGCCCGTGATCATGCCGCGGTTCAGCGCGGGTGTTGCGCCCGCCGGTACCGTTGCGCTCATGACCTGGCGTCGCGCGCGTCGAGTATTGACCGGTGGCCCGTATCGACTTCGACCGTGGTGCTCAGGCCGGAGTGCAGCGGCAAGCTCGAATCGACGCTTTCCAGCTCCAGGCGCACCGGCAGGCGCTGCACCACCTTGACCCAATTGCCGGTGGCGTTCTCCGGCGGCAGCGCCGAAAATTGTGAGCCCGTGCCAGGCGCGATGCTGGCCACGTGAGCCCTGAACGTCCTGCCCGGGTAGGTGTCGATCTGCACGGTCGCCGGCTGGCCGGCGCGCATGTGGGTGAGCTGGCTTTCCTTGAAGTTCGCCTCGACCCACACGTCACGAACGCAGATCAACGCGAACACCGCAGTGGCGGCGTTGACGTAGTCTCCCACTTGAAGCTGTTCCACCTTGGTGACGACGCCATCCTCGGGCGCCACGATGGTGGCGTAGGACAAGTTGAGCTTGGCCCGGTCCAGTTCCGCCCGGGCCTGCTGCACGGACGGGTGCTGGTCGGGATTAAGGCCGGGATCACCGCCCAGCATCGCGAGCACAGCGGCGGCCTGCTGCTGCGTCAAGACGACCTGCTGGCGTGCGGCATCCAGTGCGTGCTGCGCCTGATCGAATTGCGCCTGCGAGGAAATGCTGGTCGCCAGGAGCTTGCGCTGGCGCTGGTACTCGGTTTCCTGGTACTGCAGCGTGCTCTGCGCCGAGCGCAGCGCGGCCACCTGCTGCTGGTAGGTTGCCTTGTCGGCGATGATCTGCAGGCGGGCAGTGGCCAGCCTTGCCTGCGCGGCTTGCACGGCGATGCGGTATGGCTGATCGTCGAGCCGGAACAACAGGTCGCCGCGGCGCACGACCTGGTTGTCGCGTACCGCAATTGAGATCACCTGGCCCGCCACGTTACTGCTGATCGAAGCCCGGCCCGCCTGTACGTAAGCGTCATCGGTCGACACGTAGCGGCCGCCGCTGAGCCAGAAATACAGCGTGCCGAGCGTCACGGCCGCAACGCCCAGCACCATCAGCGGCAGTCGCAGTCGGTCGCGCAGCCGCCTGAGGTCGGGACCGGGTGACGAGCTGGATGCCACCGCGCTCATTGGGGAGTTGCCCGCGCTCTGCCGCGCGGTCGGACCGCGGTGAGCTTGCGTTTGCCTGGCATCGGGGTCTTGGCCGCCTGCTTCGGGTCCTTGTCGCCGGGGCCGCACGGCTCCGACTCGTCCGTGCCCTCCACCAGGGCCAGCAGGTTGCCGCGGATGTGTTCGAGCAGGCCGATCAGCCGCTGGCGGTCCGCCGAGTCGAGGCCGGTCAGGGACTCTGCGCGAGCGCGGTCGGCGATGGCCCAGATGCGCGTGACCAGGGGCATCGTCGCCCGCGTCAGATGCAGTCGCCGCACGCGGCGATCGTCGGGATCGAACCGGCGCTCGACCCAGCCCTGCTGCTCCATGCGGTCGAGAACGCGCATCAAAGTCATCGGGCTGCTGCCCATGTAATCAGCCAGGTCCACCTGGGAAGTGCCCTGGTTGCGCTCCAGGTAGGACAGCACCCTGCACTCCTCCAGGCTCAGGCCGAGCCCGGCCTCATCGGCCAGACGCTCGAAGTTCTTCAAGGAAAGGCGCGCGACGTCCTTGACCAAAAAACCGAAGTGGCGCGATGGATCCACAGTGCTGGCCTATTTGAGTTTATAACAAAGGTGATCATATCAGATGATATGACAGGCGCGCCCATTGCGGATCCGATCGCAACTCCTGCAGAGTCACAGCTGTGACCCCGGCGAGCTCTCGCGGTGACATCTGCCACCGTTGCGCGTCACGCTGCAGCAAATCCGCAACCTGACCCGCCTAGTGTGCCAACGCGCCGGAGACAAGACGTGCGATCTCAAGCCACCACTTACTGAACCTGAGACAAGGGCACTGCATCAATGGACGGCACCTTTGACATCAACCGCTTCGACGTGGCCATGCGCAACTGGAGCGGGGCGGAGCCCGATCCGGTGCGCATCGGCTCGGATGCTCACAAGCGGCTTTTCTGCCGCATGCTGCTGGAGACCCACAACCCTTATAAACCAGCGGTGATTGCGTGGCCTCAGCTGACTCAAGAGGCTTTGCAGCGCCTCACATCGCTGCCGATCTGGGACATCGCAGTCCAAACCGAGGGCCGCGCCGCGGTGCGTGTACAGAGCTTTGCGCAACGCGTAAACGATCCGCTGCTGCGGCAGGCGCTCGAGATGAATGCGGGCGAAGAGGCGCGCCACAAGCTGGTGCTGAACAGGCTGGTGGAGTCCTACGGCATCCAGCTCGCGCCCGAGCCCGCATACCTGCCGCCCAGAGACCCGCAGTGGGCCTGGCTGGTGACCGGGTATTCAGAATGCGTCGACACCTTCTTCGCGTTCGGGTTGTTCGAATTGGCGCGCCGCTCGGGATACTTCCCGGCCGAGCTGGTGCAGACCTTTGAGCCGGTGATTCAGGAAGAAGGCCGTCACATCCTGTTTTTTGTCAACTGGGTGGCCTGGTACAGGCGCAACCTCCCGTGGTGGCGTCGCCCGCAGTTCTTCCTGAAGACCTGCGCGGTCTGGCTGTTCCTGATATGGGAACGCATCGGCATCGCAACAGGGGTCGACGCCGGCCGCGAAACGCAGGACGCCAACTTCGCCGTGACCGGCAGCGGTTCCGTCGGTGTCGCACTCACGCCGCGAGAGCTCATCGACCTGTGCCTGTCGGAGAACGAGCGCCGCATGGCGGGCTACGATCGGCGCCTGCTACGGCCCGCGACGGTACCGTGGCTGGCGCGCCACCTGCGGCGCCTGCTGCCGGCGCCCTGACCGGCGCGAATCTATTCCTTCGCCGGCACAAGAACGTCCACGCTCAGTGCGACGTCCAGCCCGGGATCCTGATGCGGAGGAGCGCAACTGGTTTGAGCCTTGAGGTTTCGCGTCGTGAACAGTGGCAGGATCTCGCGCTTGATCTGCTCGGTCAGTTCGCAATCGCCAGGCTCCAGCTTGCCGGGTCCGGTCAGCTTGACCGTCTTCCAACGGGCCTCGACCGTGCCGGCTGCATCAGGCTTCGGAGTGGAGACCTTGATTTGTAATGAAGGAACCGGCTCAGGTCCGCCCGTTGTGGTGCAGCCCGTAGGCGTAACGCTCAGGTCGCGACCGGCTCCAAGCGCTATGAGCGCCTGCTGGACTTTGTCGCGAAGTCCATCGCAGGAATATCGGCTCGTGAAGCCCACGTAGCGGAAGCTCAATTCGTGGCTCTCCCAAACGGCGGCTTGTCGGTCTTCGGCGGCCGCACCCCAAGCGCTACCGAATGAACCCGATGCGAGCAAGACAATCAGCAATCGATACCAGTAGTCGCGCATATTGAACCTCACTCAGTCGTAACACTCCCCCTGAGCCATCATATACCCCGCGCGCGCCGCGGTGGCTACCGTGGCGACCACTTGACGAAGGGTCGCGACGACCGTTTCGCCGAACCCTCGAGTCTGCGGAACGTACCGGCTTAGTCGATCGGCCAGGGCATGGCGCTGGGCATTGTGGTCGCCACCGCGGTATCGCCCTGTGGTTCCGGCGCGGCCGTGTCCACGACGCGCCACCACGGATTCACGTCTTGCGCGTGCGCCGGCTCGACCGGCTCGCCGAGGCGCGGCATCAGCAGTCGGGCGCCCGCTTTCGGACCCATCTCGAACAAGGTCTCCGCGGGCTGGTCCCAAGCATGCATCGCAAGGCTGAACGTTCCCCAGTGCACGGGCAGGAATGGGCCGCCGCCGAGCAGCGCCAGTGCCTTGAGCGCGTTTTCCGGCCCGAGGTGGATGTCGCCCCAGGCGGGATGGAACGCCCCCACCTCCAGCATCACGAGGTCGAACGGGCCGAGCCGTTCGCGGATCGTCTGATAGGCCATCGTGAGACCTGTATCGCCGCTGAAGAACACCGCGTGGCGCGGCGAACGGATGACCAGCGAGGACCACAAGGTCGCATTGTGGTCTTTCAGGCTGCGCCCGGAGAAGTGCTGTGAGGGCGTAGCTGTCACCGTGACCTCGGTATACGGCAGCTCGTACGCCTCCCACCAGTCGAGCTCGACGATGCGCTCCGGCTGCACGCCCCAGGCTTCAAGGTGCGCGCCGACTCCGAGCGAGGTCACGAACGGCACCTCGAGCTTGGCCAGTTCGCGGATGGTTGGATAGTCGAGGTGGTCGTAGTGGTCGTGCGACACGATCACGAGGTCCAGCGGAGGCATCGCGCGGAGGCGAACGGGTACGGGCTGGAAGCGTTTGGGACCGGCCAGCCGCGATGGCGAGGCGCGCGGCCCCCAGACCGGGTCGGTGAGGATGCGAAGGCCATCGATCTCTATCAGTACCGTGGAATGGCCGAGCCAGGTGGCGCGCAGGCCGCTGGCGGTCGGCTTGGCCCACCCTTCCAGAGGGCTCATCGATGGCAGCGGTCCTCGCGGCACACGCCGCCCGCCGCCGCACAGAAAGTCACCGAGCGTCGGCATCGAGGCGTTTGGATCCCGCAACCCTGGGATGATCGGCTGCAGGTTGCGGAATCGCTCGCCGGCCCAGAACGGCGAAGCCTTGATGCGCTCGAGCCGCGCGCCTTCCGGTTTTCTGCCCAGGGATTTCATGCGCGGGATGTCTTAGCTTTCGACTGGATTTGACGAACGCTACCGACAGTTCTTCTTTCAGGCAAACCGCCCCGGGTTTAACCCCAAACCGTGCAGCGCTGCGTTTACAGCATGGAGTACCCCTAACGTACGGAGGAACAATGCGCCCGAACCTGTTTAGAGCTTCCGCGATCTCCGGTTTGCTGCTGCTGATGCTGTCGGACTGCGCTTGGATAGCTCCGGCTGCCGCGTCATCGGTCGCCGAAAGCACACCGATGCGGCTCGCTGGCATCGAGGTCGTCGACCGTAGCACCGGCGAGCGCCTGGCGATCTACGGGCATCGTGGCGAGCGCTGGGTCGCTGGCGTACCGGGCCACCGCTACTCGATCGGAGTGCACAACCAGGCCGAAGTGCGCTTGCTGGCGGTGATGTCGGTCGACGGCCTGAATGTGCTGAGCGGCGAAACCGCCGGCTGGGACCAGCGCGGCTACGTGTTCGCCCCGGGCGAGCGCTACGAGGTCGCCGGCTGGCGCAAGAGCCAGGACAGGATCGCCGCCTTCGAATTCGCATCGCTGCCCGATTCATACGCCGCGCGGACCGGACGTCCGGAAAACGTCGGCGTGATCGGCGTCGCCTTGTTTCGCGAGGCCGTCCATCCGGCGGTCAGTGCCCTGCCCTCGACGCCGGCGCCGCAAGGCGCCGCCGCGGACCGCCGCGACCGGGCCGAAGATTCGCTGCCAGAGCGGCGCTCGCCCGCCGATGCCAGTATCGGCATTGCCAAGCGCGCCGATGAGGCCTCGCGCCTGGGAACGGCGCACGGCCGAAGCGAAAACTCATGGGTCTCCTTCACGGCCTTCGAGCGGGCCCAGGCCAGCCCGGACGAGGTCATCACGATCCGCTATGACCGCCGCGAGAACCTGGTCGCGATGGGTGTGATCGCACCGGCCACGACGGCACCGAACCCGTTTCCATCCCAGACGCTTGGCTTCGTACCCGATCCCCCGACGCGCTGAGGCGGGCCGGCAGCGTGAAGCGCAAGGTGTGCCGGGTGCGGCCGGCGCGATAATCGCTGGCATGAAGCGCACGTCGGAAGTGCCGACCGGGACCGTGGATTCGGACGCTGAGGCACAGCCCCAAGCGGACCTTAATGCGCAGCGGGGGCTTCGCGCGGCCTGCGGGCCCGGCGACTCCGATGAGGACATGATGCTGGCTTACGCGGCGGGTGACACGGTCGCATTCGAGCGGCTTTACGACCGGCACGAGGCGCCGGTCTACCGTTTCCTGCTGCGCTCGGTCGCGCTTGCATCGGTGGCCGATGACCTGGCGCAGGAAGTATGGCTGACGGTGGTGCGCAACCGCGCCCGCTACCGGCCGCAGGCCGCCTTTCGCACCTGGCTGTACCGCATCGCGCGCACGCGCCTGATCGACCACTGGCGGGCACGCGACCCTGCAATCGTGCTGAGCCTGGATGCGCCCGCAGCCAACGATCCCGATCAATGCGGGCCAACGCTGGGCGAGACCGTCGCCGGCGACGAGTCTGAGCAGCCGGTGCAGCGGCTGATGGCGCGAGCCCAGGCGCTGGCGTTGCTGGCCGCCGTGCAGACGTTGCCGGCGCCGCAGCGCGAAGTGCTGCTGCTTCACATGGAGGGCGAACTGACGCTGGCCCAGATCGCCGAGGTCACCGGCTCCGGGTTCGAGACCGCCAAGAGCCGCTTGCGGTATGCGCTGGACAAACTGCGCGCGGTCAGGCAGGAGTGGACGTGAGCGACGACGACGCAGGCTTGCTCAGACAGTTGCGTGCCGCCGAGGCGACGCTCGGTGAGCGTCCCGCCGCGCGCGTGCGGCGGGCGGTTCTGCGCGCCGCGGCGCAGGCGGTCGGGCCTGGTCTGAACGCGCCGCCGCGTGCGGCCCCGACCAGGCCGGGACGGAGTTTGTGGCCGCGCAACTGGGGCTGGTCGATTCCGGTGGCCGCCTCGGTTCTGGTTGGCGCGATCGCGGTGGGTGTCGTCAGCGAGGTGCAGCGCTCGGCCGCGCCCACGTCTGCCACGGCCGTGGCTTCGGCCGCTCCAGCGGAAAAGAAAACTCCGGCGCCAGAGGCTATTGCTTCACCGCGACGCGAGGCCGGCGCAATGGCACCTGCCCCAGGCTTTGCTGCGAAGCGCGACGCCGGCACTGCCTCGCCAGCCGCGAAGTCCGTGGCGCCGCTGGCGGCGCGGAGGGCCGTGCCGGTCCTTCCAGGGGCAAACCGGGAACCGTCCGAAGCTTACGCGGCACCTGCGCAGCGGACGCGGACTCAGGCACAAGACGCTTTGGTGGAGCTGGACACACGCCCGGGTCCCGCCGCGCCAACGGACGCACAGGTCCAGGCGCCGGCACCGACCGGGGCCAAGCTGCCGATGCAGCCGCAGACGCCACAGCGTTGGGTCGAGCGAATCGTTGCTCTGCGTCGCGCTGGACAACAGGACGAGGCCGATCGCGAACTGGCTCTGCTGCGCAAGCGCTTTCCGCAGTTCGTGGTGCCAGCCGAAGCGCTGCGTCCAGAACGCTAGCGAGCCTGCTCCGTATCCATCGCGAAGAACCGAGCGGCATCCCACGTTCGACAGCCACGCGGCCTTCGTGGCCATCTGCAATGCATGCGCGGGAGCCGGGTCATGTCCGAGTCATCGTGCGAACGTAGCTTGAGCGCCTTTTGGGCAGCCGACCAACCGGCCAGGTCGATGCGTCGTTCGCGATATGTCGCTCATTCGATGGGTTTGCGCAAGCGCTATGGTCGCTATGCTGATCGCCCCGGGCCGGGCGCAACAGCCTGCGGCGCCGGCGGGGTCGCGGCTGGACGTGGTCGAAGTGACTTCGACGCGGCTGGATGAGCCGGTGCAGGAGTCGCCCGATTCGATCACGGTCGTCTCCGGCGACGATCTGCGCGCGCGCGGTGTCACAGACCTTCGCTCCGCTCTCGCGCTGGTCGGAGGCATCAGCGTCTATCCCGGCGGAGATCTGGGCCCAGCGGCCGCGACGCCCTCGATTCTGGGTCGCAGCGAAGCCGATGATTTCCTGCTGCTGGTCGATGGTGTTCCGGTCGGTGGCGCCTTCATCCCCGCGTTTGCCACGCTGGACCTGCATGACGTCGAACGGATCGAAGTGCTGCGCGCCAGTGCCCCGATCTTCTATGGCACGACCGCATTTGCCGGGACGATCCACGTGATCCATTACGCGGCCGGCCAGGCCGATCGCGCCGTGCGTGCGTCGGTGGGAAGTTACGGGTCGGCCTCGGCCGATGGCGCAGCGGTCCTGGGCCAGGGTCGGATTCTGCAGTCGCTGAGCGCGGATGCCGGTCGCACCCGGGTCGCGGGCGACGGCGTCGGCAGCGATCGGTTGCATGCGCTGTACCGCCTCGCGGCCGACACCGGTCTGGGGCGGGCGCACTTCGACGCGGACGCGACGGCCCAGTGGCAAAAGCCGCAAAGCCCGGTGCCGATCGACTCAAACGGCCTGCCTACCTCGAAGTTGCCGCGCGATTTCAATCAGAACCCGTCAGACGCACGAATCGATTCCGATGTGGCCCGCCTCGTTTTCGGCCTCGACGGCATCGCGGGCGGGACCCGCTGGGGTTCCACACTGTCATGGACCCGGAACTGGACCCATACGCTCGAGGGTTTCTTCGACAGCTTTCCTGCCAGCGATGGCGTTGGATTCCGACAGGGTCGACAGATCAACGAGCTGTTCGCCGACGTTCGCGGGACGCGGACGCTATGGCCGACGTTGGACGCGACGGTCGGGCTGAACGAATTGCTGGGGCGGGCTGAGCAGGACAGCACGACCTTCGACTACACGATTCCCATCAACGGCGGCGCGGCGCCGGCGGCAGGCTCGCTGCCCGGAACCGGCAGCGCGGCGCTGCTGGCGCATCGCAGCCTGTTCGGCCTTTACCTGCAAACGCGCTGGAAACCCGTTGCCGAATTCAGCCTGCTGGCCGGGCTCCGATACAACTTCACGCGCCAGCACCTGCAGGCCTCCGAGGGCTCCACCGCAGCGGATCAGTCCGACCACACCGAGCGTCCTTCCGGTTCGTTCGGGGCAAGCTGGCGGCTCTGGAGCGATACGAGCGGTGACCTGGATGATGTGTTGATCCACGCGGGCTTCAGCAACACCTTTCAGCAGGCGCAGATTGACTTCGGGCCGACCGCGGGGTTCGCGCCGCTTTTGAAACCCGAGACTGAGCGAGGCTTCACCGCCGGGATCAAGGCAGACGGTTTGGATGGACGCTTCGATGCGGACCTTGCTCTGTTCTTCACGGACTTCGACAACCAGCCTCTGAACGGCTCGCTCAACGGTCTGCCCGCGCTGGTGGCGGCCGGGCGCACCCGCTATCGCGGATTGGAGCTGGAATCGTCACTCGCATTGGCACCGGGGCTCCGGTTGGCCGCCACCCTGAGCCTGGATGATGCCCGCTACCGGGACTTCAACGATGCCAGCCAGGGCCAGCTGGCCGGCAACCGCATTGCGTTCACACCGCGCTGGCGCAGTGCGCTCGGGCTCACCTACGCGCCAGCACGTGGCCTTCAGATGGCCGCCAACGTCAATGGCGAGGGTTCGCGCTTCCTGGACAATGCCAACCTCCACCCGGCACGCGCGTATGCCGTTTTCGACGCGTTGGTCGGGTATCGATGGAGCCACTTGCAGCTTGTCATCAAGGGCACCAACCTGACGGACCGGCGCGAGCCCATTTTGCCGAGCGAGCTTGGCGACGGCCAGGTGTACTTTCTGCTGCGGCGACACATCGACCTTTCCATAGCCTGGTCGCGCTAGGAGCGGGCGTGACGATCGATACCAGCCCAGCACGCTTGCGCTGCGTCGCGATCACAGCATCTGAAGCGCAAGGGCAATCCCCTGCCCTCCGCCGATGCACAGCGTCACGATGCCGCGCTTCAAACCATCGCGCTTCATCGAGTGCAGCAGCCGCGTGGTCAGCACCGCTCCGGTCGCACCGATGGCGTGGCCGTGAGCGATCGCCCCGCCCTCGACGTTCACCACGTCCTCTGCGAACTCCAACTCGCGCAGGCAGGCCAGCGCGATCGCGGCGAAGGCTTCGTTGATTTCGATCCGCTCCACATCGGACACTTTCCAGCCCGCACGCTGCAGCGCCAGGCGCACTGCCGGCACCGGGCCGATGCCGAACATGCCCGGCTCGACCGCAACGACACCGTGTGCCACCAGCCGCGCCAGCGGTTCGAGGCCAAGCCGGTGCGCAAACGCCCGCTCGGCCACGATCATCGCCGAGGCGCCGCTGTTCAAGCCGGGCGCGTTGCCGGCGGTGATGGTGCCGTCCTTGCGAAAGGCGGGCCTCAACTTGGCCAGCGTTTCGATCGTCGTGTCGGGTCGGTTGGCTTCGTCCTTGTCGAAGGTGACCGGTCCCTTACGGCTCGGCAGCTCGACCGCGACGATCTCGTCCTTGAACTTGCCGGCCGCCTGCGCGGCACTGAAGCGCTGCTGAGAGCGCGCCGCCCATCGATCCTGCTCCTCGCGGCCGACGCGGTAGCGGGCCGCCAGATCTTCCGTGTGCCAGCCGGAGTGCTCACCGCTGAAAGCGTCGTTCAGACCGTCGTGCAGCATGCTGTCCAGGATCCGGGCATCGCCCATGCGGGTGCCCCAGCGGCCGCCGGGAAGCAGATACGGCGCCTGATCCATGTTCTCCATGCCACCGGCGATCGCGCACGACGTGTAGCCCGCAAGAATCTCCATAGCGGCGCTGGCGATCGCCTGCGCACCCGAACCGCAGACCCGGTTGACGGTAAGCGCCGGAACGCGCACCGGCAGTCCAGCGCCGATAGCGGCCTGGCGTGCCGGGTTCATTTTGGTGCCGGCTTGGATCACGTTGCCCATCACGACGGTCTCGATCTGATCGGCGGCGAGGCGGGAACGTTGCAATGTCCCGCGGATCGCCGCTGCGCCCAGGTCCGGAGCGGGCGTGTCTTTCAGCGACCCGCCAAAGGTGCCGATGGCGGTGCGAACCGGATTGCAAATGACGATCTCGCGTTCGGGCATGGCAATCTCCAAAAAAGGCAGGTCAGAGCCTGGCAGTACTCTCTGCGGACTGGGTGCATTCCCGTATCATATGAGCGTAGCTACACCTATGTCAAACCGGACGCGAGGCCGGGACAGCGGGCCACGCTTCTAGTAGATTGCAGACGCGAGGGCCAAGCTGATGCATCCCATAGGACCGGTCGGCCTTACGCTGGAGCAGGTTCACGAAGCGCACCAGCGGATCAAGGACAAGATCACCCGCACGCCGGTGATGACGAGCCATACGCTCGACTCCGACGTGGGCGCGCAACTGTTTTTCAAGTGCGAGAATTTCCAGAAAATCGGAGCCTTCAAAGCCCGAGGCGCCACCAACGCGGTGTTCTGCCTTTCCGAGGCGCAGGCCCGCAAAGGGGTGGCGACCCACTCTTCCGGCAACCACGGCGCTGCGCTGGCCCGCGCGGCACGGCTGCGGGCAATCCCGGCCTGCGTCGTGATGCCGAACAATGCTTCCAGGGTGAAGCGTGAATCGGTCGAGCGTTACGGCGGCAATGTCGTTTTATGCGAGCCCACGCTGGAGGCGCGCGAGAACACGCTGGAGCGCGTGATCGCCGATACGGGCGCTTCCGTGGTTCACCCGTACAACGACCTTCGGGTCATGGCGGGACAAGGCACGACCGCGGTCGAGTTGATCGAGTCTGTGGCGGATCTGGACGTCATTTTCTGCCCGGTCGGAGGAGGCGGCCTGCTGAGCGGGGTTGCCGTCGCCGCCAAGAACATCAGCCCGTCGATTCGCATCATCGGGGTCGAGCCGGCTGCCGCGGACGATGCGGCCAGATCGTTCAAGACCGGCCGCATCGTCCCGAGCGTCAATCCGCGCACCATCGCAGATGGCCTGCGTACGTCGCTGGGAGACAAGCCCTTTGCCGAAATCCAGCGGTACGTCGATGACATCGTGACTGTCTCCGAGGAGGCGATCGTCGGCGCGATGCGGCGAATCTGGGAAGTCATGAAGATCCTGGTCGAGCCCTCCAGCGCAGTGGCCTACGCTGCAGTGGTGGAGGCGAAGGTCGACGTCGGCCGCAAGAAGGTCGGGCTGATCCTCACCGGCGGCAACGTCGATCTGGACACCCTGCCCTGGGTCAAGGCTTGACAGCCCCCTCGCGGGCGATGCGCGACACCAGAGAACGCAGGAGTATCCTGAATGTGTAACGCGATGAGGCCCACCCGTCACGGTGGGACTGTCTGCAACGTTGAAGTGAGGATGACATGCCCAAGAATGGCGGAGATGGCGTCTACAAGATCGTCGAGGTGGTCGGTACCAGCAACAAGTCATGGGAGGACGCGGCCAGCGGCGCCGTGGCCACCGCAGCGAAAACGTTGCGCGATTTGCGCATTGCCGAGGTCACCAAGCTCGATCTGAAAGTCGAGGACGGCAAGGTCGTCGCGTACCGCGCGCGTCTTTCGCTTTCGTTCAAGTACCAGAGCTGACACCGCCGCTTGGGCTTGGGTATAAGTGAAAGGACGGCCTGGGCCGCCCTTCACTCGTTTCAATCGCCTTGCGGTGGCGCCCGGTCTTTTGGCGGGGGCGTGCTGTCGGGCGGAAGCGGGACGAATTCTGCGTCGTCATGCACGGGCAGTTTCATCCGTCCCGCCCGCCAGTCTGCCTTGGCCTGCTCGATTCGAGCTCGCGACGAAGAAACGAAGTTCCACTCGATGAAACGCTCGCCGATCGGCTCACCGCCGAGCAGCATGACGGTGGCGGGCGCCACGGCCGTTAAAACGACCGGCTGTCCCGGTCCGAAGACCAGCATGTGTCCGGCCTCGAAGGTGCTGCCGTCCACCTGCACCGCACCGGCAGCGACATAGGCCGCGCGCTCCGGATATTGCGCGTCCAGTTGCGCGCGCGCTCCCGCCGCCAGCGCCCAATGAACGTAGAACAGCGGGGAATGGGTCCGGACCGCGGATTTCGCGCCGAACGCTTCGCCTGCGATCAAGCGAGCCCGCAGGCCGCCGGACTCGTACACCGGCAGGTCGCCCGATTCGTAGTGGCTGAATGCCGGCTCGACCTCCTCGTACTCTGTCGGCAATCCTACCCACGCCTGGATGCCATGCATCGGTCCGCCCTCGCGACGCGCGCGCTCGAAGCGCTCGGAGTGCGTGATGCCGCGACCGGCGGTCATCCAATTGACCTCGCCGGGCCGGATCGGCTGTTCCGAGCCGAGGCTGTCTCGATGCATGACCTCGCCGTCGAACAGATACGTGACGGTCGACAGGCCGACGTGCGGGTGCGGCCGCACGTCGACCGAGCGAGGAATACCCGGCGGGAAGCTGATCGGTCCCATGTGATCGAAGAAGACGAACGGGCCCACCATGCGTCGCTTGGCGAAGGGCAGCACGCGGCCGACTTCGAAGCCGCCCAGATCGCGTCGGCGCTGATCGATCACAAGTTCGATCATCGGATCGAAGCTCCGTGCGCCGATGACGATTCGCGCGCTGCCGCGGCCGACAGCAGGTCGTGCACGTCGATATCGAGACGCTGCAAAAACCCCGCGCTGCCGGCCGGCGTCACATTGACCGCCCGGCTGCGACGGTCGCGACGCAGCCAGCCCAGCGCCAGCAGACGTGCCAGAAGCGCCGCGCCGACCGGGCCGGCCAGATGATGCCGTCGCTCGGTCCAATCGAGACACCGCCGCGCCAGCCCGATCCGGGTCGGTTTGAGCGCATCGGTATCGACGCCCAGGTCCGCAAACCAGCGCCTGCCTTCAGCGCTCAGAGCGTAGAGCTTCGAATTCCGATCCACGACCGTCACGTATCCACGATCCTCGAGGCGGGCGGTTACGGCTACGCCCAGTTGGCCGGCCAGATGGTCGTAGCAGCAGCGGCCGAACCGCAACAGCCGCCCCTCGGCCGTCAACGGCGCATCGAGCGCACGAACTCGTGGCGCCAGGCAGCTCAGTGCTTCCAGCGCCGTGGCCACCTGAGGCGTCGACAGGCGGTAGTACCGATGCCGGCCCTCACGCTCGACGGTCAGCAGGCCGCCGTCGACGAGTTTCGAAAGATGATTGCTCGCGCACTGGGCGGACACCCGGGCGGCATAGGCCAGGGCCGTGGCCGGTTGCGCCCGTCCGTCGAACAGCACCATCAGGATCCCCGCCCGCACGGGATCGCCGATCAACGCCGCCGGCAGCGCGATATTCGCTTCCATCGTTCGATCTCCATTGCCGACATCAATATAGCGCGCCGGCGTGAGGTACGTTTCACGTTTCAGTGAAACATCGGCCGAACGCTTTCAGCATGATCCGGGGCGTGACTTTGACCGGAGGACCTGCCGTGCTGACGCTGTGCATTCGCTACACGATTGATCCCAGGAGGCTGGCGGATTTCGATTCCTACGCGAAATCGCTGCGGTCCATTGTCGGACGTTGCGGTGGCCGGCTCGTCGATTACTACCTTCCGACCAAGTTTGCTGGAGCCACGGATACCGCTTTCGGATTGATCGACTTTCCGACGCTCGCCGCGTACGAGCAGTACCGAGACCGCCTGGCGGCCGACCCGGACGCCGCCGAGGCAACGCGCAGAGCCGACCAGGCGGGCTGCATTGTGAGAGAGGAGCGGTCGTTTCTGTGTCGCGTCGCCGGCGCGCGCGTGCAAGCAAGCTAGCCCGGGGCTTGAAATCCTCCCGCGCGATACGTCAGGACCAGCGTGTCGCGAAAACCCGGCACCGCGGTCGGCTGGATCGGTGTGGTCTCGTGCACGACCCGAGCATCATCCATCAAGAGCATCGACCAGGGCTCGGTCATCGTGAAACGCACGCCGGATGGTCCATTGGCATCAAACACGCGGGTTTCGCCGCCGCGAATGCCTCGCCGCTCGACCAGTACCAGCGCGACGAAATCGACCCCATCCCGGTGAGCGCCCTCCGGCGTTGGCCGTCCGATGCCCGCTTCGGTATCGATGCGGAACTGGTGCGCTTCTATGAACCAGCGCTCGACATGCTGGATGCTCGCAAACACGGACCCGATCGACGTCACGAGCCGGGTCCAGACGGCTGCATTCACGACCTGCGCTTCGATCGGCTCGAACCACCGTTCCAGTCCACCGTGCAGAGCGTTGTAGGAGGTGGGCTGCCAGTGGGGCCGGCGCGGCGCCGCCGACAGCGCCGCTGAAGACAGATCCTGCACGAAGCAGCCATGCCGGCGCGATCGATACCGTCCGCCGTCGCGCAGGTACGTGTCGCGCGGCAGGCGCGACCAGGTCTCGCGCAGCCCGTTCAGCGGCTCGAGGCGCAGGTCAAACGCCGCCAGCGCATCGGCCGCTGGCAAAAATGCGTAGCCCGCGTGCGACAGGCGCTCGGCGGCCTCGGAAGGGGATATCGCGTTTGACATGGGATGGTTGTAGCACCGGCTGCAGCCGAACGCCACTTGGCAACAAAAGACCGGAGAATTGCTCAATGTCGTTCTTGCACGTCATCGCCTGGATCATGGCCGCGCTCGCTGCGTCATTGGCCGCTGTCCCGGCTTTCGCGGGTGATGCGCCGGCGCAGGCTTTCAGCGACGTGGTTTTCGGCGACTATTCACCGCTGTCGAGCAACGCCGAGCTGGCGCGGCGCCTGCTCAGTCCGTTGGCTGAAGCGCATCTGGCGCAAGCATTGACAGAGTCGGGCAAGAAGCTGACCGAACAGGCCATCGACCTGTCGGCAGAGCAGTTCGCTCTGTACGTACCCTCTCGCAGGCCGCCTCGCGGCTACGCCCTGCTGGTATTCGTGCCGCCGTGGCGCGAGGCGAAACTGCCGCGAGGTTGGGCGCCGGTGCTGGATCAGTATGGGGTCATCTTTGTCAGCGCAGCGCGATCCGGCAACGACGCGAGCGTTCTGGGCCGCCGCGCACCATTGGCGCTGCTGGCCGAGCAGAACGTCGTCGATCGTTATCCACTGGACCCGGAGCGGATCTACATCGCGGGATTCTCCGGTGGATCACGCGTCGCGATGCGGCTGGCGCTCGGCTACCCGGACACATTTCGCGGGGTGATCCTGAATGCGGGCAGCGATCCGATCGGCGGCGCCGACATCCCGCTGCCTCCCAGGGATCTGTTTTTCAGGTTTCAGAGTTCAACGCGCGTCGTCTACGTGACGGGAGAGCGTGATTTTTCTCATCTGCGCGAAGACACGGCCAGCATCGCGTCGATGCAGCGGTGGTGCGTACTGGATGTGCAGGATCACGTCACGCTCCTCGCCAATCATGCGGTGGCCGATCCCGGGGCCCTGTCGCGGGCGCTGGAGGCGCTGCAGGATCCGGCGCGGACCGATCCTGACCGGCTGACGGCTTGCAGATCGGCCATCCAGAAGGATCTGGCCGCGACGATTCAGCAGGTCGAATCGCTGATTGCGAACGGCAAGCGCGATGCCGCGCAGGCGCTGCTCAGTCAGATCGACAGGAACTTTGGCGGCCTGGCGGCGCCGCGCAGCGTCGATCTGGCGCGCGTTCTGCTGCAGAAGTGACTATTGGTGGGCGACCAGCCTGGCCGCGGCGGCCGGAGCGGACAAAAACGAATGGATCTGCGCGACCACGGCCGCGCCCTCCCCGATCGCGCCCCCGACGCGCTTGACCGATCCGGCGTGCACGTCGCCGATCGCGAAAACTCCGGGCACGCTGGTTTCCAAAGGCCGGCGGATGGACCGCTGACGGGCTGCTCCCGTCATCACGAAGCCCTTGTCGTCGACCTCGACGTCGCAATCCTTCAACCATTCGGTGCACGGATCGGCGCCGAGGAACAGAAAAACGTGGCCGATGGCGCGAGTCTCTTCCTGAGCGGTGTCGCGATGCCGCCAGCGCACCGACTCGACACCGGCCGGCCTCGAACCGGTGAGCCCGACGACTTCGGTGCGCGTGCGCAGTTCGATATTGCGGACCGCGGCGAGGCGGTCGATCAGGTATTGCGACATGGTCGCCGCCAGTCCCGACCCGCGCACCAGCATCCACACCTTCGATGCATATCCGGACAGGAACACGGCGGCCTGTCCCGCCGAATTGCCCCCGCCCACCAGAACCACTTCCTGACCCTCGCATATCTTGGCTTCGATCGGAGATGCCCAATACCACACTCCGTAGCCCTCCATGGCTTTCAGATTCGCGCAGGGCGGCCGGCGGTAGCGTGCACCGGTTGCGATCACGACGGATCGGCTTTGAACCGTGCGCCCGTCGGCAAGGCGCAGCGCCATCGGCGCATCGCGCCTCGCCGGCTCGCAATCCAGTCTGACGACCTCGGCTGGAATCAGAAGTGTTGCTCCGAATTTTTGCGCCTGGGTATAAGCCCGCCCGGCCAGGGCAAGGCCTGAAATGCCGGTCGGAAACCCCAGGTAGTTTTCGATCCTCGCGCTGGCGCCCGCCTGCCCGCCGAAGGCGCGGGCATCGATTACGATGACGGACAGGCCTTCGGAAGCCGCATAGACCGCGGCGGCCAATCCGGCCGGACCGGCGCCGGCGATGGCGACGTCGAAGACCCGCTCGGCGATGTCGGCGTCGAGCATGCCGATACACCTGGCGAGCGCGCCTTCGGTCGGATTGAACATGGTCGAGCCGTCGGGGCATATCACCAGGGGCAGCTCGTCGGGCCCGGGCGCGTAGCGTTCGATGAACGTGCGCGCGACCTCGTCGTCGGACGGGTCGAGCAGAAGGTGCGGGATGCCGTTGCGGCTCAGAAAGTTGCGCAACCTGGCGACGTCGGAGGAGGAAGGCGCGCCGATCAGCACCGGGCCGCCCGTACCGGTCTCGAGCAGACCGACCCGCCGCAGGATCAGCGCGCGCATGATGCTCTCACCCAAATTGGCTTCGGCCACCAATAGCGCGCGCAGCTGCTCCGGCTTGATCAGCAGGCCTTCGACGGTGCCGACGGCCACGCCGTCCACGAACGAGCGCCGCCCCGAAAGCTGTCCGACCTCGCCCGAGAACGAGCCCACACCGTGGTCGAACACGGCGACATCGTGCCCGTGGCCGTCGCGGCCGGTCACGCGCAGTGTTCCGGACAGCACGACCACCAGGCCCGGGCTTGGCTTGCCGGTTTCGTACACGCGCTCACCGTCGCCAAAGCGGCACGCGGTGGCGAAGCGCCGCATGCGTTCGATCTCCTCGGTCGCGAGGACCGGGAACATCTGTGCCCGCCTCGCCTCGAGCGTTCGTGATGACAACTCGGCCATTGCGCGCCTAACCGATATATCGTTCGACGATGTCCGGCGGGCGAACCTGCGCCGCGGATGGGTCGGCTCCCGTTTCCCGCAGCGCACGCCGCTGGCGCAGCAGGTCCCAGCACTGATCCAGCTGGACCTGCAAGTCGGCCAGCCGCTGAGTGTTATCCGGGCCGGCGTCGCGTTGTTCGAGCAGTTGATGCTCTTCGGCCACCAGGCGCTGAATATGCGCCAGCACCGATACGTCCTTATCGGCACGATCCACTGGACACCTCCCTGATCGAAACTTGCGACCGCCGGGCACAAGCGCAACTGCAACACCGCTGCCGGCGCGCGGTAAGCGTAGCGCGTCCCGGGGGTCAGCGCGGCGTTCGCGGCCGCGGAACCGCCTTCTGGTGATAAGACCACACCTTCGGCAAGGTCGCTTCTAAGTCTAGAAGCTCAACCGCACCCCGGCCGTGCTGGACGTGGCCGCGTTGGCCAGATAGCCGCTCGAGAGGCCCCCGCTGACTGCCGAGTGCAGCAGGCCTGCGTACAGGTCGACGTGTGCGTTGTACTGGCACTCTAGAAGCAGCGACCAGGCATTCTCGGTGCCGCTGCAGTTCGATGCGCTCTGCGTGCTGCAGCCGGCCGTTTTGCCGGTGGCGTAGCTGTTCTGGTGGTAGTGGTAGAAGGCCGCCGTGGCGATCCATTTGGGCGTGATCGAATACTTCAGACCGGCCCAGGGCACCTGCAGGATCTTATGGTGCGCGTAGGAGTTCGTGGTCAGCGAGGCGATCTGGTATCCGCCGATGGTGCTCGACCCGATGCCGATCAGGCCGAGGTCGGGAGCACCGTATGTGATCTTCTCGTAGCCGGCGAACGCCTTTAACGAGCCGGCGTCGTACCTGGCCATCAGCGACCAGCTCTTGTTGTTCGACAGTGTCGCTTTCAGCGAATTCTGCGGCGTCAGGCCCTTGGAAAGGAGCGTCGCGATCTGGGCTGGCGTCGGCGAATACGATCCGAGGGAAATCGCATCGTGCTTGCTGACATACGTGGCGTCGAACTGCAGCCGTCCGACGTCGCCGCCGGCATCGAGCTCGTAACCGACTCCGCCGGTCGCCTGCGCGGAGGGCTGGTATTGCGCGCCGACGCGGGCCGGACCGAACTGACCGGAGTACTTCAGCGAATCGTTCAGGCGGTTGTATTCCGAATCGCCCGCGCCCGCGGTGACGGCGGAAAAGCCGATCAAAGAGAAGGCATAGGCGCCCGCATTGGGGTCGTACTTCAGCACGTTGTCATAGAGCAGACCGTACTGCCGTCCAATCGTCAGCGTCCCGAACGCGTTCGAACTGACGCCGGCGTAGGCCGACGAACTGAATGCCTGGCCGGCTTGGCTGGAGTCGCTGTTGGCGCTCTGATTCGCGGGCGGCACGCCATTGTTCTGGATCAGCGACTTCGGGCCGTTGGCGAGTTCTCCACTCAGGGGGCTGAAGCGCGTCTCCAGCCTGAAGACGCCGGACCAGCCGTCCGCGAATTCCCGCGCGCCGTTCAGCCCGATGCGCGACTGGGTCAGACCGTTCGGCGCCAGGCCCGCATACGAACGGTTGCTGTTGGCGGAAATGCCATATTCCACTCCTTGCGCGTAGAAGTCGTTCAACGGCGAGCCGTGCGTCTGATAGGTGGCGCCGACATCGACGACGCCGTACAGCGTGAGGCCGTACCAGGTCAGTCGGTCGGAAGGCTCATCGGCGTGGGCCACGGATGCGGTCCAGGCCGCAACCGCCAGCAGGACGGCATTTGCGTACTTACGCAGGGACGAGGCAAGCCTCGGGCGGTGGCGGGCACGCGTCACTCGATACTCCGGGCTGGATCAGGCCAACGCCGATCTTGCCCGTGTGGGTGTGCCAGCCCAACGAATCGATTCGAATAACGTTCTGAAAATTAGTGCGGTTGGTCGAGTCACGCCCGTTGGCATCGAAAATAAATCCGCCCGCTGTCGAAACGGCGGCAGTCCAATCGACTAAGGTTGTGTGAGACGTCGTTGGCATGCGAAGCGCAGGGGCTTTCAGCCCGTTGCATTCGCTCTTACTAGAGAGGAAGGAAGAAGCATGAACCCTGTCGTGCACTTTGAGATGCCCTATCAAAACAGGAATCGGATGGCCGGCTTTTACACGAAGGCCTTCGGCTGGAAGGCAAAAATGCTCGGCCCGGAAATGGGCGAGTATGTCGTCGTGGCCACGGCCGAAGCGGACGAAAGAGGTCGCCCGAAACAGCCCGGGGTGATCAACGGTGGTTTCTTCAAGAAAACCGACGATCCGATCGGCCACCATCCGTCGGTCGTCATCGCGGTGACGGATATTCGAGACGCGCTGAAGAAGGTGAAGGAAGGTGGAGGAAAGGTGCTCGGGGAACCGATGGATATTCCGGGTGTCGGTCTGTATGCGGGCTTTCTCGATACCGAAGGCAACCGGGTGGGCGTTCTGCAGCCTTCCGCCGACATGTAGGGTCGAATGGCGCGCCATGCTTCGGCATGGCGCGCCGATGGGCGGATCAGCCATCAAAGAGGAACCACGGGAATGACGATGTCGCAGCTGAAAGCACCGCTGCCGGCGTCGTATTGCCCATCCCTCGGGTAGTACTCGAAGCACGGACGCGCATCGAGCTGCATCCCGCTCGACGGCAGCCAGTCGCGCAACAACGCCGACCACGTCTGGCCGATTTCCAGCGGCGTGCCGCGAAAATGGGTGGCGGCGTATTTTCCGCCCGGAATCGTTGTCATCAGGGTCGCGCCGGTCGCCACGAAGCTTGCCGGCGCCTCGACACAGGCGTCGTAGCGGCACTTCTCGGGCGCGGTGATGCCCGGGTCGTCGTGGCTGATTCCGTAGCGGGGTTGGTCCAGCAGGTCGTTCGTCGCGAGCCAGGGATAGACGACCTGCTGCCAGAAGGCCGACAGCGGCTGTCCGTACGGCCCGACATGTCGCAGATAGGCGACGCGGACGGCCGGGCGGTCGATGATTTTCACTTTCATGGGAACCTCCGTCAGTGCGTGATGGAAGGTCCCATCATCCGAGCTTGCGCTGCCCGGCGCCTGATCCGGCTTGCTGCTCGCCTGACCCGGCTTGCGGTCCGATCCGTCCAGCGTGCCCCTGCCAGGGATTCGCTGATTGCCGCGCTGCCGGGCCTGGTGCTGGCGCCACCGGGTGGGCGCGCTTCCGAAGCGCGCCTTGAATGCCCGCGTGAACGCCTCGCTCGATCCGAAGCCGACCGACAGTGCGACGTTGATGACCGGCAGCCGCGGCTGCGCGGCCAGCCGCATCGCCGCCAATTCGAGACGCCGTCGCCGCAGGTAGTCGCCGAGTGTTTCACCCATCCAGGCCGAAAACAGCCGGTGAAAGTGAAAGGGCGAGAAGTTTGCAACGCCGGCCAGCTCGCTCAGCTCGAGCGGCTGGTCCAGGTGCCGGTCGACGTATTCGAGCACCCGGTGCATCCGCTTCGTGTACTCGCCTCGGCTGTCGCGGCAGGCCATGGGCCGCCATTGTGCCGTGCCGGCGCGCCCGTTGTGCCGCCGGATCGTTCGGCGCTAAATTGACACACGCGCGCCTCGCGGGAGACGAACATGCATCGCAGCAGACTCGGCGGGTTCATCATCGACTGTCAAACCGGAGATCTGCCCGCCGCGGCGGCGTTCTGGAGCGAGGCACTGGGCCTGGCCCGTGAAGCGATCCCCGGCGCCGAGGGCGAGCTGTACGTGCGTCTGGTCGATCCATTCGGCCGCCTCGACGTGGAGGTGCAGCGGGTGGCTCATCCGAGCCGGGTGCACCTGGACATCGAGGCGGACGATATCGAGGCCGAAGTACGGCGCCTCGAGGCGATCGGCGCCAGCAAAGTGCAAAAGGTCAAGCAGTGGTGGGTGATGGAAGCGCCCACCGGCCAGCGATTCTGTGTCGTGGCGCCCACGTCCGCGAATTTTGCTGCCGAAGCGAACCGGTGGCCGTAGGAGTCTCCGGGCCGAGGCGAGCGGCCTTTCCCAGAAAAGGGGTCGCCCTTCCCGCGCTGGGTGTCGTCTTCTATGCCGCAAGCGCCGCACTGGGACTGGGCAGCCTGAGCGCGCTCACGGCGCCCGGCGCCGCCTTCCTGCTGATCCTCGTGATTCTGATGTTCGGTGCGGTGTTCGCCACGGTGCACCACGCGGAGCAGATCGCTCACCGCGTCGGCGAGCCCTACGGCACGCTCGTGTTGACCCTGGCTGTGACCGTCATCGAAGTGGCGCTGATTGTGTCGATGACGCTCGGTGGACCGGGCAATCCGGTCCTTGCGCGCGACACGGTGTTCTCGGTGATCATGATCGTGTGCAACGGACTGGTGGGCCTGTGCATCCTGACCGGAGGGTTGCGCCACCGCGAGCAGGAATTCCTCGTGCATGGCGCCAACTCCTACCTGGGCGTGATCGCGACCCTCGCGGCCCTGACCCTGATGCTGCCGAACTACACGACGACCATCCCGGGGCCGATCTTCTCGGTGAGCCAGCTCGTGTTCGTCAGTGCGGTCACCGTCGTGCTGTACGGGGTGTTCCTTTATATCCAGACCGTGCGCCACACCGGGTATTTCGCGGCGGGGAAGTCGCCCTCCGAAGCGGCAGGCGTCGATGCGCAGGCCCATGGCCGCGCGCCGGTCAGCCTGACCTGGACCAGCGTGCTGCTGGTTGTTTCGCTGGTGACCGTGATCCTGCTCGCAAAGAAGTTCGGCACCGGTGTCGGCGAAGTCCTGGGGCGCGCCGGCGCGCCGGCCGCCGTGTCGGGCCTGATTGTGGCGCTGCTCGTGCTTCTGCCGGAGAGCATGGCGGCGGTCCGCGCGGCCTACCGCGACGACTTGCAGAAGAGCCTGAATCTCGCGCTGGGCTCGTCGCTCGCGACCATCGGCTTGACCATTCCGTCGGTCGCCGCCATCGCCGTTGCCCTCGACAAGGATCTGGTGCTCGGGCTTGCGCCGAAGGAAACGCTGCTTCTGGCTCTGACCATGGTCGCGAGCACGCTGACTTTCGGCACCGGTCGCACCAATGTGCTGCCGGGCCTGACTCACCTCGTGATATTCGCCGCCTTCGTGTTTCTCACATTTGTGCCGTGACCGCGCACGTGATGACAGTGAACAACGCGTCAGGCCCGATCGGTTCAGCGTGGAAACTGTCCCCGGAATCTCACGCTGACGCGTCGATGACAAAGGACCATTGCCGCAGTGGACGTTTGCGCCACCGCTCGATTCCGCCTTGCCGGACCGTGTGGTTAATGCTCGAACTTGGGGCGATCTGTGCTGAAATCTTCGCGGCGCGCGATCTGCGGCCCCTCGATGGTGCAGGAGAAGTGGTGGTGCAGGAAGGATGCATGGCGCTGGCTGTTGATGTTCGCCATCGACCGATCGAGATCGGTTCATTGCGCTGGTCCAGCGCGCAGGGGCCCTGGGCCGGCTTTCCCATCGAATGCCGCACGGTCGGACCGCACGGCAGTCTGGAAGAGTTCGGACTGGAGCGCACATTGCTGGCGCTCTGCACCAGCGGCAAGGGCACGCTGTGCGTGCGTGCGGGAAGAACGTCGCGCCGCTTGCCGTCCGTGCCGGGAAGATTCTCCCTGCTGGCCCGCGGTTTCGAGCAAGCACCTCTGGCCTGGACCGGTGTGCGGGAAGTGGTGTATGTCGGGCTCGGTAGCGAGCAGCTCGAGCGCTTGATGAGCCACGACTCGGCCTCGGCCCGGTTCAATGTCGAGCCCCAGTACGCGATCCGTGATCCGCAGGCCGCAGCGATCGTGCTGAACATGCGCAACGAAATACTGGCGGGCTGTCCATCGGGACGCGTCTACGGCGAAGCCCTTTCGCTGGCGCTGGCGGCGTATCTGCTCGGGCGCTATTCCAACCGGGATGCGCCGGTAGCGACGCGCACCGTTGCGCTTTCGGCCGCGCAGATCCGCCGTGTGCGTGAATATGTCAGCGAGAATCTGGAGCGCGATATCGGCCTGACCGAGTTGGCCGATCTGGCTGGATTGAGCCCGCACTATTTCGCGATGCTGTTCAAGAACGCTTTTGGCGTCTCGCCGCACCGCTATGTCCTGTCCCAACGCGTCCACGAGGCCAAACGGCTGCTCTCAGGAAACCGGATGGCGATTTCCGAGGTGGCGCTCAAGCTCGGGTTCGCCGACCAGAGCCATTTCTCGCAGGTGTTCAGAACCTATGTTGGAACGACGCCCAAGCGGTACCAGTGCACCTGCTGAACGCCCGCTGGTCCCTCTTTAGCGCTCGTAACCGTAAGAGGCGATGATCGCCCGGGCCGCATCGCTCCTGAGGTAAGCAAGAAACTGCCGGGCCGCGGCCTTGTTGCTGCCCTTGGCAAGAATGATCGCGTCCTGGCGGATGGCCGGGTAAAGGTCGGATGGAACGATCCAGGCCGATCCCTGAACCTTTCCCTCCTTCAGCACCTGCGACAGGGCCACGAAGCCAAGCTCCGCGGCGCCGCTGGCGACGAACTGGTAGGCCTGCGTTATGTTTTCGCCCTGAACGATCTTCGGCTTCAGCGATTCGTAAACGCCGAGGCGCTTCATTGCTGCGACAGCGGCGGCGCCATACGGAGCCAGGGCCGGATTGGCCAAGGACAGGTGCTGAAAGCCGGCCTTTTTCAGGACCTCTCCGCGGGAATCGACGGTTCCCTCCATCGGCGACCAAAGCACCAGCTTTCCGATCGCGTACGTGAACTGGCTGTCCGCCACCGCACTGCCCTCGCCCGCGAGCTTTGCCGGGGTCTGCTCGTCCGCCGCCAACAGCACGTCGAACGGCGCGCCATTGCTGATCTGCGCATAGAACTTGCCGGTGGAGCCGGACACCAGTTCAACCTTGTTGCCGGTCGCCTGCTCGAACGACGGGATGATTCGCTGGATCGGCGCGGCGAAGTTGGCGGCGACCGCGACCCGAAGCTCTTCTGCCGTCGCGTTCGATGCGATCAATCCGACAAGAACGGCGATCGACAGACGGCGCAGCAACGGCCTCACCATCGGACAGTGCATCGGCGCGGTCAGTCGAACCGGAACAGCACCACGCTGGATGCTTCGACCACCGCGCAGCAGCGCTTGCCGACCTTCAGCCCGAGCCTGCCGACGTCGTCGCGCGCCAGGATCGCCGTGACGTTGCGGCCGCCTTCCAGCGCCACGTTGACTTCGGCATGGGCCGGCGTCTGGTGGACGCGCGCGACGCTGCCCCACAGGGCGTTTCGCCTGAGGCGGGGCGCCGCGACCTCGGTACGCAGGTTCACCGACGCCGCCTTGAAAAAGGCGTGCACTTCGGTCCCGATCCGCAGATTCAGGTTCTCGGCGCTTTCCTGGGTCACCAGCGACGCGATCTCGTGACAATTGTCGATGCGCACGCGCACTTCCAGGCCACGAGGACTTTCGCTCAGAGCGGTGATCGGGCCGACGAGGCGGTTGCGCGCGCTGCTGCGCATCGACACGCTGCGCAACATGCCCTGAAAGTGTCGCACGTCGCCGGCTCCGACCTCATCGAGCCGGTCGGCCAGCCGGTTCAGCGTCTGCTGGTACTCCTGCTCGACCGCCCGGTACATCGCGATCATTCGATGGCCGTACACGGTCAGGGTGGTACCGCCGCCGTTCCGGCCGCCCACGGCCCGCTCGACCAGCGGCTGCTCGGCAACGCTGTTCATCGCATCGACGGCATCCCATGCCGCTTTGTAGGACAGCGGCACGGCCTTGGCAGCCTGCGAGATCGAGCCGTAGCGATCGATCGCCTCCAGCAGCCGGATCCGCACGTCGCCGAGAAAGGCGCCGACCTCCGTCTCCACGGCCAATTTGCCGACCAGCTTGTGACGGACCGTGCGTCGTGCGAGCATCGAAGCAACTCGATATTTACCGCATGATACGACGGTCCGGCTCGATCGACGGGCGCCGTGCTCCCTGGCAGGATCCGGGCTCAAGATTCAGAAGCTGAAGCGACCGCCGATGGTCGGATCGATCGTCACGCTGCTTAGATAGCCGCTGGCGAGGCCGTCGTCAACATGCGACCACATGGCGCCGGCGTAGACATCGAAGTGCCGGTCGAATCGGTAGTCGGCGACCAGCGAATAGGCCTCGAGGCGGCCGCTGCACGAGCCGGACTCCTTCGCCGCGTTGCGGGCCTGGTCGCCGCCGGGACAGGTTGCCGTGGGGTTGTAATGGTTCTGGATGTATTCATACCAGGCGACGATCACGTCGAATTTCGGCGTAACCGAGTACTTCAAGCCCGCCCAGGGGATCTGCTGGATCCTCTCGTGCGCGTTATAGGCGGTGTTGTTGACGGCGCCCAGCACGTAGCCGCCGATGTCCATTGCGCCGATCGCAAGCGGCTGCGACGGCTTGCGGAAATGGACGTCCTCGTAACCTACGTACAGTTTGACGGCTCCGTAGACGTAACTCACATCGAGCGACGCGGTCCAGTTGTCCGAGACCGTACCGCTGAGCGCGTTGTTCGGGGAAAGATTGTGACTGGCCAGCGTGGCAAGCTGCGCCGCGGTCAGGGCCGTTGTAGCGATGCCGCCGTGCTTGTTGACATAGGTCGCATCGACCGACAGGCCGCGATAATCGCCGCCCAGTACGAACTCGGACGCGTTGCCTTGTGCGCCGGTGCCGGCCCCGGACTGGTACTGGGCGCCAACCCGGAACC
>DATKFG010000073.1:0-2947 GCA_035511515.1 Burkholderiaceae bacterium | reverse complement strand
CTGGCCACGCACCGCGGCTACGACTCCGACCATCCGCGCGTGGTCGGCGACGTGGGCAAGGCCGGCGTGGCGGTCGATTCGGTCCTGGACATGAAGATCCTGTTCCACCGCATCCCGCTCGACCGCGTGTCGGTGTCGATGACGATGAACGGCGCGGTGCTGCCGGTGCTGGCCGGCTACGTGGTTGCGGCCGAGGAACAGGGCGTGCCGCAGCAGCAGCTTTCAGGGACGATCCAGAACGACATCCTGAAAGAGTTCATGGTCCGCAACACCTATATCTACCCGCCCGAGCCGTCGATGCGGATCGTGGCCGACATCATCGAATACACCGCGCGCAACATGCCGCGCTTCAACTCGATCTCGATTTCGGGCTACCACATGCAGGAGGCCGGCGCCACGCAGACGCTGGAGCTGGCCTTCACGCTGGCCGACGGCATGCAGTACGTGCGCACGGCGCTGGAGCGCGGACTGGACGTGGACGAGTTCGCCGGACGCCTGTCGTTTTTCTTCGCGATCGGGATGAACTTCTACCTGGAGATCGCCAAGCTGCGGGCCGCGCGGCTGCTGTGGTCCCGCATCATGCGCGGGTTCGGGGCGAAGAACCCCAAGTCGCTGATGCTGCGCACGCATTGCCAGACCTCGGGCTGGTCGCTTACCGAGCAGGATCCCTACAACAACGTGGTGCGCACGACGCTCGAAGCCATGGCTGCGGTGTTCGGCGGCACGCAGTCCTTGCACACCAACGCGCTGGACGAGGCGATCGCGCTGCCGACCGACTCCTCCGCCCGCATCGCGCGCAACACCCAGCTGATCATCCAGGAGGAATCCAGCGTGTGCCGGGTCATCGACCCGTGGGGCGGCTCCTACCTGATGGAGTCGCTGACGCAGCAGATGGCCGACAAGGCATGGTCCATCATCGAGCAGGTCGAGGCGCTGGGCGGGATGACGCGTGCGGTCGCCTCGGGCTGGGCCAAGCTGCAGATCGAGCGCTGCGCCGCCGAGAAGCAGGCCCGGATCGATCGCGGCGAGGACGTGATCGTCGGCGTGAACAAGTACCGCGCCGGCGAGGAGGATCGCATCCAGATCCGCGACATCGACAACAGCGCGGTGCGGCGGGCCCAGGTGATGCGCCTGGCCCAAGTGCGGGCGGGGCGCGACGGCGTAGCGGCCGGGCGCGCGCTGGAGGCGCTCGAGCGCGGCGCGCGCGAGGGCAAAGGCAACCTGCTGGAGCTCACGATCGCCGCGGTGCGCGCGCGCGCCACCGTCGGGGAGTGCTCGACCGCGCTGGAGAAGGTCTGGGGGCGCTACCGGGCCGACTCGCAGCGCGTCTCCGGCGTGTACGGCGCGCACTTCGAGCGCGATTCGGAATGGCAGAGCCTGAAGGCCGAGGTCGACGCGTTCGCCCGCAGCGAGGGGCGCCGTCCCCGGATCCTGATTGCCAAGCTCGGCCAGGATGGCCACGACCGCGGCGCCAAGATCGTGGCCACCGCGCTGGCGGACCTGGGGTTCGACGTGGACATCGGGGCCCTGTTTCAGACGCCCGAGGAAGCGGCGCGCCAGGCCGTCGAAAACGACGTGCACGCCGTGGGCGTGTCCACGTTGGCGGCCGGACACCGCACGCTGGTGCCGCAGTTGATCGGCGCGCTCAGGGCCCAGGGAGCCGGCGAGGTGGCCGTGTTCGTCGGCGGCGTGATACCGCAGCAGGACTACGACTTCCTCAAGGCGGCCGGGGTGGTCGGGATCTTCGGCCCCGGCACGCCGATTCCGGCATCGGCGCGCAGCGTGCTGGCAGCGATCCGGGAGCGCCTGGGCCTGGTGTCCTGACCTGCAATGAAGCGAGCCGCCGACGCGCTGCCCGTTCCGGCGGCGCTGGGTCCGACCGACCGGGAACTGCTCGAGGGCGTGCTGGCGGCGCAGTCGCGCGCACTGGCCAAGGCGATCACGCTGGTCGAGTCGACGCGTGCCGACCACCAGCGGCGCGCACACGCGCTGCTGCAGGCGCTGCTGCCGCACGCGGGCGGCGCGATCCGGATCGGTGTATCGGGCGCTCCAGGCGTGGGCAAGTCCACCTTCGTGGAGGCGCTCGGCCTGCACGCGATCGAGGCCGGCCACCGGATCGCGGTGCTCGCGGTGGATCCGTCCTCGGCACTGTCGGGCGGATCGATCCTGGGCGACAAGACCCGCATGGAGCAGCTCGCGCGCAGTCCGCAGGCCTATATCCGGCCCTCGCCCAGCGCCGGCACGCTGGGCGGCGTGGCTGGCAAGACGCGCGAGACGCTGCTGGTCTGCGAGGCCGCCGGCTTCGACGTGATCGTGGTCGAAACAGTCGGGGTCGGACAATCGGAAACGGCCGTGGCCGGCATGACCGACGCCCTCGTTCTGCTGCAGCTGCCCAATGCGGGCGACGACCTGCAGGCGATGAAAAAGGGCATCGTCGAGCTGGCCGACCTGATCGTGATCAACAAGTGCGACCTCGATCCGCAAGCGGCGCAGCGCGCCCGATCACAATTCGAGTCGGTGCTGCCGGCTTTGCAGCGCCGCTCGACGCGCTGGATCCCCAGCGTCCTGGTGGCCAGCGCGCTCACGCACCAGGGCATCGCCGAGTTCTGGATCGAGGTCGGCCGGTTCGGCGAAGCGATGCGGGCGGGCGGGGAACTGGAGGCGCGCCGCCGCGCGCAGGCCGTGAGCTGGATGTGGGAGATCATCGAGCACGCGCTGCGCGACCGCTTCGGGTCGAGCCCGGAAGTGCAGCGCGAGCTGCCGGCGCTGACCGCGGCCGTGCAGGATGGATCGGTGGCGGCAACCGTGGCCGCGCAGCACCTGTTGGCGCTGGCGGGTATCGAGTGACGAGCACCACCCTCACCCCCTCCCCTCTCCCGCTGCGCGGGCGAGGGGCGATCGCGCGTGCCCTTGCGGACGCATGAGCGCTTGCGGCGATCGATCGCCC
>DATKFG010000072.1:0-20888 GCA_035511515.1 Burkholderiaceae bacterium | reverse complement strand
GCGCCGTGCAGGTAGCCGCCGTCGGTGACGACCCACGGCTCGTTCAGCGTCGTCCACAGCTTGACCCGGTCGTCCAGGCGGCGGTACATCGTCTGCCCGTAGTCGGCGAACCAGTGCGCCACATCCGAGTTCAGCCAGCCGCCCCGGTCGTCCAGCGCTGCCGGCAGGTCCCAGTGATACAGCGTGATCATCGGTTCGATGCCGGCACCGAGCAATTCGTCGACCAGGCGCTCGTAAAAGCCCAGCCCCTTCGGGTTGACGGCCCCGACGCCCTCGGGCAGCACCCGGCTCCAGGACACGCTGAACCGGTAGGCGGTCAGCCCGAGGCGCTTCATCAGCGCGACGTCCGACTTGAATCGTCGATAGTGATCGCAGGCGACGTCGCCCGTGTCGCCGTCGTGCACCAGACCCGGCGTGTGCACGAAGCGGTGCCAGATGCTCGGGCCCGCCCCATCGGCCAGCGGCGAGCCTTCGACCTGGTAGGCCGACGTGGCGGCTCCCCACAGGAATCCGTCCGGGAATCTGTGTCTCGGCGATGCCTTTGCGGACTTCATGGGCGTGCTCTGGCCATCGAATGTAAACGTTACCATAAGGGTACTGATGTCCGAGATCCACACGGAACAGCGCGCCTGATGTAAACGTAGGCCGTTCGGCGGCTTTGCGCCGGGCGGCTCGCGCGGAGAAAAAACGGGTGGCAAGCGTTCAGCTTGATCGCGTCTGCAAGGTCTACGAAGGCGGCCACGCGGCCGTGCAGGACGCCAGCTTCGAGGTCGCGGACCGCGAGTTGATGGTCCTGGTCGGCCCGTCGGGTTGCGGCAAGTCCACGCTGCTGCGGATGATCGCGGGCCTGGAATCGATCAGCGCGGGCACGGTGTCGATCGGCGGCCGCGCGGTCAACGAGGTCGCGCCCAAGGACCGCAACGTCGCGATGGTGTTCCAGAGCTATGCGCTGTTTCCTCACATGACCGTGGCGCAGAACATCGCGTTCGGCCTGAAGGTGCGCAACGTGCCCGCCGCCGAGATCGGCCAGCGCGTGCAGGCCACGGCGCGCACGCTGGAGCTCGAATCGCTGCTCGACCGGCTGCCGCGCGCCTTGTCGGGCGGACAGCGCCAGCGCGTGGCGCTCGCACGCGCCCTGGTGCGCGAACCGGCGGTGTTTTTGCTGGACGAGCCGCTGTCCAACCTGGATGCCCGCCTGCGCCAGTCGATGCGGATCGAGCTGGCACGGCTGCACCGGCAGCTGGGCGCCACCATGATCTACGTGACACACGACCAGGTCGAGGCGATGACGCTGGGCCAGCGCATCGTGGTGTTCGAGCGCGGGCGGATCCAGCAGATCGACACCCCGCTCGCCCTGTACCAGCGGCCTTCCAACCGGTTCGTGGCCGGCTTTCTCGGAAGCCCGGCGATGAATTTCCTGCCGGGGCGGCTGGACCGCGACGGCGCCAGCTTCGATGTCGGCGCGCAGATCCTGCAGCTCGATGGTGCTGCCGCACTGTCCACGTTGCCCGGCGGCGCCGCCGGCCTGGACGTGGTGCTCGGCGTGCGCCCCGAGCACGTGCTGCTGGCCGACACCGCAGTGCCTGCGAGGTCGGCCCTGTCCGCCACGCTGGAGGCGATCGAGCCCACAGGCCCTGAGCTTCACCTGGTTTTCCGCTGTGGCCTCCATCAGCTGATCGCACGCGTGGCGCCCCGCCCGCTGCCGCAACCCGGCGCGCGCATGCAACTTCGGCTGGCGGTCGAGCACCTGCACTTTTTCTCCTGCGAGCCCGAAGGACGCCGCATCGGCCCGGCCGGTTAAGACCGGTTAAGACCTACCGGCCGGGCTGTGTCCCTCGGCCCGTCCGCCCTCGCCGTAGCCTGCCGGCAACAATGCCCTTACTTTGTGGCAGCGCACATTTCTTTGGATTTGCTTCGTTGATACATTTTTTATGGAAACGTTTTCATACAAGAAAAGGCGAGCCTTTCCGGTGAGAGGGGCCGCGCGCGTCGGGAGACAGGTTGGCAGCGACCATCCGGGACGTTGCACGTGCCGCGAACGTATCGGTCGCGACCGTCTCGCGTGCGCTGAACGAACACGCCAACGTTTCGAGGCAGACCCGTGACCGGGTAAAGACCGTTGCGCGCGAGCTCGGATTCGTTCCGAGCGGAGCCGCGCGCAGCCTGATCACGCGGCGCACGCAGACGATCGGCGTGCTGCTGCCGGACCTGCACGGCGAGTTCTTCTCGGAACTGATCCGCGGCATCGACACTGCGGCGCGCGGCCACGGCCTGCACCTGCTGCTGTCGGGGTCGCACGGCGACCGGGCCGAGGCTGCGTCCGCCATCAAGGCCATGAGCGGCCGGGTCGACGGGCTGCTGATCATGTCGCCGCATCTGGACGCGCGCGCGCTGGCCGACAACCTGCCGCGCGGTTGGCCGGTGGTGCTGATGAACACGCGCGGCGAGGGCGTGCAGGCCGCCTGCCTGACGGTCGACAACTATGGCGGCGCCTACGCGATGGTGCGCCACCTGGCCGGCCTGGGCCACCGGTCGATCGTGTTCATCGGCGGGCCCGAGGCCAATTTCGAGGCGCAGGAGCGTCTGCGCGGCTATCGCGAGGCGCTGGCCCAGTTGCTGCCCGGCTCCGAGCCGCTGGTGCTGCCGGGCGAATTCACCGAAGAGTCCGGCTGGCGGGTCGGCAACCGGATCCTCGCGATGCAGCCGCGCCCGGGCGCGATCTTCGCGGCCAACGACGCGATGGCGATCGGGTGCCTGTTCTGCCTGGGCGAGGCCGGGGTGCAGGTGCCGCACGACGTGGCGCTGGTCGGATTCGACGACATCCCGCTCGCGCGCTTCGTCAATCCGCCCTTGACGACGGTGCGCGTGCGCATCGCCGAGCTGGGCTCGATGGCGCTGGAACGGCTGGCGCTTTCGATCGAGACCAAGAACTTCGCGAGCATCAAGCCGCAGACGCTGCGCTCCGAGCTCGTGGTTCGCACTTCCTGCGGCGGGGCGCAGGAAGGTGCGGCGTCCGTCGCATCCCCGAAGCTCCGATAGACGTCCTGCGAAGGAAGCACATGCCCTGATGGAGGAGGAGCAGACCATGAGATCGCGTTCGAACTGGATGAAAGGAATCGGCATCGCCATCGCCGTAGTCACGGGCGCCTGTGTTGCGGTGTGGCAGCCGGCGCAGGCACAGTTGAGCGCAGCGACCCTGCGCGGCTTCGTGCTGACGGCCACAGGGCAGGGCGAGGGCGGCGTGGAGGTGTCGGCGACCAACACCGACAGCGGCTTCGTCTACCGGACCAGGTCCAACAGCGACGGCAGCTACGTGTTAAATGGCCTGCCGCCCGGAAAGTACGCCATCCGCACCGGCACCGAGGCCGAGCAGAAGCCGCAAATCGTTTCCCTCGCCGTCGCGGAATCGGCCTCGCTCGACCTGGTGCTGCCGGCGGTGCCGATCGAGCAGGTCACTATCATCGGGGCCTTGGAGCGCGCTGACGTGAAGACCTCCGAGGTGGCCACCAGCGTGTCGCCCAAGCAGATGCAGCTGCTGCCGCAGGTGAGCCGCAATTTCCTGTCGTTCGCCGACCTGGCGCCGGGGGTGCGGGTGAACCAGGACCAGACCACGGGTTTCGTGAGCGTGCAAAGCGGCGCACAGAACCAGGACAACATCAACGTCTATATCGACGGGGTCAGCCAGAAAAACTACGTGCTGCGCGGCGGCCTGGTGGGCCAGGACAGCTCCCGCGGCAACCCGTTCCCGCAATCGGCCCTGAGCGAATACCGGATCGTCAACCAGAACTACAAGGCCGAATTCGACCAGGTCTCGGGCGCTGCCATCACGGCGGCGACCCGTTCGGGCACCAACGAGCTGCACGGCGACGCGTTCGTCGACTACACCGGGAACGAATTCGTCCAGTACAGCCCGATCGAGCTGGCCAACAAGAGTGCCGGCATCAACCGTCCGGGCTTCGACCAGGAGCAGTACGGCATGACCCTGGGCGGCCCGATCATCCAGGACCGGATGCACTATTTCATCGCCTACGAGGGCAAGCACATCGGCGACGCGCGCGAAACCGCGTTGCAGCACGCCGATGAGCTGCCCAACGCGGGCATCGTGCCCTCGCTCAGGGCGCTGCAAGGCGCGACCACCGATTCGTTCCGCGAGGACCTGGTGTTCACCAAGGTGGATGCCCAGATCGCCGCGGACCAGCGTGTGGACCTGAGCGTGCGGGTGCGCCGCGAAAACGACCTGGTGCCGATCAACCCGACGCTGAGCGCGCCGGACAACCAGAGCAACCGCAGGAACAACGAGACCCACATCGACCTGAAGCACGAGTGGACCGTGGGCGCATGGTTGAACGAGGCGCGTGCAGGCTATCAGAGGGCCGAATGGAACCCGCACTCGAACAGCACCACCCCGCTGATCCTTTACAACATCTCGCCGTCCAACAACGAGAACAACATGAACGGCGTGATCGACGTGGGTGGCTCTCCCGACGCGCAGGACCGGATCCAGAAGGGTTTCTACCTGCAGGACGACCTGAGCTTCGGCGGCATTGCCGACCACGCCTTCAAAGCCGGCTTCAAGGTCGACTTCATCACGTTCGACCTGTCGGGGACCGCATTCAGCGTCCCGACATTGGTCGAGCTGATCGACAACGTGAGCGGCATTCCGACCGTCCAGGCGGACCGGACCGTGAACGCGGAGCCGCCGGTCGATGCCAACTTCCGCGATACGATGATCGGCCTGTACCTGCAGGACGATTGGGATGTGACCCGCAGGCTGCAGCTGAACCTGGGCCTGCGCTGGGACTACGAAACGAACATGCTGGACAACGATTACGTGACGCCGGCCGACCGCATTGCCGCCCTCTATGGGCCCGATACCCGCACCGTCGCCGGCATCACCGCGCCGCCGGGACAGACCTACGCCCAATCGCTGGCGCTGGGGGGGATCAACATCGGCAACTACATCAGCAACGGCTCCAGCCGCAAGCCGTACACGGGCGCCATCCAGCCGCGCGTGGGCTTCTCGTACGACCTGCTGGGCGACAAGCAGACGGTATTCTTCGGCGCTTACGGTCGCGCTTACGATCGCAAGGTCGCCACCAACGCGCTCGACGAGAAGCAGAAGAACCTGCAACCGGGCGGCGACATCTGGCTGGTCAGGAACGATTTCAAGATGCCATACACGGACCAGTACGGCGCCGGCGTGCGCCAGGGCCTGGGGGTGTGGAACACCGAGCTCGCCTACACCTACTCGTACAGCTACAACCAGTTCAACTGGTTCAGCGGCAACCGCGACCCGCGCGGCGGCTGGGGCCAGCAGAGCCTGATCGACCCGCTGTTCGGGGGTCCGGCCGGATTCGGAAACCTGCTGCTGGGCGACTTTGTGGGCAGGGTCAGGACCGAGACCGCGTATTTGAAGGCCGAAAAGCCGTACACGACCTCCTCGGGCTGGGGCATGACCGTGACCTACACCTGGTCGCAGGGGTGGACCACGAACCGCGAGTGGACCAACGATCCGATCAACTGGACCTACGGCAAACCCGGTGTCGGCTGGTACCCGTCCGACGATGTGGAGCGACAGCGGATTGTGGCAACCGCCATCACCGACCGGGTGCTGCCGCTGGGCGTCGTGCTCGGCGCTAAATGGACTTACGGATCCGGCCTGCCGTTCCAGATCACCGATTGCCACCTGGGCTTTTCCATGTGCGTCTACCGCGAGGGGTTCGGAGGCCACTTCGATCAGGTCGACGCCAGCCTGTCGCGACGCTTCGGAGTCGGGTTCGGCGCGCTCACGGTGCGGCTCGATATCCTGAATATCCTTGGCGACGCCAATTACGGGGGCTACGACGGCTGGGTCGGCGGGCCTTCGACACCTCCGAAAAACGTGTACGGAGGCGACAACGCGCACTTCGGCGTACCGGCTACGATCATTGGCCCGATGCGTACGTACAAAGTAGGTTTGCGCTACGACTTTTGAGCGGATCTCTTGCCTCCTTGCCCGTTGCTCTGACTGACTCTGAGAACGCCACCGCGCCGGGCGGCCTCCTGGTCGGACGCCGCCGGCTGCTCGTGCTGGCCGGCGCGCTCGCCTGCGGCTGCGCCGGCACGCCGTCCGCACCGCCAGCGCCGGCTGGCCCGCCGCCGGTGCAGCCGCCGCTGGACGAGGCGCAGCGGCGCGCCTTCGAGCCGCTGCTGGACGAGCTGCAGCAACGCACCTTCGACTTTTTCTGGCAGACCGCCAATCCCGCCAACGGCCTGGTGCCGGACCGCTACCCGTCGGCCTCGCCCGCCAGCATCGCGGCGGTCGGCTTTGCGCTGACCGCTTACCCGATCGGCGTCGAGCACGGCTGGATCGCGCGCGCGCAGGCGCGCGACCGCGTGCTGGCCACGCTGCGCTTTTTTTCCGAGGCGCCGCAGGGGCCGCAATCGGAGGGCGTGACCGGATACAAGGGCTTCTTCTATCACTTCCTCGACATGGAGCGCGGCCTGCGGGCCCGGCGCTGTGAGCTGTCCACGGTGGACACCGCGCTGCTGCTGGCCGGGATGCTGTTCTGCCACGACTGGTTCGACGGGCCCGACGACGATGAAGCGCGCATCCGCCAGCTGGTCGAGGCCATTTACGCGCGCACGGACTGGACCTGGGCGCAGCCGCGCCCGCCGCTCATTGCGCTGGGCTGGACGCCGGAGGACGGATTCATCCGGCTGGACTGGCGCGGCTACGACGAGGGCATGATCGTCTACCTGCTCGCGCTGGGCGCACCCGTGCATGCGGTCGATGCATCGGCGTGGCCCGCCTGGTGCGCGACCTACAACCGCTCCTGGGGTCCGTACCTGGGGTACGAGCACCTGGGCTTTGCGCCGCTGTTCGGCCACCAGTATTCGCACGTGTGGACCGATTTCCGCGGCATCGCGGACCCGTACATGCACGCGCGCGGCATCGACTATTTCGAGAACAGCCGGCGCGCGACCTATTCGCAGCAAGCCTACGCGATCGCCAATCCAGGCAGCTGGAAAGGCTACGACGGCCGGGTCTGGGGTCTGACCGCCTGCGACGGACCGTTCGACGGGTTTCGCGACTACCGCGACTCCATGCGCCGGTTCCGAGGCTATGCGGCCCGGGGCACCGCGCTGACACGCACCGTCGACGACGGCACGATCGCGCCCACGGCGATGGTCTCGTCGCTGCCGTTTGCTCCCGAGATCGTGCTGCCGTCGCTGCAGGAGATGCTGCAACGCCATGGCGAACGGATTTACTCGCGCTTCGGACTGCTGGACGCCTTCAATCCGAGCTTCGAGCACCAGGTCAAGTTCGCCTATGGCCGGCTGGCCCCGGGCTTCGGCTGGGTCGACAACGACTACCTGGGAATCGATCAGGGCCCGATCGTGGCGATGATCTCGAATTATCGCGACGGCCTGGTGTGGAACGTGATGCGCAACAATGCGTATCTCGTCAGGGGCCTGCGCCGGGCCGGGTTCAGCGGGGGATGGCTGGAAGCATCGTAGTGGCGGCAGCATCGCGGATCCATGCGCGTTGGGCGGCAACGGCGCTGGCGCTCGCGCTGTGCGCCTGCTCGCGCCCGCAGGACCAGCTCACGTTCTGGGCCATGGGCCGGGAAAGCGAGGTCGTCGCCGAGCTGCTGCCCGAGTTCGAGCGCACGCACCCCGGCGTGCACGTGTCGCTGCAGCAGCTGCCCTGGACCGGTGCGCACGCGAAGCTGCTGACGGCCTTTGTCGCGGGCGCCACGCCCGATGTGGCGCAGCTCGGCAACACCTGGATTGCGGAGCTGGCCGAGCTGCACGCCCTGGAGCCGCTGGGGCCCCGCGTGCAGCATTCCGCGGCGGTGCCGCCGTCGGACTATTTCAATGGCATCTGGGACACCAACCTGATCGACGGGGTGCTGTGCGGGGTGCCCTGGTACGTCGACACGCGGCTGCTCTTCTATCGCACCGATCTGCTCAAGCAGGCCGGATTCGATGCGCCGCCGGAAAACTGGACGCAATGGCGCCAGACGCTGGCCGCGATCAAGCGGCGGGTGGGTCCTGACCGCTATTCGATCCTGCTGCCGCTGAACGAGTTCGAGCCGCTGACGGCGCTGGCGCTGCAGCAGCCCGAGCCGCTGCTGCGCGAGGGTGGCGGCCGCGGGAATTTCGAAAGCGCCGGCTTCCGCAAGGCGCTGGGCTTCTACGTGGAGATGTTCGACCGCGGCTGGGCGCCGCTGGTGTCGGAAGCCCAGATCTCCAACGTGTGGGACGAGTTCGGGCGCGGCTACTTCGCCTACTACATTTCCGGTCCCTGGAACATCGGCGAATTCCGGCGCCGCCTTCCGCCCGAGCGCAGCCACGACTGGATGACGGCGCCGTTGCCGGGCCCGGACGGCCCGGGCGCCTCGATCGCCGGCGGCTCCAGCCTGGTGATCTTCGCCGGCTCGCGCCACAAGGCGCAGGCGTGGCAGCTGATCGAGTATCTGTCCCGCCCCGAGGTGCAGGAGCGCTTTCGCGCGCTCACGGGCGATCTGCCGCCGCGCCGCTCGGTCTGGGCTCTGAAGGCGCTGGCCGCCGACCCCTATGCGCGGGCCTTCCGGCAGCAGCTGGAACGCGCCCGGCCGGCGCCCAAGGTGCCCGAATGGGAGCACATCGAGGACGAACTGCGGCTGGTGGGCGAGCGCGCGGTGACCGGGCAGATCACGGTGGAGCAGGCCGCGCGGGAGCTGGACCGTCGCGTCGATGCGATCCTGGAGAAGCGTCGCTGGATGCTCGCGCGGCGCAGTTCCGAGTCGGCACGGGCGCGCCGGGGTGGCCCGGGATGAGACCGGGCCTTGCCGGGTGGTGCTTTGCCGGGCCGGCGCTGGCGGTGATGGGCGTGTTCTTCGCCGTGCCGGTGGCGGCGGCCTTCATGCTGAGCCTGACGGATTTCGATATCTACGCGATCGCCGATCCGTCCAATCTGCGCCTGGTGGGGCTGCGCAACTACTTTCAACTGCTCGGCACCGCGCTTTTCTGGAAAGCGCTGGGCAATACGCTGTACTTCGTCGTGGTCGGTGTTCCGCTGTCGATCGCGGTCTCGCTCGCCACCGCCGTGCTGCTCGATTCGGAGCTGGCACGTTTCAAGGGCGCCTTTCGCACGGCCCTGTTCGCGCCGGTGGTCACGACCGTGGTGGCGGTCGCCGTGGTCTGGCGCAACCTGTTTCATGCGCGCTACGGCTGGATCAACCACGCGCTGGGCGCCATCGGCATCGGGCCGATCGACTGGCTGGGCGATCCGCACTGGTCGATGCCGGCCATCATCCTGTTCGCGGTGTGGAAGAACTTCGGCATCAACATGATCATTTTCGTGGCAGCCCTGCAGGCGATCCCGCGCGAGCTGTACGAGGCGGCACGCATCGAAGGCGCCGGTGCGGCGCAGCAGTTCCGGCACGTGACGCTGCCGCTGCTCGGCCCGACGCTGCTGATGGTGGCCGTTGTGACGATGGCGGGCTACTTCCAGCTGTTCGCCGAGCCGTACGTGATGACGCAGGGCGGGCCGCTGCAGAGCACGGTGAGCGTGCTGTACCTGATGTACGAGGACGGCTTCAAATGGTGGAGCCTGGGCCTGGCCTCGGCAGTCGCGTTCGCGTTGTTTGCGCTGATGCTCGCGAGCACCGCGCTGCTGCTGCGGGCGGCGCGCGGCAAAGTGGCCGCGCTGGGGGGCGCATGAGCCGGCCCGCCTCGCTCGCGGTCAACGGCCTGCTGCTGGCCGCCGCCGCGATCAGCGTGGCACCGCTGCTGTGGATGCTGTCGGCCTCGCTGATGCCGGCCGGGCAGTCCAACGCGTTTCCGCCGCCCTGGGTTGCGGCGGCGCCGACCCTGGCCAATTACCGCGAGCTTTTCGCGCGGGTCGGAGTGGGGCGCTACCTCGCCAACAGCGTGGTGGTGGCAACCGCCGGCACGGGCCTGTCGCTGCTGTTCAACGTCAGCGCCGGCTACGCGTTCGCCAAGCTGCCCTTCGGCGGGCGCGAGCGTATCTTCCGATCGCTGCTGGCGGCGCTGGTGATTCCGGCCCAGGTCGCGATGCTGCCCCTGTTCCTGATGCTGCGCTCGGCCGGGCTCGTGAACAGCTACGCCGGCGTGATCGTGCCCGCGCTGGCCAGCGTGTTCGGGATCTTCCTGGTGCGGCAGTACGCCCGCTCGATTCCGGACGAGATTCTGGAAGCGGCACGCCTGGAAGGCGCCGGCGAAGCGCACATCTTCGTGCACATCGTGCTGCCGCTGCTCAAGCCGATCCTCGTGACCGTGGCGATCTTCACGTTCCTGAACATCTGGAACGACTTCATGTGGCCGCTGATCGTGCTGACCGACGGCCGGCTGCAGACGCTGCCGGTGGCGCTGGCCTTGCTATCCAGGGAACACGTGCAGGACAACGAGCTGATGATGGCCGGTTCGGTCGTCACGGTGCTGCCGCCGCTGCTGCTCTTCCTGGGACTGCAGCGCTATTACATCCAGGGACTGCTGCTGGGCAGCGTGAAGGGATGAAGGCGGATATGCGGCCAACCGGCAGGTGCGTCGTCGCGCTTGGCACGGCGGCCGCTGTGGCTGTGCTGCTGGGGGGCGCCGCGCGGGCCTGGGCGGACGAGACGCCCGCCGGGCTGGACCTGCTCGGACCGGTCTCCGATTGGGTGGCCAGCGCATCGGAGCAGGTCCGCTCCGAGCTCAGAGCCGTCAAGGGACCGGACGGCCCTGGCCTGTGCCTGGACTTCGATTTCGCGGGCGTGGCCGGTTTTGCGACGGCGCACCGCGCGCTCGGGCTGGTGCTGGCGCCCGATTTCGATCTGCGCCTGCAGCTGCGCGGCCAATCCGCCGGCCACGAATTTCAGGTCAAGCTGACCAACGCCGGCGGCGAAAACGTCTGGTGGTTTCGCCGCGCCGACTTCGCCTTCCCCGGGGACTGGAGTGCGCTGCGTATCCGCAAGTGGCAGATCGAATTCGCCGGGGACTCCAAGCTGGACCGACCGCTGCGCCAGGCCACCGCTCTGGAGCTGGTCGTGTCGAAAGGCAGCGGCCCGCAGCGCGGTTCCGTGTGCGTCGACCGCATCGATCTGGTCGATCGGCCCGCCGCCGGCGATCCACCGTTGCCCCGCGTGACGGGTTCTGCGCCCCGCGCGGCGCCCTCGACCGTGCATGCCGACGGACTTCTGCAGCCGGCCTTCAGCAGCGATGCGGCTCCGGGACGAGCGCGCTGGCTGCAGATCGACCTGGGGCAGGTACGCGAATTCGGCGCCGTCCTGCTTCGGTGGGCTCGCGGCCAGCATGCGAGCAACTACGCCATTGCGCTGTCCGACGACGGCGAACACTGGTCGACCGTGCGCGAGGTGGTGCATGCCCGCGACTCCGATCAGACGGTGCCGCTGGCCGGCGCCGAGGCCAGGTATGTCAGGCTCGAGCTGCATGCGCCGGCCGCCCATCGAGTCCGGATGATCGGCTTTCGCATCGAGGATCCGCATTTCGGTTCGGATATGAACCACCTGGTGGAGCTGCTGGCCGCGCGCTCGCCGCGCGGCCACTATCCGCGCGGTTTCAGTGGCGAGCAGATTTACTGGACCGTGGTGGCCACCGACGGAGGCGGGGCGCCATCGCTGCTGTCGGAGGACGGGGCGCTGCAGGTCGGCAAGAACGGCTACACGATCGAACCGTTCCTGCTGGCTCCTGAGGGTTTGATCGGCTGGGCCGACGTTCAGCTCGAACACTCCTTGCAGGACGGCTACCTGCCGATTCCACAGGTGCGGTGGAGAGCCCGCGAGCTGGACCTGCAGGTGCGCGCCTTCGCGATCGGCGAGCCGGGGCGCACTGCGGTGGTGCTGCGCTACGTCGTGGGTAATCGATCGGCCCGCACGGCCCGGTTGAAGCTCGCCCTTGCGGTGCGCCCGCTGCAAGTGGACCCGCCCACGCAGTTCCTGAACGTTGCGGGAGGCGTGCACCCGATCCACGATCTGGGCTGGGACGGCGAGGTCGTGACGGTGGACTCAACGCCGGGGCTGCGCCCGTTGCGCCGCCCGACCGCCTTCGTTGCGTCGACGTTCGATGCCGGCACGGTCGTCGACCGGATCGCGCAGGACGACGAAGCAAAGGTCCGATCGATCCACGACCCGACCGGACTCGCATCGGGCGCGCTGCTGTTCGACCTGGAGGTGGCGCCGGGCGGCGAGCAGACCGTGGACGTGCTGGCCTCGAGCGAACCGGGCGCACTGGCGGCGGCGCCGAAGACCCACGGGTCCGATTGGGTGACGCGGCAACAGCAGTCGGTCGCGGCCGCCTGGCGCGTCAAGCTCGCAGCGGTGGCGATCACGGTCCCCCCGGCGGGTCAGGCGATCGTGGACACGCTGCGCAGCGCACTGGCGCAGATTCTGGTCTCGCGCGACGGTGCGCGCCTGCAGCCGGGAACCCATTCCTATGCGAGATCGTGGATCCGCGATGGCGCGATGATGGTCGAGGCTCTGCTCCGGATGGGCCACGCCGCGGAGGCCTCGGACTTCATGGCCTGGTACGCCCGCCACCAGTTTCCCAGCGGCAAGGTCCCGTGCTGCGTGGACCGGCGGGGCGCCGATCCGGTGCCCGAAAACGACAGCAACGGCGAATTCATCTTCGCTGTCGCGCAGCTGTATCGCTACACCGGCGATCACCGCGAGCTGCTCGCGCTGTGGCCGCACGTGCAGGCGGCGACACGCTACGAGGAGATCCTGCGCCAGAGCGAACGGACCGCATCCTTCCAGGCGGACCACCCGGAGCGTTACGGACTGCTGCCGGCCTCGATCAGCCACGAGGGCTACTGGGCCAGGCCCATGCACTCGTACTGGGACGACTTCTGGGCGCTGGAAGGGTACAAGGACGCCGCTTTCCTGGCGCAGGTCGTCGAAGACGAGCCGGCGCAGGCCCGCCTGGCCGGCGCCCGCGACGAGTTTCGCGGCGACCTGGTCGAATCGATCCGGCTGGCGAGCGGGCAACACCGCATCGACTTCATCCCGGGCGCCGCTGAACTGGGCGATTTCGATCCGACCTCCACCACCATCGCGCTGGAGCCGGTCGGCGAACTGGCCAATCTTCCGCGCGATCTGGTCGAACGCACCTTCGAGCGCTACTGGCGCGAGGCCGAGCAGCGCCAGCTCGGGCAGCGCGCCTGGGACGATTACACCCCGTACGAGCTGCGCGCCGTGGGCGCCTTCGTCCGGCTGGGCTGGCGCGATCGAGCGCTGCAACTGTTGCAATTCCTGATGGCGGGCCGCAGGCCGCCGGCGTGGAATCAGTGGGCCGAGGTGGTCGGCCGCGAGCCGCGCGAACCGCGCTTCATCGGAGACATGCCGCACGCGTGGGTCGCCTCCGACTTCATCCGCTCGGCCCTGGACCTGTTCGCCTACGAGCGCGAATCCGACCACGCGCTGGTGCTGGCGGCAGGAATTCCGGCCGACTGGCTCGACGGCGATGGAATCGCCGTGGACGGTTTGCGAACCACGTACGGCGCCTTGGGCTATCGGATCGCGCGCGATGCGCGCGGCGTGCGGATCGCGGTCGACCCGGGCATCCGGATGCCGCCGGGCGGCCTCGTGTTCGAATGGCCCGGCCGGGACGGTCCCCCGCCGGTCTGGATCAACGGCCAGCCCGCCGCGTGGGAGGGCAGCGCGGTGCGAGTCCACGGCTTGTAGGACGCTCGGCGGCGCCAGCCTGCGCCCCGCGCCGCTCACTGTAGCGTGGCGATCACCGGTGCGTGGTCGCTGGGCTGCTCCAGCCGTCGCAGGCCGACATCGATCGAGCAGGCGGTACAGCGGGCCGCCAGCTCCTTGCTCATCAGGATGTGGTCGATCCGCAGTCCCTGCTTGCGCCGGAATGCGAGGTTGCGGTAGTCCCACCAGGTGAAGCTGCGGCCGGGCTGCTCGAACAGCCGAAAGCTGTCCTTCAGGCCCAGGTTGAGCAAGGCGCGGAAGGCGGCCCGCTCCGGTTCGGAGAAAAGAACCTGCCCCGCCCACGCTTCCGGGTCGTGCACGTCGGATGGCTCGGGCGCGATGTTGAAGTCGCCGGCCACCAGCAGCTGGCCGTGCTGCTGCAGCTCCTCGCGCAGCCACTGGTTCAGCGACGCGATCCACTTGAGCTTGTAGGAGTACTTGTCGCTTCCGACCGCCTGGCCGTTCGGCACGTACGCGCACACGACGCGCACGCCGTCGACGGTGGCAGCGATCAGCCGGCGCTGCTCGTCATCGAGTCCGGGAAGCTGAGTCAGGACCTGATCGACCTGCCGGACGGCATCCTGCTTGAGCAGGATCGCCACGCCGTTGTACGTCTTCTGTCCTGAAAACAGGCTGCGATAGCCTGCTTCGTTCAGCGCCGCCACCGGAAAATTCTCGTCGGTGAGCTTGGTCTCCTGCAGGCAGACGATGTCGATCGCCGCGGCCTGCAACCACTGCAACAGGTGGTTCAAGCGTACGTTCAGCGAATTGACGTTCCAGGTCGCGACCTTCACCACCCGGCTCCCGCTACTGCGGATTGCCCGCAACGGGCGCCGCGGCGTTTTGCGTTGCGGCGGTCGGCGCGGGACTGCCTTCGATGAGTGGCCTGGGGGCAGGCCAGACCCAGTCCGCCGGCAGCTGGTTTTCGTTCGGATAGCCGGCCAGGTCGAGCATGTCGTCCCACACCGCGCTGTTGAAGCCGGTGATGATACGGCCGCCGACCTGGAAGGCCGGCAGTTGGTCCGAGCTGGTCAGTTTCTTAAGGGCCGTCACGTCCTCGACGCTGCGGATCGCGCGCTCCGTGAACGGCACCGCCCGCGCCTTGAGCATCGCGCGGCCTTTGTCGCACGCGGGACATTCGCTCATCGCGTACAGCGTCACCGGGAATTCCTTCACGGTGCGCTGCAACTGGTATGGCAGGCCGGCCTGCGGGTCGGGACGGGTGCCTTTGCTCACGCCCTGCAGCGATTCGATATCGTGAGCCCCGGGCGGCGGCTTGTCGCCATAGCCGACCCGGCCTTTGTCGTCGACCCATTTGAATTGTGCGTGAGCCAGCGGCACGCTGACGCACAGGGCGAGGGCCAGCCACTTCAGGCGCATTCCCAATCCAATGGAGCCCAAAGGGCTAATCGTCGCGCGAATGCCGCAAATGCGCAATCAGCCGAAGCGGCCGGTGATGTAGTCCTCGGTCTGGCGGCGTTGCGGACGGGTAAACAGCTCCGCGGTCGATCCGAACTCGACCATCTCGCCCAGGTACATGTAGGCGGTGTACATCGACACGCGCGCGGCCTGCTGCATGTTGTGGGTGACGATCACGATCGTGTACTCGAGCTGCAGATCCGACAGCAGCTGTTCGACCCGGCCGGTCGCGATCGGGTCCAGGGCCGAGGTGGGCTCGTCCAGCAGCAGCACCTGCGGGCGCAGCGCAACCGCGCGGGCGATGCACAGCCGCTGCTGCTGGCCGCCGGACAGGCCCAGGGCGCTGGTGTGCAGCTTGTCCTTGACCTCGTCCCACAGCGCGGCTTCGCGCAGCGCCTTTTCGACGCGGTCCTCCATCTGGCCGCGCGACAGGCGCACGTGGTGACGCAGTCCGAACGCCACGTTCTCGAAGATCGACAGCGGAAACGGCACGGCTTTCTGGAACACCATGCCGACCCGCGTGCGCAGCCGGTTCAGCGAGTAGTGCGGATCCAGGATGTTCTCGCCGTCCAGCAGCACCTGGCCGGTCGCCTCCAGGCCCGCGTAGACCGAGTAGATCCGGTTGAACACCCGCAACAGGGTCGACTTGCCGCAGCCGGACGGCCCGATGATCGCCGTGATCTGCCGCTCCGGGATCTCCAGATTGATGCTCTTGAGTGCGTGGTAGCCGCGGTAGTAAAAGTCCAGCCCTTTGACCTCGATCTTGCTGCGTGCCGGACCCGGTGCAACGTCGGCCGTGGCAGCGCCGTTGGCGGCGGTCGCCGTGTGGATCAGGGGCGCTTCCTTAAGCATTGGAGTCCATCCGGTTCTTCAGCAGGAAGGCGCGCGCGCCCACGCTCAGGACCAGCACCACCATCGTCACGACGAACGCGCCGGCCCAGGCGAGCGAATGCCATGCGTCGTACGGGCTCATCGCGAACTGGAAGATCACCACCGGCACGCTGGCGGTCGGCCCGTTCAGGTTGTTGCTCCAGTACTGGTTGTTCAACGCGGTAAACAGCAGCGGCGCCGTTTCGCCCGTGATGCGCGCCAGCCCGAGCAGAACCCCGGTCAGGATGCCCGGCAGCGCCGCCCGGTACAGCACCTGGACCGTCACTTTCCAGCGCGGGATGCCGAGCGACAACGCCGCCTCCCGCATCATGTTGGGCACCAGGCGCAAGGTCTCGTCGGTCGTGCGCACGACCACCGGCAGCACGATCAGCGCCAACGCCAGGCCGCCGGCCAATCCGGAGAAGTGCCCGACCTGCCGCACGTAGATCGTGTACACGAACAATCCCAGCACGATCGACGGCGCCGACAGCAGGATGTCGTTGACGAAGCGGATCGATTCGCGCCAGACCGGGCGCCGCTCGGCGAACTCGGCCAGGTACGTTCCCGCCGCGATGCCCAGCGGCGCGCCGATCAGCACCCCCAGCGTGCTCATCAGCGCGCTGCCGGCCAGCGCGTTGGCCAGGCCCCCGTCGGCGCCGGGCGGAGGCGTCATTTCGGTGAAGATGCGCGGGCTCAGCGCCCGCGCGCCGTTGAGCAGCGTGACGACCAGGATCCAGGCCAGCCACGTCAAGCCGAACGCGGTGGCGGCGATGCCGAGCAGCTTGGAGACCAGATTGCTGGCGCGGCGCCTCAGGATCAGGCCGCGGGGCGACTTCATCAACGGCCCTCCCGGCGCGCCAGATTGCTCAGCATCAGGCGCGCGATCGCCAGCACGATCAGGGTCACGACGAACAGCAGGAAGCCCAGCGCGATCAGCGACGACAGGTAGATGTCGGAGTCGGCTTCCGTGAACTCGTTGGCGATGGTTGCGGCGATCGAATTGCCGGGCATCAACAGCGAGGCGCTGAGCTGATGCGCGTTGCCCAGCACGAAAGTCACCGCCATCGTCTCGCCCAGCGCCCGCCCCAGGCCGAGGAAGATGCCGCCGACGACGGCCGACCGCGTGTAGGGCAGCACCACCTTCCACACGACCTCCCACGTGGTCGAACCCAGCGCGTAGGCCGATTCCTTCAACGACGCCGGCACCGTGCGGAACACATCGCGCATCACGGAGGAGATGAACGGGATCACCATGATTCCGAGCACGATGCCGGCGGTCAGCATGCCGATGCCCAGCGGCGGGCCGCGGAACAGCGCGCCGATCCAGGGCAGGGGGCCGAGGTGGTCGTTGATCCAGGGCAGCACGTGGTCGGACATGAACGGCACGAAGGAGAACAGTCCCCACATGCCGTAGATGATCGATGGGATGCCGGCCAGCAGCTCGATGGCGGCCGCGATCGGGGTCTGCAGCCAGTTCGGAGCGATCTCGGTCAGAAACAGCGCGATTCCGAAGCTCACCGGCACGGCGATCAGCATCGCGATGGCGGAGCTGGTCAGCGTGCCGTAGATCGGGACGAAGGCTCCGAAGTGACGGCCGACCGCGTCCCACTCGTCGCTGACGATGAAGCGCCAGCCGAACGTCTGGAACGCCAGGCGCCCGCCCCACAGCATCGACAGCGCGGCCCCGGCCAGGACGAGCAGCACCAGCGTGGCCGAGCTGAACAGCATCCAGCGGAACAGGGTGTCCTGCCGTGTTTCGGCTGCCGAGCGATCGCGCGCGCCCGCCGGTTCGATATCGAACCCGGTTGAAGCGGTCGAAGAGACGGTCATCTCTTTCCCATGCTCAACTGGTGGCGGCCCCATTGCCACGGTTTGCCGCCCTCGCGGCGGGCCCCTACTTGATCGTGCTGGCCCAGTAGGCCTCGACCTGCTTGACGAGCGCGTCCGGTGCGGGCACGTAATCGAGTTCCCTGGCCTGCTGCTGTCCCTTTTCGAGGGCCCATTTGAAGAAGCTCAGGGCAGTTTTCGTGTGCTCCGGATCCTTCGGCTGCCGATACATCAGAACGAACACGCTGGCGGCAATCGGCCAGGAATTCGGTCCGGCCGCGTCGGTGATCACGAGGAAGAAGTCCTTGGCGTTGGCCCAGTCGCCTCCGGCGGCGGCCGCCTGGAACGATTCAAGGCTCGGCTCGACGAAGCTGCCGGCGCGGTTCTTCATCGACGTATACGACATCTTGTTTTGCAGCGCGTAGGCCAGCTCCACGTACCCGATCGAATTCTTGATCTGCTTCACGTAGGCGGCCACACCCTCGTTGCCCTTGCCGCCGACGCCCACCGGCCACTGCACCGAGGTTCCTTCTCCGACCTTCGATTTCCATTCGTCGCTGACCTTGGACAGGTAGTTGACGAAGTTGAAGGTCGTGCCCGATCCATCCGAGCGATGCACGACGCTGATGGCCGCGTCGGCCAGTTTCAGGCCGGAATTGAGGGCGGCAATCGCCGGATCGTTCCACTTCTGGATCTTGCCCAGGTAGATGTCCGTCAGCACCGGTCCGGTCAGCTTCAACTGGCCCGGCGCCACGCCTTCGATATTGACCACCGGAACGACCCCGCCGATCACGATCGGAAACTGCGCCAGGCCCGCCTGCGCCAGTTCGTCGGGTGGCAACGGCTTGTCGGTGGCGCCGAAGTCGACCGTGCCCGCCTTGATCTGCGCGATGCCGCCGCCGGATCCGATCGACTGGTAGTTGACTTTCACGCCGGTGGCTGCACTGTAGTCGGCCGACCACCGCGACAGAATCGGGTACACAAAAGTCGACCCGGCGCCGGTGATTTCGACCGCCGGCGACGCGCCCACCATCAAGGCGGCCACGCCTGCGATCGCCACCGATCGGGCGATTCGTAAGAACATGCTGTACCTCCCCTGTTTCTTTTCGGAATGAAATCTTCTCAATCTAGAAGCCGAATATGACAAGTCAGTTACATTGCGGTGCGGCCCCCATGACAGGTGGCAGGATCTAGCTGCCGATCCCGTTGTGGCGCAGCAGCGGATCGATGCTGGGCGGGCGGCCGCGGAAAGCCACGAACGATTCCATCGCCGGGCGGCTTCCGCCGACCGCCAGGATCTCGTCCAGGAAGCGCGCGCCCTGCTGCGGGTCGACCACGTCGGCCAGCTCTTCGAACGCGGCAAAGCAGTCCGACGACAGCACTTCGGCCCACAGGTAGCTGTAGTAGCCGGCCGCGTAACCGCCCGAAAAAATGTGGGTGAAGCTGTTGGCGCCGCGGTGCTCGGGCGGCGGAAAGATCACCGCGACCTCCGAGCGCACCTGCTGCGCCAGCGCCTGCAGGGCGGGGCCGTCGGCCCGGTCCGGGTCGAACTCGCTGTGCAGCCTCAGGTCGAACAGGCCGAACTCGAGCTGGCGCACCAGGTGCATCCCGCCGTGAAAATTGCGCGCCGCTATGATCCGCTCGAACAGCGGTCGCGGCAGCTTCTCGCCGGTGTCGGCGTGCCCGGTGAGCTCCTGCAGCGCCTGCCACTGCCAGCCGAAGTTCTCCAGGAACTGGCTCGGCAGCTCCACCGCGTCCCATTCGACGCCATGGATCCCGGCCACCGCCGGCTCGTCCACCCGCGTGAGCATGTGATGCAGCCCGTGTCCGAATTCGTGCAGCAGCGTGAGCACCTCGTCATGGGTCAGCAGTGCGGGCCGGCCGGGCACAGGCCGCGAGAAGTTGCACGTCAGGAACGACACCGGTGTCTGCAGCACGGCGTCGTGCCGCCAGCGGCTGCGGGCATCGTCCTGCCAGGCGCCGCCTTGCTTGTGATCGCGCGCGTACAGGTCCAGGTAGAACTGCCCGATCAGCTGGCCCTCGAGCGTCTCGATCCGGTAAAAGCGCACATCCGGGTGCCACACCGGGGCCTGGTCGGGGCGGATTCGCACCGAGAACAGCCGCTCGATCAGCGCAAACAGCCCCGGCAACACGCGCGTTTGCGGAAAGTAGCGCTTGAGCTCCTGCTCCGAATAGGCGTAACGGGCCTGGCGCAGCCGCTCGGCCGCAAAGGAGATGTCCCAGGGCATCAGCTGCGGCAGAGCGAGCTCATCGGCCGCGAAGCGCGCCAGCTCGGCCATCTCGCGCTGTGCCTGCGGGCGCGCGCGGCGCACCAGGTCGCGCAGGAACTGCGCGACCTCCGCGACCGACTGCGCCATCTTCGGCACCAGCGACAGCTCGGCGAAGTTGCGGTAGCCGAGCAATTGCGCGTGCTCGCGCCGCAGCCGCAGCAGCTCCAGCATCAGCGGCGTGTTGTCCCACTGAGCCGGTCCGAATTCGGAAGCGCGCGTCGTGTAGGCGCGGTACAGCCGCTCGCGCAGGCCGCGATCGTGCGCGTACTGCAGCGCCGGCAGGTAGCTGGGAGCATGCAGCGTCACCTTGTAGCCGCTGCGGCCGTCGGCGCGCGCGGCTTCCTGGTATTGCTCCAGCACGTCCTCGGGGATGCCCGCCAGTTGCGCCGCATCGTCCAGCACCAGCGCGAAGGCGCCGGTGGAGTCGAGCACGTTCTCGGAAAAACGGGTCGCGATCTGCGATTCGCGCTCGCGCAGCGCGCGCAGGCGCTCGCGCTGGGCCGCGGGCAGCTCGGCGCCGCCCAGGCGGAAATCGCGCAACTCATTCTGGACGGTGCGCCGGCGCGCCGCGCTCCAGCGCTCGAACTGCGGCTGGGCTGCCATGCTGCGGTACTTGTCGTACAGCGCCAGGTTCTGCGACAGCTCGGTCCAGAACTGGGTGAGCTTGGGCAGGTTGGCGTTGTACTGGGCGCGCAGCGCGGGCGAGTCGGCCACCGCGTTCAGGTGCGAGACAGCGGCCCAGGCGCGCGTGAGCTGCTGAACGTCCCGCTCCAGCGCCAGCACCACCGTGTCCCAA
>DATKFG010000071.1:0-4035 GCA_035511515.1 Burkholderiaceae bacterium | reverse complement strand
CTCTATTGTTTCTGCCTGCATCTCCTATCTACAGCCTCTCTCTCTTGGCGCGTTGGGGCGGATCCCGATATTGTGGAGACGCTTTTCGGTCGACCCGTATGGCAAAAGGTCGGACGCGGCTTCATGGCTTTGCTGAAACTTCGCTATTTTTGGCCTTTATCGAAGTCTCCAGAGTTGCTCTCAAGTTATCCGATGACGACACGTGGTTTGTTTTGGGTTGCTCGGCTCACTGGTGCGGGTCTTGTTGTGCTAATCGCCCTTTTCTTCATAAGCATCTTCGTCACCGCTGGCTCGCTGAATTCTGGTCGATGAGTGTTGTGGCTGGCTCAGCACCGTCAATCGCTGGAAAGCGCCACGAGGCGGGATCCGCACTTGCGATGCGACTGCGTCGGGTCGGAGCTATGTGCCATCCGATCCCATGGGGCTGATCGGGGGCGTCAACAAGTACGCGTACGTTGCTGGAACCCCCTCGGAATGTCGGACCCGCGTGGTTTAGTGATCTGGACCGGTCATTACAACGCTAGAGGCGCAGCCGTACCAGTACGTGCCTTCCACTTCGACTTCGACCTGGCGTCCGATTGCGTCAACGATCAACCACGGTACATGTAGTCGCCGTCGACCGACCGGAAGCTACGGCTCTCTACCCTGCGAGGTTACTTATTTTGTCTCTGGAGCGTCGATCCGGCGTTCACGGATCCCAGCTCGCGCCAGAGGGGAACCGGCTGCAATCCGGTTCACGGGACTTAGCTGTCGGCCCGACGGCGCCCGCCCGCGCTCCTCGATAGCACTGCCTTGCCACAGCAGCATCGTGGCGTACGCACGCCACGGGCGCCACGATTCCGATCGACTCTCGAGCTCGCGCTCGGTGCAGCCGCCGGCTTTTCTGCGCAGGTGCAGATCGCCGGCCGGAAACGCATCCGGATCGCACAGTGCCCGCATCGCTACGTATTCCACGGTCCACTTCCCGATTCCGGGGACTTCGCGCAGCTGCGCGCGCAAGGCGCGGTCGTCGACGACTCCTTCGAAGCGGACTCGCCCGTCGCACACCGCGCGCGCAAAGGCTCGAATGGTTTCGCCTCTCGCGCGGGTCAGCCCGACGCGGGTGAGGTCGGCGTCGGCCAGGATTTCGGACGTCGGAAAAAGATGCGTCAGCCCGGCTGCGGGCGAGAAGCGCTGGCCAAATGCGGCGGCGATCCGGCCGGCCAGCGTGGTGGCCGCCTTCACGCTGACCTGCTGGCCGAGAACGGCGCGGGTCGTGAGCTCGAAGCCGTTCCAGCACCCGGGCACGCGCAGCCCGGCCTCGGCTTGAACGGACCGTGCCAGCAGCGCATCGGCGCGCAGTGCTTTTGCTATCAGGGACCAGTCGGCGCTCAGATCGAACATCGCGCGCACCCGCCCGATGATGAAAAAGAGCGCGCGCGGATCGTCGAACTGAACGCACACACTCAGGGCGTTTCTTTCCACCTCCAGGCCGACTTCCAGATATCCCTGGTGCCCGTTGAGGAAGATCGAGCGACGATAGCGGCCGGCCTGCACGTCTTCCACGCCCGGTGTGGCGCGTGCGGCCAGAAACTCCAGCATGCGCTTCCAGTTGTAGGGCGGCCGAAAGTCCAGGTGGAACAGGTACGCGTTTTCGGGCTGCTTGACCGTCTGGCGCGCCAGGCGGCGGATCTGCGTGGGCGTGCGGTGGTAGACCTTGCGGATCGCATCGTTGAAGCGGCGCGCGCAGCCGAACCCGGCCGCCAACGCGACCTGGAGCATCGGCAAAGCCGTCTCGTCGATCAGCTGCTTGGCAAAGTGCAGACGGCGCGTCTGCGCAACGGCGCTGGGGCTGGCTCCCAGATGCCGGAGGAATAAGCGGCGCAGGTGCCGCGCGCCCACTCCCAGGTGCTCCGCCAGGCCTTCGACGCCGCCGTCTTCCAGCCCGGTTTCACTGATCAGGCGCAAAGCTCGCGCAACGGTGGTTTGCGTGCCGGCCCAGGCCGGGCATCCCGGCGAGCACTCGGGCCGGCAGCGCAGGCACGGCCGAAAGCCCGCCTCGGCGGCGGCCGCGGCCGTGGGGAAGTAACGCACATTGGTTTCTTTGGAGGAGCGCGTGCGGCAGATCGGGCGGCAGTAGATCCCCGTGGTGAGCACGGCGATGAAGAATCTGCCGTCGAAGCGCGCATCACGCGCAAGCCGCGCTCTCGAGCAAAGCTGCCGGTCCAGTTCCATAGGCTCGGGTCCAGGGTAGCTCATCCCTGCGTCTGTATCAGACGTTTTCGGACCTCGAATTCTGCACCAATTGGACGTCCGCAAACGTCCAACAGGTGGCTGCACCTTGCACTAGATTGCCGCGCAACGGCTCGCACTTCGAGCACGCATCACCGCCTACGGTCGCAGGGAGACGAACCATGGATCCGAGAATGCAGGCAGCAGCCAGCGTGACCATCCTCTTCGCGTGCCTGAGCGCTTCGCCCCGGCTCGGCGCGCAAGAGCAAGTGCCGCAGCCGCCCAGCCATTACCGCGTGATCGATTTGGGCACGCTCGGCGGCACGGTCAGCACGGGCAACACGATCAACAACCTGGGCTGGGTCATGGGCGGCTCCAATGAGACGGGGGACAGCGTTCAACTGGCCACCCTCTGGCTGCCGGGGCAGCAGATTCCCCTGGGCACGCTCGGCGGGCCGAGCAGCGACGTGCTGTGGCCCGTGAAGAACGACTTCGGGCTGATCTCCGGCGTGACCGAAAACGGCAAGCACGACCCGCTGAACGAAACGTTCTCATGCCCGGTGTTCGGCCTGACCAGCGGCAATTCCTGCGTCGCGTTCGCCTGGCGCGACCGCACGATGACGCAGCTGCCCGGCCTGGGAGGCAACAACTCGATCGGCGCGGGCGTCAACAACCGCGGCCAGATCGTGGGCTGGGCCGAGAACACCGTTCACGACCCGACCTGTGTCAGCGGCGGCGGTCTGGTGCAGGTGCTGCAGTTTGAAGCGGTCATTTGGGAAATGCACGAGGGCCATTGGAAGGTGCGGCAACTTCCGGCGTTCCCCGGCGATCCCGATGCCGCGGCGACCGCGATCAACGACGCCGGTCAGGTGGTGGGGATCTCCGGCCTGTGCAGCGTGGCCATCGGGGGGTACAGCGCCATCCACGCGGTGCTGTGGGAGGACGGCAAGCCGATCGACCTGGGCAACCTGGGCGGCCACGGGTGGAATACGCCTGGAGCCATCAACAATCACGGCGTGGTGGCCGGCTTTGCCAATCAGCCGACCGATCTGGCCACCGGGTCCCTCGCGTTTCTTCCGGAGGCATTCATCTGGACGAAGGAAGGCGGCATGGTGGATCTGCACACCCTTGCAGGCGATGCCATCAGCGAAGCCACCGACATCAACGATGCGGGTCAGGTGGTCGGCGTTTCGTATGCAAAGGCGGATTTCAGCGGAGCGCGCGCCTTCATCTACCAGAGCGGGCAGATGACGCCTCTGAACCAGCTGATTTCGAAGAGCGACCAGGCAAGCTTCTACGTCTCATCGACGGGTGGCATCAACGATCTGGGCGAAATTGCCGCCCAGGCCAATCTCGTCTCCAACGGAGTCGTTACGAGTGTGTTGCACGCCGTCTTGCTGGTTCCCAGCGGGGATCCGCAAGGTGACGCGGCCGAGGCGGCCGCCGACGCGGGGGTCGTTGTTCCCGAGAGCGTCCACGCTCAGATGCGAGCGCTGGCGGGCGCGCGCCATTTCGGTCGCATTGCGCCGGAGGCCGCAGCGGCGCGGTGAGAGTCGGATATATCATGAGAGAGTGGGGCGCCGACGACGCGATGCCGAACGTTCTGCGCCGGCGCCAGCTGGTGGGGAGCAGTCGCCTGTTGCCGGTGCGGGCGAGGCCGCGGGAGTTGGAGGCGTAAAGCCTGCGATCGCGCTCGCCGACTGCTGGGCTCCGCTGCGGTCGCTGACGCCGGCGCGGCTGGCGCTGGGCCGCACCGGGGCGAGCCTGCCCACCGGAGAAGTGCTGCGGTTCGGCTGGGACCACGCCCAGGCGCGCGATGCGGTT
>DATKFG010000070.1:0-2022 GCA_035511515.1 Burkholderiaceae bacterium | reverse complement strand
CGTCCGGCCAGCCGCGGTGCATCTTCGGGAACGCTTCGTCCTCGACGGGTACGCGCCGCCAACCGAGGCCCGGGTCGCCGGCGAGTTGTTCCAGGCACCTACGCGCGGACGCCATGGTTTTCGCACCGCCTCCGGCATCCGAAACACGTTGCAAATAGCCAATATTTGCGCCAAACCACTCAAATCCACGCGGATTAATTCGACACCGCAATTTTTCGTGCGTTTTTTGGCTGTTTTGCCCCGCTTTTTCGCTACGTATAAATCAGCGGGCCGTCCCGTGCTCCGAGGTGCACACAAAAAATGCGGGCCCACCGGTCCTGGCCTGCGCACTAATCACCAACGGGGCTCAGTGACTTACTCGTACGGCGGAAGCTCGCCTCGATGGCTTGGGCAGTAGACGTCCACTGATGCGGTGATGAATCTGATCGCGGTTCTTCTAACGCGATCGGGACGCAGGTGTAAAGCCGGATTGTCCCCAAACGCAAAGTTCATCTCGTCGTTTACCACGGTCTCGACCGGGGTGCCGCCATGGAGTTCGCCACAAATTTGATGAGCTCGGGCGATGAGAGCAGGCACGTTATCGATGGGGGAATCTGTTCTTGTTCGAGCAGCGCCACAAACTGATCCTGCTGGCTTGGATCGGCGCCTGCCGCGCCAGCGCAAATAATTGCGGCGGCCAGCACCACCGAGGCGTTAGCCAGAGCGTCCGCAAGGCTGCTGATACCGGTGCGCACGGCTGAGCTCATTGGCGCTGCCGCTTGCGCTGGTGCCTGGCCACGGCCTCTTCGGCGGCGCCAAGCCATCGGAAGTCGTCCCAGGTGTCCGCTGCACCTGGCGCCCAGGTGCCGGCGCGCGCCCATGGCCGCCTGAGCGCGGTATCGGGCGGGGGCCAGAGCAGACCCAGCTTGTGCACTAGTCGGATCACAGTTCCCCCAGATTGACGCCGCGGGCTTCGGCGGCCGCGCGCTCGGATGGGGTCGACCGCGTGTAGCGGTCGATCATGTCGCGGGTGGGCCAGCCGGCGACGGCCATCAGACCGCCCTCACTGCCTCCCGCGGCAAGCCAGCGCGATGCCGCGGTGTGCCGCAGCAGATGCGGGTGAAACTTCGGCAGACCGGCCAGCTGGGCGCGATATTTCAGCGCCGAATGCAGCCCGTAATACTCCAGAGCTCTTGATGGTCTGCGCCGGCTTGCGTGCGGCCCGCAGGGATAGCTCCCAGGAACGCAGCAAAGCGGCGAGATCGACGGCTGCTGGCATGCGACGCGCCATGCCGATGCCTTGACTGACTGCGCTGTACTTGTCTGCTATTTCTGGATTGACAAGCAAATCTGCTGGTCAAAGCAAGAATAGGGAGTGTCACTCAGTCCAGGTAGTCGCGCAGCACCTGCGAACGGCTGGGGTGGCGCAACTTCGACATCGTCTTCGACTCGATCTGGCGGATACGTTCGCGGGTGACGCCGTAGACCTGGCCGATCTCGTCGAGGGTGCGAGGTTGGCCGTCGGTCAGGCCGAAGCGCAGCCGCACCACACCGGCCTCGCGCTCGGAGAGCGTCTCCAGCACCGACTGCAGCTGGTCTTGCAGCAGGGTGAACGACACGGCGTCGACGGCCACCACCGCCTCGCTGTCCTCGATGAAGTCGCCGAGCTGGCTGTCGCCCTCGTCGCCGATGGTCTGGTCCAGCGAGATCGGCTCGCGCGCGTACTGCTGGATCTCCAGCACCTTCTCCGGGGTGATGTCCATCTCTTTGGCCAGCTCCTCAGGCGTGGGCTCGCGGCCCAGGTCCTGCAGCAGCTCGCGCTGAATACGGCCCAGCTTGTTGATCACCTCGACCATGTGCACCGGGATGCGGATGGTGCGGGCCTGGTCGGCCATTGCGCGGGTGATCGCCTGGCGGATCCACCAGGTCGCATAGGTGGAGAACTTGTAACCCTTGGTGTAGTCGAACTTTTCGACCGCGCGGATCAGGCCGAGGTTGCCTTCCTGGATCAGGTCGAGAAACGCCATGCCGCGGCCGGTGTAG
>DATKFG010000069.1:0-86128 GCA_035511515.1 Burkholderiaceae bacterium | reverse complement strand
GTACGACACCGAGTATGCGATGGTCGACCGCGACGATGACGTGCGGCTCGGCCTGCATTCGTCGGCGATCCTGTTCGGGCGCGCCGATGTGGCGATGGTCGCCGTGTGCTACGCGGTGTATCTGGCGGAGATGGCGCTGCTCGCCTGGGGCGAGGGCTTGGGGCCGGGCTTCGCCGCCGGATGGATCGTGGCAGCCGGGTGCGCCGTCTATCACGTCGCGCTGATACGCCAGCGCCAGCGCGAGGCCTGCTTTCGCGCGTTCCTGCACAACCACTGGCTCGGGCTGGCGATGTTCGCGGGGACGGTTGCGGGCTTTGCGTGATCGCCGGCAGCGCGCGGATCGCGCTGATTTTCGCGTGTAAATTGGTAAGGGGAGCGATATGTGACACGACGATCGCCCCGCGAGGCCGCCCAATGATGAAGCCGCTCTTGTCCGCCGGTTATCTCTGGCTGCTCCTGTGCGCGGCAGGCCCCGCACGGGCCGAACCCATCGTGCTGCGCGCGGACCGTGTCTTCACCGCCGAAGACCGCCAGGCCCATCCGGGCTGGGTGGTCGTGGTCGAGGGCAACCGCATCCTGGAGGCCGGTCCTTCGGCCACGGTCGTCGTGCCGCCTTCGGCGCGCGCCATCGATCTGCCGGGAGCGACGCTGCTGCCCGGACTGATCGATGCGCACTCGCACCTGTTCCTGCATCCGTACAACGAGGCGCTGTGGGACGACCAGGTCCTGAAGGAGTCGACCGGGTATCGGATCGTGCGGGCCACCAACCACGCACGCGACACCCTGTTGGCGGGGTTCACCGCGCTGCGCGACCTGGGTACCGAGGGCGCCGGCGCGTCGGATGTGGTGATCAAGAAGGCGATCAACGACGCAATCGTGCCCGGCCCGCGGCTGTGGGTCGTGACGCGCGCCATCGTCGCAGTGGGTGCGTACGGTCCCGCGCGGCGCGAGTACAACTTCGACCGCCACCTGCCGCAGGGCGCGCAGGAAGCCTCCGGCGCCGCCGACCTGGTCCGGGCCGTGCGCGAACAGGCCGCGGACGGGGCGGACTGGATCAAGGTCTATGGGGACTATTCCGTGGGGCCGGCCGGTGAGGCGCGGCCGACGTTTTCAGTCGAAGAGCTCAAAGCGGTCGTCGACGCGGCCCACGACCTGGGGCGGCCGGTGGCGGTCCACGCGATGTCGGATGAAGGCATGCGCAGGGCCGCCGTCGCGGGTGTCGATTCGATCGAACACGGTTACGGGGGAACCGAGCCGACGTTTCGCCTGATGGCGGAAAAGACGGTGGCCTACCTGCCGACATTGACGGCGGCGGAGGCGTATTCGGAGTACTTCGACAACTACCACCGGGGCGAGCCCGCCTCGCCCAGGATGGCCTCAGCCGCGCGGGCGTTCCAGCTGGCGCTGAAGGCCGGCGTCGTGATCGGCAACGGATCGGACGTCGGCGTGTTCCGCCATGGCGACAACGGGCGCGAGCTGGAGTGGATGGTGCGCGACGGCATGGCGCCGGCGGACGCGCTGCTCGCGGCCACCGCGGTGGACGCGAAGATACTGCGCCAGTCCGACCGCATCGGCCGCATCCGTCGCGGCCTGCTCGCCGACCTGGTGGCGGTGCAGGGCGACCCGACCGTCGACATTTCGGCGGTGCGTCGGGTCGTGATGGTGATGAAAGACGGCGTCGTCGTAAAGCAGCCGGCTCCGTGAACGTGCTCGCGGTGCCTGCACGGCGCCAGCGGCCCGCCGGCGGCGCGCGCCCCGCGAAATCACTTCATTTTGTGAGGCACGCCGAAGCGGCTCTCGCCGGAGTAGATCTCGGTCGTGCCCGACGGGCCGAATCCGGCGATCTGGACGATCACTTCCTCGTCCTTGGCCCCGTCATAGTGAACGGCCCCGGCCGGATGCTTCATATAGGCGCCCGGCTTCAGGCCTACGGTCCGGTCCGGGTCCCACGAATCGTCGGTGCCGGTGTACCAGGTGCCTTTGAGCACCACCGCGTGGCGATCCTCCGGGTGGAAATGCGGCGCGCTCATGATTCCGGGAGGAAACTTGACCCGGATGATGTAAAGGCCCGCTTTGCCCGGATCGCCCGACACCACGGCCAGCTGCACGCCGTGGCCGCCGGGCACATCCTTCCACTCGGCCTGCTCGGGCGCCAGCCGGACGAAGCCCTTGGCGTCGGTTTGCGCACCCGCCGGCGCCACGAGCACGGAAAGGCAAAAGGCAAGCCCGCCGGTTACGGCAAATACGCAAGCCCGCATGATCACCTCCTTGGCGTTTGTACGTAGTATGGCTCGCGAACCGCATCGATACAAAGGAAGCCCCTTGGACCTGACCCGATGGGAATCGCTCGCGATGGCCGTCGTCGCGCTCGCGCTGTGCGCGGGATGCGCCAACCTGGTTGTGCGGGGGCCCGGGGCCGATCCGGTGAAGATCACGAAAAATCCCGAGGAGGTGACCGGTTGCAAGGCGGTCGGCAATGTCAACGCCAACGCCTTCCTCAGCGTGGGCAGCGACGAGTATGTGCGCCAGATGCAGAACCAGGCGATCGGCCTGGAGGGCGACGTCGTGCTGGTGACGACCGCGCCCGCGGTGGGCGTCGCCTATCGCTGCGCCGCCGCCGCGCACTAGAGCGTGCGGTCGCTTTCACCGTACGTCCGCGCAAGCTCCCGGCTGCGCTCCAGCGCAGCGAACACCGCCTCGATGAAGCGCTCGCGCAGGCCGAACGCGCTGATCTTTTCCAGTGCCGCGGCGGTCGTGCCGCCCTTGGACGTGACGCGTTCGCGCAGCGCCGCAACGGGCTCGTCCGACTGCGAGGCCAGTAGGGCAGCTCCCCGGAACGTCGCAACCGACAGGTGCCGCGCCTGCTCGGCCGTCATGCCCATCGCCTCCGCGGCCGCCTGCAGCGCCTCGATGAAAAAGAAGACGTACGCCGGTCCGCTGCCCGAGATCGCGGTGACGGCATCGAGCATCGCCTCCTCGTCGAACCAGACCACGTCGCCCGCCGCGCTCATGATCCGCTCGGCCAGGCTGCGCGCCTGCGGCGACAGGCCGGTGCCGGCCCACAGGCCGGTGATGCCGGCTCCGATCAGAGCCGGGGTATTCGGCATCGCCCGCACCACCTGCAGCCGCCCGCTCCAGGCCGCCACCGACGCGGCCGGGATCCCGGCCGCGATCGTCAGCGCGAAGCCGTCGCCGAGCCATGGCCGGCACTGCGTGCACGCGGCCTGCATGTGCTGCGGCTTGACCGCGAAAACCACGGCATCGGCCCCGCGCAGTGCTGCATCGGGTGCGGCCGATCCGTCGACCCCGAGCTCGCGCTTCAAGGCCGCCAGCCGCCCGGGGTCGACCTCGACCACCCGGATTGCCGCCGCCGTCAGGCCTTCCCGTAGCAGCCCGGCAATCAGCGCCGTGGCCATGTTGCCGCCGCCGATGAACACGATGTTCATGCTCTTGCTCCGAAAATTGCGGTGCCCACGCGCACCATCGTCGATCCCTCGGCAATGGCCGCTTCCAGGTCGTCCGACATGCCCATCGATAGCGTATCCAGGTCAGGGCCGGCGCCGCCCAGCCCGCCGCGCAAGCGCTCGAGCAGCTCCCGCATTCTGGCAAAGGCGGCGCGCCGATGGGTCACCTCGACCGCCGGCTCCGGGATCGCCATCAGCCCGCGCAGCCGCAGCCCGGGCAGCGCGGCGACCTGCCCCGCCAGCGCCGCCAGCTCGGGCGGCGGCACGCCGTGCTTGGTGGCCTCGGCGCTGATATTGACCTGCAGCAGCACGTTCAAGGGTGGCCGCCCCTGCGGGCGCTGCCGGCTCAGCCGCTGCGCGATTTTGAGGCGATCGAGCGACTGGACCCAGTCGAAGCCTTCGGCCAGCTCGCGCGTCTTGTTGCTCTGGATCGGACCGATGAAGTGCCACTCCAGGCGCCGCCCCGGCTCGGTGCGCGCGACCTCGGCCATCTTGGCGACGGCCTCCTGGAGGTAGTTTTCGCCGAACCGGTACTGTCCAGCGGCCAGCGCCTCTGCGATCCGGTCGGCGCCGAAGGCCTTGCTGACGGCCACCAGGGACACCGTGCGCGCATCGCGCCCGGCCGCGAGCGCGGCGCGCTCGATCCGTTCGCGCACCTGGCGCAGCCGAGCTTGCGTGGTAGTGTCCAAACTGGCCATAATCCTTTAGATCAACCGGCCCGGCGCTGGGCTAAGTTTGATTAGGCCGAGGGCGCGTGACGGGGCGGCGCGCGCCTTTCCGCCCTGCGCCCGTGGAACGGCTGTCGATGGACATATCCGAACTTCTCGCATTTTCGGTCAAGAACAAGGCCTCGGACCTGCACCTTTCGTCCGGACTGCCGCCCATGATCCGCGTGCACGGCGACGTGCGCCGGATCAACCTGCCACCGCTGGACCACACCGAGGTTCATGCGATGGTGTACGACATCATGAACGATGCCCAGCGCAAGCAGTTCGACGAGCACCTGGAATGCGACTTCTCGTTCGACCTGCCGGGCCTGGCCCGCTTCCGGGTCAACGCGTTCAACCAGGACCGCGGCGCGGCGGCCGTGCTGCGAACCATTCCGTCGCGGGTGCTGTCGCTGGAAGAGCTGCAGACGCCCCGGGTCTTCGCCGACTTTTCGACCCGCCCGCGCGGCCTGGTGCTGGTGACGGGGCCGACCGGATCGGGCAAGTCGACCACGCTGGCCGCGATGGTCGATCACGTGAACAACAACCTGTACGGCCACATCCTGACGATCGAGGATCCGATCGAATTCGTGCACGAACCGCGCAAATGCGTGATCAACCAGCGCGAGGTCGGCCCGCACACCCTGTCGTTCGCGAACGCGCTGCGCTCGGCGCTGCGCGAGGACCCCGACGTGGTGCTGGTGGGCGAGCTGCGCGACCTGGAAACGATCCGGCTGGCGTTGACGGCGGCCGAAACCGGCCACCTGGTGTTCGGAACGCTGCATACGTCGTCGGCCGCCAAAACCATCGATCGCGTGGTCGACGTCTTTCCGGCGGCGGAAAAGGAGATGGTCCGGGCTATGCTGTCGGAATCGCTGGTGGCGGTGATCTCGCAGGCGCTTCTGAAGCTCAAGGACGGCAGCGGCCGGGTCGCGGCCCACGAGATCATGGTCGGAACGCCGGCCATCCGCAACCTGATCCGCGAGAACAAGGTGGCGCAGATGTATTCGATGATCCAGACCGGCGCCCAGTACGGAATGCAGACGCTGGACCAGACCTTGCTCGAGCTGGTGCGGCGCAACGTAATCGCCGTTTCCGAGGCGCGCACCTACGCGAAGACCCCGGAGAATTTCGCGGGCTGACCGCCCCGCGCCCGAACAACGGAGGACGCCATGGAACGGGATCAGGCAACCCGCTTCGTGCATGACCTGCTGAAGCTGCTGCTGTCGAAGAAGGGGTCGGATCTTTTCCTGACCGCCGATTTTCCGCCGGCCTTCAAGGTCGACGGACGGGTGCTGCCGGTGTCCAACCAGCAGCTGACGGCGCAGCATACGGCCGAGCTGGTGCGCTCGATCATGAACGACCGGCAGGCCTCGGAATTCGAGTCGAGCAAGGAATGCAACTTCGCGATCAGCCCGACCGGGATCGGGCGGTTCCGCGTGTCGGCCTTCGTGCAGCAGGGCAAGGTGGGCATCGTGCTGCGAGTGATCGCCGATCACATCCCGACCGCGGAAGAGCTGAACCTGCCCACGCTGATCAACGACCTGGCGATGGCCAAGCGCGGCATCGTGCTGGTGGTGGGAGCGACCGGATCGGGCAAGTCCACCACGCTGGCGGCCATGGTCGGCTATCGCAACGAGAACAGCCAGGGTCACATCATCACGATCGAGGACCCGATCGAGTACGTCCATCCTCACAAGAACTGCATCGTCACGCAGCGCGAGGTGGGCGTGGACTGCGAGAGCTGGAGCGTGGCGCTGCGCAATACGCTGCGGCAGGCCCCGGACGTGATCCTGGTCGGCGAGGTGCGCGAGCGCGAGACGATGGAGCACGCGATCGCGTTCGCCGAGACCGGGCACCTGGTGATGTGCACGCTGCACGCCAACAGCACCAATCAGGCGCTGGACCGGATCGTCAACTTCTTTCCCGAAGATCGGCGCTCGCAGCTGCTGATGGACCTGTCCCTGAACCTGCGGGCGATGGTCTCGCAGCGCCTGATCGCGTTCAAGGACCGCAAGGGCCGCGTGCCCGCGGTCGAGATCATGTTGAACTCGCCGCTGCTCTCGGAGCTGATCTTCAAGGGCGAGATCCAGGAAATCCGCGAGGTGATGAAGCGCTCGCGCGAACAGGGCATGCAGACTTTCGACCAGGCCCTGTTCGATCTGCACGAGCGCGAGCTGATCACCTACGAGGACGCCCTGCGCAACGCCGATTCGGTCAATGATCTGCGCCTGCAGATCAAGCTGAACTCGAAGCTGTTCGGCGGCGTGGCCGGCATCCACCGCGGCATCGAGCACCTCGGCCTGGCGGGCTGACGGTCAGCCTGCCGCGGCGGGCATCCGGCGGTACGAGCCGGCCACCAGCTCGAAGCGGTAAAAGCGGCATTCGATCGGGCCGTTGAACAGCACGGTGCGGCGCGCCTCCTTCAATTTCAGCTGGGCCGGCAGATCGCGGTCGCCCGACAGCAGCCACGCGTCCCAACCGGCATAGCCCTGTTTGAGCTGGTCTCCGAGGCTCGCCATCAGGCGCGCCACGGTGGCCGATTTGGGCTCGCTTTGCTGGCCATAGGGCGGATTGGTGACGATCAGTCCCGCCGCCGCCGGGGCCGGCGCCGTGCGGGCATCGCCCGCGCTGAAACCGAGCGTGCCGTCGCGGATCGATCGGGCCAGGCCCGCCCGCTGCGCATTGGCCAGCGCGGTCTGGATCACGCGGGTCGAGATGTCGCTGCCGCTGATGCGAAACTGGGCGCGCTCGTCCACCGCCTCGCGCGCCTGCCCCTGGATATCGCTCCAGGCGCGCGCATCGAACCCGAGCAGCCGCTCGAAGGCAAAGCGGCGCCCCAATCCGGGCGCGCGCCGGGTCGCGATGCATGCGGCTTCGATCGGAATCGTGCCGCTGCCGCAAAACGGGTCGTGCAGCGCAACGGCCGGCGTCCAGCCGGCCCCGGCCAGCAGGCCCGCCGCCAGGTTCTCCTTCAGCGGCGCTTCGCCCTTTTCCAGACGCCAGCCGCGCTTGAACAGTGGCTCGCCAGAAAGGTCGAGGTAAAGATCGGCGCGCTGCTGCGACAGGTGCGCGACCACCTGCACGTCGGGCGCGGCGCGGTCCACCGACGGCCGCTCGCCGAAGCGTTCGCGCATCCGGTCGGCAATCGCGTCCTTGATCCGCAGCGTCGCAAACTGCAGGCTGCGCAGCGGCGAGCGGGTCGCGGTCACATCGACCCGAAGGGTCTGCGACGGCTTGAAATGCTCCTCCCAGGCGACCGACCGCGCCAGCTCGTAAAGGTCCGACTCGTCGCGGTAACCGGCGCCGGCCAGCCGCCACAGCACGCGACTGGCCAGGCGCGAATGCAGGTTGACCGCGTAGGCGGTCGCGAGCGACCCGTCGAAGCCGGCGCCGCCCGAGGCCGGCGCGACCCTGGCGGCCCCGCAGGCCTGCAGCTCGGCCGCCAGCAGATCCTGCAGACCGCGCGGGCACACCGCGAAGAAGCCGGTCGACGGCTTTGCACCCTCACCCCCTCCCCTTTTCCGGCCTTCGGCCGAAAAAGGAGGAGAGGAAGAGAACGAGAGGGCTGGGCTGGCCCCCTCGTGCTCCCCCAGCCAATGTGAAGGCGCGGGCGAGGGGCGATCAAACGCCGCCTCTCTGTGCGTGACCGATGGAGGTGAGACGCTCGGTCGCCCCTCGCCCGCCCAGCGGGAGAGGGGAGGGGGTGAGGGCAGCCCGCTCAAAACGGCTTCACCACAACCAAAATCACCGCGCACAGCAGCAGCAACACCGGTATCTCGTTGAACCATCGAAACCAGACGTGCGAGCGCCGCATCTCGTTGCGCGCGAACGCGGCCAGGATGCGGCCGCAGGCGACGTGATAGGCGATCAGCGCGGCCACCACGACCAGCTTGGCGTACATCCAGCCCTCGCCCCGGCCGATGCCTGCGCCCAGCCACAGCCACAGCCCGAACAGGATCGCGAGCAGCCCGATCGGCGTGATGAAGCGATACAGCTTGCCGGCCATCAGGAGCAGCCGGTCGCGCTCGGGCCCGGGCTCGGGCACCTGCGCCAGGTTAACGAAGATGCGCGGCAGGTAGAACAGGCCCGCGAACCAGCTGGTCACCAGCACGATGTGCAGCGCCTCGATCCATAGCACTGGCACCATGCATCAAGTCCGTATCTCGCCGTTTCCCAGCACGATGAACTTCAGCGAGGTCAGTCCCTCCAGTCCGACCGGCCCGCGCGCGTGCAGCTTGTCGTTCGAAATTCCGATCTCGGCGCCCAGCCCGAATTCGAACCCGTCGGCGAAGCGGGTGGAGGCATTGACCATCACCGAGGCCGAATCGACCTCGCGCAGGAAGCGCATCGCGCGCTCGTGGTTCTCGGTGACGATCGCGTCGGTGTGGCGGCTGCCGTAGCGGTTGATATGGGCGATCGCCTGGTCCAGGCCGGCCACCGTCGCAATCGACAGGATCGGGGCCAGGTACTCGGTGCGCCAGTCCTCTTCGGTCGCGTCCTTCAGCTGCGCCACGCCCGCGGCGGCCAGGATGCGGCGCGTTTCCGGGCACACGCGCAGTTCGACCTGCTTGCTCGCATAGAGCTGGGCCAGCGGCGGCAGCACTTCGGGCGCAATGGCGCGTGCCACCAGCAGCGTTTCCATCGCGTTGCACACGCCGTAGCGCTGGGTCTTCGCGTTATCGGCGATCCGGATCGCCTTGGCCGGATTGGCGCCCTCGTCGATGTAGACGTGGCAGATGCCCTCCAGATGCTTGATCATCGGCACCCGGCTCTCGCGCATCAGCCGCTCGATCAGTCCGCGTCCGCCGCGCGGCACCACGACGTCCACGTATTCCGGCAGCGTGATCAGGTGGCCGACGGCGGCGCGGTCCGTCGTGTCGATCAACTGCACCACCGAATGCGGCAAGCCATGTTGCTTCAGCGCGCCGGCGCACAGCTCGGCCAGCAGCCGGTTGGACTCGATCGCCTCCGATCCGCCGCGCAGCACCGCGGCGTTGCCGCTCTTGATGCAAAGAGCGGCCGCGTCGATCGTCACGTTGGGCCGGCTCTCGTAGATGATCGCGATCACGCCCAGCGGCACCCGCATGCGCCCGACCCGGATTCCGGAGGGCATCGGGCGCATGTCGCTGACCGTTCCGATCGGATCGGGCAGCCGCGCCACGTCTTCCGCGCCGCCCGCCATGCGCTCGATCGCCCGCTCGCTCAGGGCCAGGCGGTCCAGCAGCGCCGGCTCAAGACCCGCTGCGCGCGCTTTGGCGAGGTCGCGCTGGTTGGCCGCGGCGAGCTCGGTGGCGCGGCTGCGGATCGCGCCCGCCAGCGTGCGCAGCACCGCGTCCTTGACGGCCGTGTCGGCGCGCGCGATGCGCCTGGAGGCATCGCGCGCCGTGCGCGCGACCGACACCACGTACTCGCGTACGTCCGGCGGCGAGGGTGTGGCCATGATGAGGGTCATCGGGTTGCTGCCGCCAAGGCGATATCCGCCAATTCTAGCCACGGATCGCTGTCGCAACGCGGCGCCGGCAGTCCCTTGGCGATGCGGTCCAGTTCGGAGCAGCGGGCCAGCAGCGAGGCCAGCTTCGAGGCCGACAGGCGGCTGAGCGCCCGCTCGGCAGCGGCCACGCGGGCGCCCCACAGGCGCGCTTCGCGGGCGGCGGAGGCGAACGGTTTGCCGCTTTGCGTTTCGTGCTTGAGCCGCAGCAGCGTGCGCAGCTCCTCGCCGACCACCCACAGCGCCAGCGGCAGCGCCTCGCCCTCGGCGCGCAGCCCCTCGACCATGCGTCCGATCCGGGCGCCATCGCCTTCGAGCAGCGCCTGCGCCAGCGAGAACACGTCGTAGCGCGCCACGTTCAGCACGGCGTCGCGAACCTGTTCGAAGGTGAGGCCCCCGGGCGGAAACAGCAGCGCGAGCTTGGAGATCTCCTGGTGCGCGGCCAGCAGATTGCCTTCGACCCGATCGGCCACGAACTGCAGCGCCTCCTGCGGGGCGCTTTGGCGCTGCCGCTCCAGCCGCGCCTCGATCCACTCGGGCAGCAGCGCGCGCTCCACGGCGGCCACGTCGACCCACACGCCCGCCGCCTCCAGCGCCCGGGCCCAGGCCGAGTCGCGCGCGGCCCGGTCCAGCCTGGGCAGGCTCAGCAGCGTCAACGTGTCCTCGGCGGTGTCGGCCGCGTATTGGGTCAGCGCTTCGGCGCCTTCCTTGCCGGGCTTGCCCGAGGGCAGCCGCACATCGATGATCCGCCGCTCGCTGAACAGCGATCCGGAGCGCGCCGCCTGCTGCAGCAGCGACCAGTCGAAGCGGGCGTCGGCCTGCACCAGCGCGCGTTCGGCGAACCCGGCGCCGCGAGCGGCTGCGCGGATCGCATCCTGCGCCTCGATCGCCAGCAGCGCCTCGTCGCCGGACACCACGTACAGGCGCGCCAGGCGCCCCTTGGCCAGGTGCACCCGCAGCTGCTCAGCCTTGATCTGCATGGGTTCGCACCGCGGCGATGCGCCGCAGCAGCTGCTGCACCATATCCGTCTGCATGTCCCGGTACAGCAGTTCCTCCTCGGACTGCTTGGCCAGCACCTGGGAGTCGTTGATCGAGATGTCGCGTTGTGCGCGCATCTCGGTGGCCGAGATGAATTCGCGCCCCTTGCCGTCGTGAAGCCGGAAGCGCAGCCGGTAGATCAGCTTGTACTCGACCGCGCGCCCCTGCGAGTTCAACGTCAGGATTTCCTTGTCGCGCGCTTCACCGAGGATGTCCAGCACGGCGGTTGCCTCGGAGGCCAGCTGGACGGTGCGCGCGTTGGTGCCCGAGCGGATCTGGCGGCTCAGCGTGGCGCCCAGCGGCGAGTTCGGCGGCGTGTTCACGTAGATCGTGTCAAACGGAAGCTTCTGCTCGCCGCGCAGGTGAAAGCCGCAACCGGCCAGTGCCAGCGCCGCCAGCAGGCACGCAGCCCGGCGCGCTTCAAACCACCACATTGACCAGCTTTCCGGGAACGATGACGACCTTCTTGACCGCCCCGGTCAGATGGCGCCGGATCGAGGCATCCGCGAGCACGGCCGACTCGATGGCCGGCCGGTCGGCGCCCGCGGGGATCCGGATCGATCCGCGCAGCTTGCCGTTGACCTGCACCACGAGCTCGATCACGTCCATCTGCAACGCAGCCGGATCGGGTCCGGGCCAGGGCGCATCGAGCAGGTCGCCCAGCTCGGGGACAAAACCCAGCTTCAGCCACAGCGCGTGGGAGATGTGCGGGGCGATCGGGTACAGCACGCGCAGCAGGATGCCGAGGCTCTCGCGCAGCAGCGCGCCCGACTGCGCGGCGTTGCTGCCGCCCGCATCGGCCAGCGCATTGAGCATCTTCATCACCGCCGACACCACGGTGTTGTACTGTATCCGCTCGTAGTCGAAGTCGGCCTGCTTGAGCAGCGCGTGCACCTCGCGCCGCAGCGAGCGCTGCGCCGTATCCAGCGAAGCAGGATCCAGCGGGACCGCGTGGAGCACGCGCTCGCGCTGCTCGAAGCAGAACTGCCACAGGCGCCGCAGGAAGCGGTACGTTCCCTCGGCGCCCGAGTCGGACCAGGCCGCGCTCTGGTCGGGCGGGCCTGCGAACATCACGAACGCGCGCGCGGTGTCGGCGCCGTAGCGCGAAATGATGTCGCGCGGCTCGACCACGTTGTTCTTGCTCTTGGACATCTTCTCGATGCCCCCCAGCATCACCGGCCGGCCGTCTTCGCGCGCGATCGCGCTCAGCGGCCGGCCCCGCTCGTCGAGGCGGACCTCGACCTCGTGCGGGTAGAACCAGCGGCGCCGGCCGCCGTCCTCGTCCCGGTAGTAGCACTCGTTCAGCAGCATGCCCTGCGTGAACAGGTGCGAAAACGGCTCGTCGAACGAGACCAGGCCGAAGTCGCGCATCACGCGCGTCCAGAAGCGCGCATACAGCAGGTGCAGCACCGCGTGCTCGATGCCGCCGATGTACTGGTCCATCGGCATCCAGTAGTCGTTGCGCGCGTCGACCATGGCCTCGCTGGCGTCGGGCGAGCAGTACCGCATGAAATACCACGACGAGTCCACGAACGTGTCCATCGTATCGGTCTCGCGGCGCGCGGGGCCGCCGCAGCGCGGGCAAGCGCACTTCAGGAACGGCTCGTAGCGGTTCAGCGGATTGCCGCTGCCGTCCGGCACCAGGTGCTCGGGCAGCACCACCGGCAGGTCCTTTTCGGGCACCGGCACCGGGCCGCAGGCGTCGCAATGGATGATCGGTATCGGGGTGCCCCAGTAGCGCTGGCGCGAAATGCCCCAGTCGCGCAACCGGTACTGGACCTGCTCCGATCCGAGCCCGCGGGCGCTCAGATCGGCCGCGATCGCCGTGACGGCCGCCTCGTAAGCGAGCCCGTCGTACGGCCCGGAATTGATGCAGACGCCGCGCTGCTTGTCCGCGTACCAGGGCTGCCAGCGCTCCTCGGAAAACGTCTCGCCCGGCACGGCCACCACCTGACGGACCGGCAGGCCGTAGCTGCGCGCGAATTCGAAATCGCGCTCGTCGTGGGCCGGCACGCCCATCACGGCGCCTTCGCCGTAGCCCATCAGCACGTAGTTGCCGATCCACAGCGGGACCGGCTCGCCGGTCAACGGGTGCGCGACGTGAAAGCCGGTCGGCACGCCACGCTTCTGCAGCATGGCCAGCTGCGCCTCGGCCACGCCGCCGTGCCGGCACTCCTCGATGAATGCGGCCAGGCTGGCGTCGTCGCGCGCCAGCCGCTGGGCCAGCGGATGCTCGGCGGCCACGGCGACGAAAGTGACGCCCAGGATGGTGTCGGCCCGGGTCGTGAACACGCGCAGCAGGCGCGATTCGCCATCGATTTCGTACGGAAAGCCGAAATTGACGCCGACGCTGCGGCCGATCCAGTTCTCCTGCATCGCCCGCACCTGGTGCGGCCAGCCGTCCAGCCGCCCGAGCGCATCGAGCAGCTGGTCCGCGTAGCGGGTGATCGCCAGGTAGTAGCCGGGGATCTCGCGCTTCTCGACCAGCGCTCCGGAGCGCCACCCGCGGCCGTCGATCACCTGCTCGTTGGCCAGCACCGTCTGGTCGACCGGATCCCAGTTCACCACCTGCGTCTTGCGATAGGCGATGCCGCGTTCGAGCATCTTCAGGAACAGCCACTGGTTCCAGCGGTAATACTGCGGCTGGCAGGTCGCCAGCTCGCGCGACCAGTCGAACGCCAGGCCGAGCGGCTCCATCTGGGCCTTCATCTCGGCGATGTTGTCGTAGGTCCAGCGGGCCGGCGGGATGCCGTTTTCGATCGCGGCGTTCTCGGCCGGCAGGCCGAACGCGTCCCAGCCCATCGGGGTCATCACGTTGTAGCCGCGCATCCGCTGGACGCGATACATCACGTCGTTCAGCGTGTAGTTGCGCACGTGTCCCATGTGCAGCCGTCCGCTCGGGTACGGCAACATCGAGCACACGTAGTACTTGGGCTTGACGCGGCCGGCCGCGCCGCGCGCGTGCTCGCGCGCCCGATAGGCCTCGATCGACCGCCAGTGGGCCTGGGCCGCGGTTTCGACTTCCTCGGGAACGTATTTGTCGCGCACGCACCCGGATTCTATCCGCCCGCCTTCGCGCCTCCGGCGCGAAGGCGGGCGGCCCTCCGAAGCGCCTTGGCGCGAAGGAGGGCAGGCCCACCCTCCTTCTGCCCTGCTTCGCGCTGCGCGCTTCGCAGGGTGAACGGGCTTCGGAGGGCAAGTCGACGGCGCGGTGGCATGCGCCAAAGCCACTTAAAATAGACGCCGTGCAGCGCTTCCTCGAAGGCCTCAATCCCCAGCAACTGGATGCCGTCACCGGGCCGACCGGGCACGTGCTCGTGTTGGCCGGCGCCGGCAGCGGCAAGACGCGCGTGCTGACGACGCGGATCGCCTGGCTGATCCACGGCGGACACGTCAGCGCGCAGCAGATCCTGGCCGTCACGTTCACCAACAAGGCGGCCCGCGAGATGATCGACCGTATCGGCGCGATGCTGCCGGTCAACACGCGCGCCATGTGGATCGGAACGTTCCACGGGCTGTGCAACCGCCTGCTGCGCATGCACCATCGGGACGCCCAGCTTCCGCAGACCTTCCAGATCCTGGATTCGCAGGATCAGCTCGCCGCGGTCAAGCGGGTGCTGAAGGCGGCAGGGGTGGACGACACCCGCTGCCCGCCGCGCGAGCTGCAGATGTTCATCAACGGCGCCAAGGAGGCGGGGCTGCGCGCGCGCGAGGTCGGATCCGACGGCGGGCGCGACCGCCGCTGGGTGGAGCTGTTCGACGCGTACGAGCGGCAGTGCCAGCGCGAGGGCACCGTGGATTTCGCCGAGCTGCTGCTGCGCAGTTACGAGCTGCTCTCGCGCAACGAGCCGCTGCGGCAGCACTATCAGCAGCGCTTCCGGCACATCCTGGTCGACGAGTTCCAGGACACCAACGTGCTTCAGTACCAGTGGCTCAAGCTGCTGGCCGGACCGGACAGCGCGGTGTTCGCGGTCGGCGACGACGACCAGTCGATCTACCGGTTCCGCGGCGCCAACGTCGGCAACATGGCCGACTTCGAGCGGGAGTTCCACGTTTCACGCGTGATCAAGCTGGAGCAGAACTACCGCTCGTACGGCCACATCCTGGAGGCGGCCAACCGGCTGATCAGCCACAACGCGCAGCGGCTGGGCAAGAACCTGTGGACCGCGGCCGGGCAGGGCGAGCGGGCCGTGCTGTTCGAGGCCGGCTCCGATGCGCTGGAGGCGAGCTGGATCGTCGAGCAGGTGCGCGAGCTCAAGGGCGAGGGCATGCGGCCCTCCGATATGTCGATCCTGTATCGATCCAATGCGCAGTCGCGCATCCTGGAGCATGCCCTCTTCACCGCCGGCCTGCCGTATCGGGTCTACGGCGGGCTGCGGTTTTTCGAGCGGGCCGAGGTCAAGAACGCGCTCGCCTACCTGCGGCTGGCGAGCAACCCGCACGACGATGTCTCGTTCGCGCGTGCGGTGAACTTTCCCGCGCGCGGCATCGGCGCGCGCACGCTGGAGCAGTTGCAGGACGCTGCCGACGCCGGCAAGACCAGCCTGTACGCCGCGATCGGTTCGCCGGCGGGGCGCTCCGGGGCGAGCCTGGCGCAGTTCGGCAAGCTGATCGAGGCGCTGCAGGCGGCGGCAGCCACGCAGCCCCTGCCCGAGCTGGTTGCCACGGCGATCCAGCAAAGCGGCCTGCGCACGCACTACGCGAACGAGAAAGATGGCCAGGACCGGCTCGAGAACCTGGAGGAACTGGTCAACGCATCGACCAGCTTCGTGGTGGAGCAGGGTTACGGCAGCGAGCAGGCCTCCTTCGCGGCTGGCGCCGCTTCGCAGGCCGGGGCCGCCACCGAGCCGGTTTCGCCGCTGACCGCCTTTCTGGCGCACGCTTCGCTGGAGGCGGGCGACAACCAGGCCGGGCAGGGGCAGGATGCGCTGCAGCTGATGACGGTGCACTCGGCCAAGGGCCTGGAGTTCGAAGCGGTCTTCATCACCGGGCTGGAAGAGGGCCTGTTTCCGCACGAAAACAGCCTGGACGAGGGCGACCGCGGCCTGGAAGAGGAGCGGCGCCTGATGTACGTGGCGATCACGCGCGCCCGCAAGCGCCTGTTCCTGAGCTTTGCGCAGGCGCGGCTGCTGCACGGACAGACCCGCTACGGGATCCGCTCGCGTTTTCTGGACGAGCTTCCGCCCGAATCGGTGCGCTGGCTGGCGCCGCGCCGGCGCCCAACGGTGCAAGCGGTGCCGTCCTGGAGCGCGCCGGCAGCGCCGGGCGGCGCCGTCGTGGGTGCGGCGGGTGCCGGTGCACACCATGGCTTCCAGGTCGGCCAGAGCGTGCGGCATCCGAAATTCGGCGATGGCGTCGTGATCCGGCTGCAGGGCGACGGGGGCGACGCGCGCGCCCAGATCCAGTTCGGCGCGGCGGGAATCAAGGAGCTGCTGCTGGCGGTGGCCAAGCTCGAGCGGGCTTGAAACGGGTGCGCAAAGCCTCTGCGGTGGGAAACGGAGCAACAGCAGGCCATTCGAGGTCGGCGGCCATCCGACGGAATCGGATTTCGGCTCGGTTCCTGGTCGAGTGGTGGCTGTTGGCAGCGACCGCGATAGCCTTTACTTCCTCCACCGCTGCCGAGGTCAGCCTTGCCAGAGTGGACGCCAAGTTCATCAAATCGTTCATGCCCCAGTCGGACTTGGAGGTCAAGGAAGAAAGTTCGCCTCAGTCGCCATGGGACAACCCGCAATGCCGGGAACGACGGGACTTTGTGATCTGGCGCAAAGACGGGCGTCACTCGAACTACTCCGTGTGGCTGTGCCATGGCGGTGTGCTCGGGATCGACGCATTGGACTCGACGGTCGAGGAATCGTTGAAGAGGCTCGGTCACGGTGACCCAAACCAGAGCGACAGTTACAAAGCAGGGGAGGGCTGGACCTTCCATATTGACGGCCGACAGGGCCGGGTCATCGTTGTCACCGTCGGCTCTGCAGACGCGTCCGGGACCGCCATGCTTCTGCCCACAGCGGCCATTCGAAGCCTCGACGATGGTCTTAATCTCGCCGTGGCAACTGATGATCTTCAGCTCATGACCGACGGACTTGCGCCGATCACCGAGGTGCTCGAGAAGGTCGAGGAGATCCTGCGCGCCGTCGAACGCATTTACGCCTCTCCGACCCCGTGAGGGGGAGCGCCGGGATGCAGCGGGTTCCGGCGAGCCGTCACGAGACCCACGGCAGATCCGGCTGGCGCGCCCGCAGCCGCAGCATCCGCTCGAACCGGGCCGGATCGTGCGGCTTGAGCAGCGCGGCCGGGCGCGGCAGGTGCAGGTCGTACAGGCGTGAGATCCAGAACCGCAGGGCGGCGGCGCGCAACGCGGTGCGCCAGGCCTTGTGTTCCACCTCGGTCAGCGGGCGCACCGCGTGGTAGGCCTTGAGCATCGCCAGCGCGCGCGGGCGGTCGAACTCGCCGCTGTGCGGATCGGCGCACCAGTCGTTCATGGTCACCGCCAGGTCGAACAGCCACGCCGTGCAGGCTGCGAAATAAAAGTCGATCACGCCGCCGATGTGGCCGCCGTCGAACAGCACGTTGTCGCGGAACAGGTCAGCGTGGACCGGGCCGGCCGGCAGCTGCTCGAATTGCGGGCTGCGCACGAAGCTGTCCTGGAACACGACCTCCTCGGCCAGCTCCTGGAACTGGTCGGCGGCGATCAGCGGCTCCAGCTTCGGCAGCGTGCTCTTCCACCAGCCGATGCCGCGCAGGTTCGGCTGGAACGGCGCGTAGTCGCGCCCCTGCTGGTGCATTTCGGCCAGGAAGTGCCCGACCTGCGCGCACTGCGCGGCCGTCGGAGCGAGCACCGCGCGGCCCGGCAGCCGGGTAACGATCGCGACCGGCTTGCGGCGCGCCTGGGTGAGCAGGCTGCCACCGGCGGTTGCGGCCGGCTCCGGCACCGGCAGCCCGCGCAGCGCCAGGTGCTTCATCAGGCCCAGATAAAAGGGCAGTTGTGCGGCTCCGAGCCGCTCGAACACGGTCAGAACGAACTCGCCCCCGGTGGTCGAAAGGAAGAAGTTCGTGTTCTCGATGCCGGACGGGATGCCCTCGAAGGTCACCAGCTCGCCGACCGAGTAGCCGCCGAGCAGCGCAACGATTTCATCGCGCGTCAGCGCGGTAAAGACGGCCATGGCGCGCGGTGCAGACGAAAGCCCGGGTGAGTCAGAAATCGATCCGGAAAAAGCGCGGCACCGACAGCTCGGTGTGGGGCTGCAGCGGCGATGTTCCCCGATCCTGATCGTCCAGATGAATCATCGTGTAGTGGTACGTGAACCCGGCCGGAGTCACGATCACCTCGGATACGCGCCGGCCGACGTGCTTTTGCTCGATTCTCACATCGTGCTCGGTCTTGGCCGGCGCCGGCTCGGGCGCCCGCACCGCAGCCGGTTCAGCAGCCGGCGGCGCGGGCTGGCTGCCGCCGGCAGCCTGGTCAGCGGGCGGGCTGCCCGCCGAAGCGTCGGGCGCGAAGGCGGGCAGCGGCGGCGGAAGATCATCGACACTGCGGGCCGGCGCGCTGGCCAGCATGGCCGCGGCCGCAACGCAGCACGGCGCCAGCGCCCGCACCGCGGGCACCCCGGCGCGCGAAAGCAGCGAGCGGGTCAGGCCCATGGCGATATTGTACGTGCCGGCCGCACAAATGTTGGATCGGCGCGGGCTCGCGCCAGGCCTACAGGTACAGCAGCTGTTCGCGCTCGGCGGCCGTCTGCAGGAACCCGCGCGCCTCGTAGAAGTCAAAAATGGCGTCGACCACCTGGTCGGGGTCTTCGGCCACCTGCATCAGGTCCAGGTCCTTCTCGTCGATCATTGCCTCGGTGACCATCCGATCGCGCATCCAGGCGAGCAGACCCTGCCAGTAGGCCGCCTCGACCAGCACGATCGGAATCCTGCGGCTCGTGTGGGTCTGGATCAGCGTCAGCGCCTCGCTGAGCTCGTCCAGCGTGCCGAACCCGCCGGGCATCACCACGTAGGCCGACGCGTACTTGACGAAGGACACCTTGCGCGCGAAAAAGTGACGGAACCGCAGCGAGATGTCCTGGTACGGGTTGCTGCACTGTTCGTGCGGCAGCTCGATGTTCAGTCCCACGCTGGGCGAGCCGCCCCCGAAGGCGCCCTTGTTGGCCGCCTCCATGATCCCTTGGCCGCCGCCGCTGAGCACCGCGAAACCGGCGTCGGACAGCTTGCGGGCGATCTGGATGGTGAGCTCGTAGCGCGGCGAGCCGGCCGGGGTCCTGGCGCTGCCGAAGATCGACACGGCCGGGCGGATCTCGGACAATCGCTCCGAAGCCTCGACAAACTCCGAGATAATCCCCCATATCTGCCAGGATTCACGGGCCTTGACGCTGGTTGCGCGGTCGAGCGTCGCGATCGCGCGCAGGGTGGGGATATTCTTTTGCCGATCGATCATGGTTAGCTCCTGATGCAAACACTGCTGCTGGTGGACGGCTCCGGCTACCTGTACCGGGCATTCCACGCGATGCCCGATCTGCGCACTTCGGCCGGTGAACCGACCGGAGCGATCCGGGGTTTCATCGGGATGCTGCGCGTGCTGGACGAGCAGTCACCCGCCGAGTACCGGGCCTGCGTGTTCGACGCAAAAGGTAAGACCTTTCGCGACGACCTGTTCGCAGAATACAAGGCCAATCGCCCTGCCATGCCCGTGGATCTGGGCTCCCAGATCGAGGCGATCCACGAGGCGGTGCAGGCGTTGGGTTGGCCGGTGCTGGAGATCCCGGGGGTGGAGGCCGACGACGTGATCGGCACCCTGGCGCAGCGGGCCCGGCGCGACGGCATGCGGGTCGTGATCGTCAGCACCGACAAGGACCTGACCCAACTGGTCGACGATCAGATCGAGGTGCTCGACACGATGAGCCGGGACGGCGGCCCGCCGCGGCGTTTCGATCGGGCCGGCGTGATCGCCCGGTTCGGCGTCCCGCCGGAACGGATCGTCGATTATCTGACGCTGGTGGGCGACAGCGTGGACAACGTGCCGGGCGTCGAAAAGGTCGGGCCGAAGACGGCGGTGCGCTGGCTGTCCGAGTATGGCTCGCTCGATCAGCTGGTGCAGCATGCCGACGCGGTCGGCGGCGCGGTCGGCGAGAACCTCAGGAAGGCGATCGGGTGGCTTGCGACCGCGCGCGAGCTGGTTACGGTGCGGACCGACGCTGATCTGTCGGCGCAGGTGCCGACGCTGCAGGCGCTGCGGGCGCGCCCTCCCGATGCGCAGGCGCTCAAGCGCCTGTACGAGCGCTTCGAGTTCCGCACCTGGCTCAGGACCCTGGACGACAACGCGGCGCAGGAGGCCCGGGCCGCCTCCGGGGCGCAGACGGCCGAGGCGTCGCCGGCGCTGCACGCGCCGGCGGTGCGCTACGAGACGGTGCTGACCGAGGCCCGGTTGGACGAATGGATCGGTCGCATCGAGGCGGCGCCGCTCACCAGCCTGGACACCGAGACCACGGACCTGGATCCGATGGCGGCGCGCCTGGTCGGCATCTCGCTGTCGGTCGCCGAGCACGAGGGCTGCTACATCCCGCTGGCGCACCGCTACGCGGGCGCGCCCGAGCAGCTCGGGCTGGAGCACGTGCTGGGCAGGCTGCGAGCGTGGCTGCAGTCGCCGCGCCACCCGAAGGTCGGGCAGAACCTGAAGTACGACGCACACGTGCTGGCCAACCACGGGATCGCGCTGGCGGGCATCGAGCACGACACGCTGCTGCAGTCGTACGTGCTGGAGGCGCACCGGGGCCACGACCTGGACGCACTGGCCGAGCGGCACCTGGGGCGGCGCACGATCACGTACGAGCAGGTGTGCGGCAAGGGCGCGCGTCAGATCGGCTTCGATCAGGTTGCCATCGAGCGCGCCACCGAGTATTCGGCCGAGGACGCCGAGATCACGCTGGCCCTGCACCGGGTGCTGTGGCCGCGCGTGAGCGAGAACGAGGGCCTGAAGTTCGTGTATGAATCGATCGAGATCCCGGTGTCGCGCGTGCTGTACACGATGGAGCGCACCGGCGTGCTGGTCGACCCGGTGCGGCTGGCGGCCCAGAGCCGGGAACTGGGCGAGCGCATCATGGCGCTGGAGCAGATGGCGCATCAGCTCGCGGGCCAGCCGTTCAATCTGGGCTCGCCCAAGCAGATCGGCGAGATCCTGTTCGGCAAGCTGGGGCTGCCGGCGCAGAAAAAGACCGCCAGCGGAGCGGCCAGCACCGACGAGGATGTGCTCGAAAAGCTCGCCGCCGACTACCCGCTGCCCAGGACGCTGCTGGAGCACCGGGCGCTGTCGAAACTGAAGTCGACTTACTCCGACAAGCTGCCCGCGATGATCCGACCGGACACCGGCCGCGTCCACACCACGTACGGACAGGCGATCGCGATCACGGGCCGGCTGGCCTCGTCGGACCCGAACCTGCAGAACATCCCGATCCGCACGCCGGAGGGCCGGCGCATCCGCGAGGCGTTCATCGCCCCGCCGGGATCACACATCGTGTCGGCCGATTACTCGCAGGTCGAGCTGCGGATCATGGCGCATCTTTCCGACGACGCCGGCCTGCTGGAGGCGTTTGCGAAGGGACAGGACGTGCACCGCGCCACGGCATCGGAGGTTTTCGGGGTGGCGTTGAACGAGGTCACGGCCGACCAGAGGCGCACCGCCAAGGTGATCAACTTCGGCCTGATGTACGGAATGACGGCGTTCGGGCTTGCGGCCAACCTGGGCATCGGCAAGGACGAGGCACGCGCCTACATCGACCGCTATTTCACGCGTTACCCCGGCGTGGCGCGCTACATGGATGCCACGCGCGCACTGGCCAAGCGCCAGGGGTACGTGCAAACCGTCTTCGGGCGCCGGCTGTGGCTGCCCGAGATCAATTCGCCCAACGGCCCGCGCCGCCAGGGCGCCGAGCGGGCGGCCATCAACGCTCCGATGCAAGGCACCGCGGCCGACCTGATCAAGCTCGCGATGGTGGCCACGGCCGACTGGCTGCATCGGGAGTCGCTGCGTACCCGCCTGATCATGCAGGTGCACGACGAGCTCGTGTTCGAGGTTCCCGATGCGGAGCTCGGGCTGATCAAGAGCCGGGTTCCGGACCTGATGTGCCATGTGGGCTCGCTGAAGGTCCCGCTCGCGGTCGATGTCGGCGCCGGTCCCAACTGGGACCAGGCGCACTGACGGGTCATCTGCGGTGGCCGAGCCATTGGAGTGCGACGTTCTGGTCGCGGGCGGCGGCATCAACGGAGCCGCGATCGCACGCGACGCGGCCGGTCGGGGCCTGGCCGTGATCGTGTGCGAGCAGGCGGACCTCGCCTCGTACACCTCGTCGGCTTCGAGCAAGCTGATCCACGGCGGGCTGCGCTACCTGGAGCACGGCCAGATCGGGCTCGTGCGCAAGGCGCTGCGGGAGCGGCGGGTGCTGCTGCGCTCGGCGCCGCACCTGGTGCGGCCGCTGCGCCTGGTGCTGGTACACGACGATTCGATGCGGCCGGCCTGGATGCTGCGGACCGGATTGTGGCTGTACGACGTGCTGGCCGGCCAGTCCGATTTGCCGCCGTCGCGCCGGGTCGGCCTGGCCAGCCATCCGGCCGGCCAGGCGCTGCGGCCCGCATTTCGGACCGGCTTCGAGTTCTCCGACGCCTGGACCGACGATGCCCGGCTGGTGGCCACCGTCGCGATCGATGCGGCCGAACGGGGTGCGCGCATTTTCACGCGCACACGCCTGCTGCGGGCGCAACGCAGCGGCCAGGCCTGGATCGCCGCTGCGGTCGGACCGCACGGCGGCGAAGTTCCGATTCGCGCCCGGGCGCTGGTCAATGCGACCGGCCCGTGGGCCGGGCGGTTTCTTCAGGACGTATGCGCGGCCGGTTCGGGCCGCCGCCTGCGCCTGGTCAAGGGCAGCCACCTGGTGGTGCGCCGCCGTTTCGGCCACGACTTCGCGTACGTGCTGCAGGCGGCCGATCGGCGCATCGCCTTCGCGATCCCGTTCGAGCACGACTTCACGCTGATCGGCACCACGGACGTCGAATTGAACGAGCCGCCCGAAACGGCACGGATCGACGAGGCCGAGATCGATTACCTGTGCGACCTGGCCAGTCGTTACCTGAAGCAGCCGATCAGTCGGGCCGACATCGCGTGGACCTACGCCGGCGTGCGCCCGCTGCTGGACGATGGCGCTGGCCCGTCGGACCTGACCCGCGATTTCGCGCTCGAGCTGGACCACCGCGGCGCGCCGCTGCTGACGGTGTGGGGCGGCAAGGTGACGACCTTCCGGACGCTGGCCGAGCACGCGGTCGACCGGCTGGTGCCGTGGCTGCAGTGCACTCGCGGCGGCTGGACGCGCGACGCCGTGCTGCCGGGCGGGGATCTGGACGCAGCCCCGGCTGCAGGCTCCGGGCAGGGCAGGCTGGCCGCCTTCGTCGAGGCGCTGAACGTGCAGTACGGCTGGATGCCACCGCGCGTGCTGCGGCGGATGGCCGGCGCCTACGGAACCCGGGTCCACGCCGTGCTGGGGTCGGCCCAGGGCCTGGCCGATCTTGGTGAACCCATCGCGGAAGGGCTATACGAGGCCGAGCTGGATTACCTGGTCGCGCGCGAATGGGCGGCAAGCGCGGAGGACGTGCTGTGGCGCCGCTCCAAGCTCGGGCTGCACCTTCTGCCGGCACAGCGCCGGCGCGTACAAGACTGGTTCGAGCGGCGCCGCTAGCTCGATACTAGGCGGTGGATTCCAGGGAAACCTCCCAGCCGGGGAAGACGAGGACAGCCGGGTGGCACTTGAGCGCACGCGCCAGCACCTTGGCCCGCTCCACGCCCAGATTGACGCGATCGTTCTCGATCGCGGAGATCGTCGCCTGCGGAATGCCGGTCAGGCGAGCCAGTTCACTCTGGCTGAGCTCCTGCAACTCCCGCAAGATGCGGACCGACTCCCCGACAGAAACCTCAACGCGCTTGTGCGCGGCGCGGTAGTCCTTCATTTCACGCCTTCCGATCGCCATTGGGCGTGACCTGCACCACCTGGATCAGAAGCGCATCGGCCAGCACCCGATAGATCACGCGCCAGTGCAGCCCGAGCCTCGATGCCCGATGCTCCTTCCATTGTCCGCAGGTCGCTTCGTCGTGAAAGCCCCGGATCGCGCGCAACCCCGGCGGCCCGGAAAGGCTCGCGATGTCCTTCCATATTTCGTAGCGTTTCAGCGCCCGGGTCGGAACCTTGCCGGACAGTTGCTGGTCGACCTGGTGATGCTCCTCGACCTGCCACATCCCGGCGCTTACAGCGTCAGCGTCAGGCTCGACAGCAAGGCGCCTGGCACGCGCGTGGACTCGACCGAGCGCTGCCCGTAGGTGCTGCGGCTCTGGATCCACTCGCGTTCGCGCGTGAGCGCCTGCAGCTCGCTGCCCAGCATCCGGTAGATCGAATCGTCGAAACGCATCACGTTCAGCGGCGCGACGATCTGGCCGCCCTCGACCCAGAACGTGGCAAAGCGCGTCATCCCGGTGATCCGGCCCGAGGCGCGGTCCGAATAATTCAGGTACCACAGGTTGCCGACCAGGATCCCCCGGTCCAGCGCCGCCAGCGCGTCGGACATCGGCAGCGCACCCCCGTCCAGGTCGGCGGACTGCATCGATTCGTCTTCGTTAGCGCCGTTGGCGGCGATGTCGTACTCCTTGGCCGTTCGCGCCGACACCAGCGCGCCCGCGTGCTGGCCTCCGCTGATCAGCGCGAGCCGCGCCGGCCTGGGAAAGCCGCTGTCATCGAACGCCGGAGCAAGGCTTTCGGCGGTGTTTTCGCGCAGCGTGACCATGGGCGACAGCGTTGCCTCGCCGTCGACCAGCTTCTGCAGTGCGCTCTGGCGCGTGCGCTGGCTGCGCGCCGAAACGCCGTCCCAGCTCAGCATCCCGACCAGCTCGTCGACCGCGGCCGGGGTCAGAAAGGCGCGATATCGACCCGGCTCGATGGCCCGTGGGCTCGCTGCCAGGAAGCTGAGCTGGTCGCGGGCTGACTGGATCCGCCGGGTCACTTCCTGGGCGTTCCACGCTTCGCTCGCGAACGTCGACTTCACGGCCTTGTCGCCGCCCAGGTAGATGGACCAGTCCAGCTGGAAACTGTCGACCCGGTGCCAGTTGCGCTGGCCCAGCGAGTTCGCAAAGCCGCGAAAAACCGGGCCGCTGGCGAAGATGCCGACCAGGTCGGCGCCGTCGGCCGCCGCGATCACGCAGTCGACCGCCTCTTCGGCATCCGGCAGCCGGCCGCTGCGCTCCAGGTTCGAACTGGCCACCTCGGTCCCGTACAGCAGCAGCGGATCGGCCGGCACCGTGGGCAGGTCCGAGCGCATCGTCTGGATCGCCTCCGCGATGGCCGCCTGGTCGCCTGCCCGATCGAACGCGACCGTCAGCGTCGAATTCAGGCGCCGCCCCTGATGGATCAGCGTCAGGCGCAGCCAGGCCTGCGCCACGCTTCCGGCCTGCCGCACGCGCGCGCGATTGAATCGGACGAAATCGGAGGTCTCTCCGCAGAACGTGGTCAGTAGGGTTTCGGTGCCGCGCAGTTGGCGGGTCGCATGATCGGCCAGCTCGAAGAAGAGCTGCTTCATCTCAGCGCTCGGCCCCGAACACGGCCACCGCCGAGAACTTGCAGGCGGGACTGGCGTGTCCGACCCGGATCAGCTGATTGGGTTCGCCTTTGCCGCAGAACGGCGAGCCCAGCACCGCGACGCTGGAGGCATCGCCCACCATGGCCAGCGAGCGCCAGAACGTCGCCGAGATGCCGCGGTAGTTCGGATTGCGCACCACTTCGGCCAGCTGCCCCGAGCGGATCCGCTGGCCCCATTCGCAACCGAACTGGAACTTGTTGCGCGAGTCGTCGATCGACCAGGACGCGTTGGTCTGCATCAGGATGCCGTCGTCGATCGACGACACCATTTGCTCGAAGGTCGTGCTGGCGGGCTCCAGGTTCAGATTCGACATCCGGTCGATCGGCGGCCGATTCCAGCTGCTGGCGCGCGCCGTTGCCACGAAGCCGTCCCAGCTCGCCTGCGGTATGCGGCGGCGCGACAGCGCCCCGCCCAGCGGCTGCAGCAGGATGCCGTCGCGGATCAGGTGCTGGCGCTGAGCCCGGCTGCCCTCGTCGTCGTAAGCGAAGGTCGCGAATTCCTGCGCCTGGGTCGGATCGTAGGTGATGTTCAGAAGCTGCGATCCGTAGCGGTAGGTCCCGAACATCTCCGGCGTCACGAAGCTCGTTCCCGCGTAGTTGCGCTCGTCACCCAGGATGCGGTCCAGCTCGAGCGGATGGCCGATCGATTCGTGGATCTGCAGCATCATCTGGTCGGGCATCAGCAGCACGTCGAACGTGCCGCTCGGGCAGTTCGGAGCCGCCAGCAACTGCAGGGCCTGCTCCGCGGTGTGTCGCCCGGCGCCCGCGAACCCGCTTCGCTGGGCGACCTGCCGGGCCGTGCCCTGCTGGCACAGCCCGTTGTACCGGCCACCCCAGGAGCGCAGCTGCGTCAGATCGCGGTTGCTGGCCACCACGTGCAGCGCGGGAACGGCGAAGTCGTGCTGCTGGAAGATCTGGTCTCCTCCGGCCGCCGCCAGCAGCCGGCTCGAGCGGATCGTCCACAGGCTGGCCTGCCAATCGACAATGCGGTCGTCCAGGTGGCACTGTGCGGATTCCTCCCGCAGCAGATCGATGCGCTCGGCCGGCGTCCAGTCCGGCTCCGTGACCGTGCCGCTGTGGAAGCGGCCGCCGGGCCGTACCAGCCGGGGTGATGTATCGGCGAACACGCTTCTGCCGCGACTGCAGCGCGCCCATCGCGTCGCCCGTTCGGCGGCCGCCCTCAGGCCCGATTCGCTCAGATCGCTGGTGGCTGCATATCCGACGCCGTCGCCCTCGGCAACCGTCACCATCGCGCCCCGGTCCATCGACCGCGCAACCGGCTCGGGCACATCGCGTCGGACCGACGTCATGGTCGAGAATTCCTCGACGATCCGGACCGTGCACTGCTCGACCGCCGGTGCGACGCGCCGGAAACGGCGCGCAATCTCTTCCAGATCCGGCGATGTGCTCATCGAAGGGCAGACTCCGCGCGGTCGGGAAAGCCGCGCTGGCGAAAATGATACCGATAGATGGGTCTATATACTGCACCCTTGCCTTAAGAAGGTACTGTCCGCCGCGCATGCCCGCGCATCCCCCAAGACGGTTCAAATTGAACAAGAACCCGGCGGCGGGGGTGACCTGACCGGTTAATTTGGGCCTGGCGTGCGCGCCGGGTGCGCCGTGCTGACGCTGCTGTACATCTTCCTGGCGAACACGCTCTCCACGCTGATCTCGATCGGCCTGGCGGCGCTGCTGAGCTTTCGGCTGCTGTCCGGCCTGGTCGACAAAATGGTGTCGATCGCGGCCGGCGTGCTGCTGGCGACCGCGCTGGTGCAACTGCTGCCGGAAGCGATGGAGTCCGGTCTGGCGGCGGGCACGCTCGGTTGGGTCATGACGGCTGGCATCGTGGGCTTCTTCATACTCGAGAAGGTCACGCTGCTGCATCACACGCACCATCACGAAGGCGACGAACACCAGCACCCGCATGGCTACGACGCGCACGAGGCCGGCCGCGGCGCCTGGCCGATCCTGATCGGCGACGCATTCCACAATTTCGGCGACGGCGCCGTAATCGCGGCGGCCTTCCTGCTGGATCTGCGCGCGGGCGTGGTGACGGCCAGCGCCGTGTTCGCCCACGAGGTTCCGCACGAGATCGGAGACTTCATGATCCTGTTGAACGCGGGATTGAGCCGGCGGCGCGCCTTCACGTTCATGCTGATCTCGGGTCTGTCAGCGGTGCTGGGGGGCGTGATCGGATTCTTCCTGCTCGAGTCCTTCCACAAGCTGCTGCCGTACACGCTGCTGGTGGCGGCCGCGAGTTTCGTCTACATCGCGCTGTCGGACCTGCTGCCCGAAATGATGCGACGCAAGCCGCTGAGCCAGTCGCTGCCCGAAGTGGCGCTGGTGCTGGCGGGCGTGGCGCTGGCGGGGCTGATCCGCACCCTGGTGAAGGGCGGTTGAATTCAGGCGGCGCCGGGTCAGGAGCCGGCCGGCTCGCTGCCGACCGCGACCGGGCGCGCCGGGTCCGCGATCCACTGGCTCCACGAGCCGGGGTACAGGGCGGCGCCCGCGAGGCCGGCCCGCTGCATCGCCAGCAGGTTGTGGCAGGCCGTGATGCCCGAGCCGCACTGCGAGATCACGTTCGCAGCCGCTCGCGCGCCCAACAACGCGCGGAATTCGGAGCGCAGCTGGTCGGCCGGTTTGAAACGCCCGTCCGTCCCTATATTGGCCTGCCAGAAGCGGTTCACGGCTGCGGGGATGTGGCCAGCGACCGGGTCGATCGTTTCGTTGCGCCCCGCGTACCGATCCGGCGCCCGGGCATCGATGATCAGCCAGCCGGGATCGGCGCGGGCCGTCTGCACCGCATCCACGTCCGCCAGGCGCACCAGCGGCGGCCCGCGCTCGAAGCGGCTCGGCGCGATGCTCGGTTCGGCGGACTCGATGATCAAGCCCGCCTCGAGGGCCGCCTGCCATCCGCCGTCGAGCAACGCCACCGCTTCGTGTCCGAGCCAGCGCGCCAGCCACCACAGCCGCGCAGCCAGCGAGCCTGCGCTGGCGTCGTAGGCGACCATCTGCGTGTCTGGCTCGATGCCCCAGCGGCGGAAACATTCGACCAGCCGATCCGGGTCCGGCAGCGGGTGCCGGCCGGACCGGGCTGTCTTTGTACCGGACAAATCACGATCCATATGCGCGAACACGGCCCCTGCAATGTGACCCTTGGCGTACGCCAGTTGCCCCGCCTGTGGCTGCAAAAGATCGTGCCGGCAGTCGATGACGCGCCAGTCAGGCCTTCCCAAATTCGCGCGTAGCGTATCTGCGTCCACCAGCGTGAAAAATCGTTCGGATGTGCTCATCGGGAGGGGGGGTTGTGTGTGTAAACGCAACGCAATCGGTTGCCTGGCCGGGCGGATCGGGGCTATGAACTAAAATACCTTAAATGGTGCCACGGCACCTCGTTAGGCGTGCCAGGTGGCATCGGTCATAAGACGAAATGATTTCGCCTCCTGACGCGAATTCGAACCGGGTCGAAGACCTGACGTTCGAGCAGGCGCTCGATCAGCTCGATCAGCTGGTACGGCGCATGGAGTCAGGGGAACTGGGCCTCGATGAATCGATTGCGGCGTATCGGCGCGGCGCGGAGCTGGCGCGTTTTTGCCAGGGCAGGCTGGCCGATGCCGAGCAGCAAATTCAGAAGCTTGATGAAGACGTGCTGAGCAATTTCTCACCAGACGAAATGCCAGGCCCTGCAACGTGAGCGTCGCTTCCGTTTCGGCGCGAGCGGCCGGCCCCCCGCATGTGACCGCGTTGTCCGATTGGATCGCGGCGTGCCAGGGCCGCTTCGAGCAGTTTGTCCAGGCCTGCCTGGCCGCCGACGAGCGCGAGCCGCGCCGGCTGCATGCGGCCATGCGCTACGCCGTTCTGAACGGCGGCAAGCGCGTGCGGCCGCTGCTGGTGTACGCGGCCGGCGAATTCAGCTCGGCGCCGGATGGCGCGCTCGATGCGATCGCAGCCGCGGTCGAATTGGTCCATGCCTACTCGCTGGTGCACGACGACATGCCGTGCATGGACGACGACGTGCTTCGACGCGGAAAGCCGACCGTGCATGTGGCCTTCGACGAGGCCACCGCGATGCTGACGGGCGATGCCCTGCAGGCGGAGGCGTTCAGGATCCTGGCCAACGCGCCGATCGCGCCGGAAACCTGCGTGGCGCTGGTCCGCGACCTGGCGCAGGCCGCGGGCACCGCGGGCATGTGCGGCGGGCAAGCGATCGATCTGGCCGCGGTCGGGCGCTCGATGAGCGCGGCCGAGCTGGAGACGATGCACCGGATGAAAACCGGGGCGCTGCTGCGCGCCTCGGTCACGATGGGCATCGCGGCCGGACGCGCCACGGTGCGCGAACGGGCCGCGCTCGAACGGTATGCGGACGCGATCGGGCTGGCGTTCCAGATCGTCGACGATCTGCTCGACACCGTGGCCACCTCCGCTGAATTGGGCAAGACCGCTGGCAAGGACCTGCGCCAGAGCAAGCCGACTTACGTCTCGGTTCTGGGCGCCGAGGCGGCGCGGCGCTGGGCCGAGCGGCTGCGGACGGAGGCGCACGAGGCGTTGTCCGGTCTGGGAGCGGAAATCCAGCCCCGAACCTTACGGCTGAAGCAGCTGGCCGATCTGATCGTGCAACGCCGGAGCTGACGTGTACAGCCTGCTGACGACCATCAACGACCCGGCCGAGCTTCGCACGCTCGATCGCAGCCACTTGAAACAACTGGCCGAGGAACTGCGCGCTTTCCTGCTCGAATCGGTCTCCCGGACCGGGGGCCACCTGAGCTCCAACCTGGGCACGGTCGAGCTGACCATCGCGCTGCATTACGTGTTCAACACGCCGGAAGACCGGATCGTGTGGGACGTGGGCCACCAGACCTATGCACACAAGATCCTGACTGGCCGGCGCGAGGCGATGCGAACCCTGCGGCAGGCCAACGGCATTTCGGGCTTTCCGCGCCGCAGCGAGTCCGTGTACGACGCCTTTGGCACGGCCCACTCGTCGACCTCGATATCGGCGGCTCTGGGAATGGCGGTGGCGGCGCGCGACCGCGGCGAAAATCGCCATTCGATCGCGGTGATCGGCGACGGGGCGATGTCGGCCGGCATGGCGTTCGAGGCGATGAACAACGCCGGCATCGCCGAGAACGTCCGGCTGCTGGTCGTGCTGAACGACAACGACATGTCGATCTCGCCCGCGGTCGGCGCGCTGAACCGTTACCTGGCACGCCTGATGAGCGGCAAGTTCTACGCGGCCGCCAAGCAGGCCGGCCGCCAGGTGCTCAAGCACGTGCCGCCGATGCTGGAGCTGGCGCGCAAGCTGGAGGAGCATGCCAAGGGGATGCTGGTTCCCGGCACCATGTTCGAGGAGTTCGGATTCAATTACATCGGACCGATCGACGGCCACGACCTCGATTCGCTGGTTCCGACCCTGCAGAACATCCGGGGCCTGGCCGGTCCGCAGTTCCTGCACGTGGTCACGCGCAAAGGGCAGGGCTACAAGCTGGCCGAGGCCGATCCGGTGCTGTACCACGGGCCCTCGCCGTTCGATCCGAAAATGGGGCTGCAGAAAGGCGCGCCCGGCAAGCCGACCTTCACGCAGGTGTTCGGCGACTGGCTGTGCGACATGGCCGCGGCCGACTCGCGCCTGGTCGGCATCACGCCGGCGATGCGCGAGGGCTCGGGCATGGTGCGCTTCGAGCGGCAGTTCCCGGACCGGTACTACGACGTCGGTATCGCCGAGCAGCACGCGGTGACTTTCGCGGCCGGTCTTGCCTGCGAGGGACGCAAACCCGTGGTGGCCATTTACTCCACGTTCCTGCAGCGCGCCTACGACCAGCTGATCCACGATGTGGCAATCCAGAATCTGCCGGTGGTGTTCGCGCTGGATCGGGGCGGGCTCGTCGGCGCCGACGGTGCCACGCACCACGGCGCCTTCGACCTGACCTACCTGCGCTGCATTCCGAATATGGTCGTGATGGCGCCCAGCGACGAGAACGAGTGCCGCAAGATGTTGTCGACCGCTTTTCTGCACGACGGACCGGCGGCCGTGCGCTATCCGCGCGGAGCGGGCGCCGGGGTGGCGGTCGAGCGAGGCCTGGAGGGCGTGCCGATCGGCCGCGGCGAGATCCGGCGCCACTCGCGCGCTCCGCGCGGAGCGCGCATTGCGATGCTCGCCTTCGGGCCGGTGCTCTATGCGGCGCTGCGCGCCGCCGAAGCGCTGGATGCGACGGTGGTGAACATGCGCTTCGTGAAGCCCTTGGACACGGACCTGCTGGCGCAAATCGCCCGATCACACGACGCGCTGGTCACGGTGGAGGAGAACGCCGTGATGGGCGGCGCCGGCAGCGGCTGTGCCGAAGCCCTGTCGAGGCTGGCGATCGAGCGGCCGTTCCTGCACCTGGGCTTGCCGGACCGCTTCTTCGACCACGGCGACCCGGCCGGGCTGAACGCGGCCGCGGGCCTGGATGCGGCAGGGCTGGAAGGGGCCGTGCGCGACCGTTTCGGGGCGCTGCTGTTCGAAGCGCGGCGCGTCAAATCGATCGCTTGATAGTTTGTCGGTTGGCTTTGCCGGTTGGCGGGTCCGCCCTCCTTCGCGCTGCGCGCTTCGGAGGGCGCTGATTCACCTGCGCGCGCGCAGGTGAATCAGCGGCGTCTTCGTGGGACGTCGGCCCACACGTCCTTGCGCCGATTCCGATTCGAGGTGCTCGATGCGTCGTAGATCGACGCCATGCTGCGTTCTGGACGCTGCGGCGAAAGCCACCGATGCACACCGGCCAGCAGCATCAACTCCGACATCGCCTCCGGCGCGATCGGACATCCGCTTCCGTCGTCGAGCCAGAGCTTTTCGAAATACACGTTCATCTCCGGGTAACCCCAGAGCAGCGTGACCGCCTGAACGATGTCCGGATGCTGCGCCTCCAGCACCGACGGATGCTGCATCACCGGCTCGGGCCCGCTGCGCACGGCGCGCACGCGCCCGTCGGTCCCCGACGGGTCCTGCGAGTCGCCCACAGTCGGGATCGACCGGTAGTACAGGGGCTCGTAGCGCGGTTTCATAATTCAGATTGAAGGGTAATCCAAACGAATTAGTCTTTGAAGCCACTACCCGCAGAACTGCTTTGTAGTCTCACAATGAGCGTGGGGAAACGCTGAATACAGGCATTATACATACCAAATAAGCAGTATAAAGAAATAAAAATGTGTCATTTCTGAGACGGATGAGTCTTAGGGAAATGCTCCAAATGGACGCCGAACTTCAGCCGAACGCCTCCCTTAAGGGCTTCAACGCGTTCGGCGTCGATGCCAGCGCCGCGTACCTGGCTCCGGTGCGGCGCCAGTGCGAGCTGGAGCAGGTGCTGGCCGATCCGCGCGTGGCGGGGCTTGCGCGCCTGGTGCTGGGCGCCGGCACCAACGTGTTGTTCGTGTCGGACTTTTCCGGGCTGGTCGTGCGCATCCAGATCGGGGGCCTGCAGGCGGCGGGCGAAACCGACGAGAGCTGGCTGTTCGAGGTCGGCGCCGGAATGGACTGGCACCAAACGGTGCAGTGGCTGCTGGGAGCCGGGTTTGGCGGACTGGAGAACCTGGCGCTGATCCCGGGCACGGTGGGCGCCGCGCCGATCCAGAACATCGGGGCCTACGGACTGGAGCTTGCCGAGCGCCTGCATGGCGTGCGAGCGTGGGATTGCCCGCAGCGATCGCTCGTGCAGATGAGCACCGAGGAGTGCGGCTTCGGCTACCGGGACAGCGCGTTCAAGCAGCGCTTCAGGGGCAGCCGCATCATCGTGTCGGTGACGCTGGCGCTGCCCAAGCGCTGGCAACCCGTGCTCGGCTATGCCGAGCTCGATCGCGAACTGAAGGCGCGCTCGAGCGGGTCGCCCTCGGCGAAGGATATTTTCGAGGCGGTCTGCACGATCCGTCGCCGCAAGCTTCCCGATCCAGCGCAGCTGGGCAATGCAGGCAGTTTCTTCAAGAACCCGATCGTGTCGCGCGAGCAGCGCACGGACCTGCTGAACCGCTTTCCGTCGCTGGTGAGCTACGCGCTGGCGGGCGGGCGCTTCAAGCTGGCCGCCGGCTGGCTGATCGAGGCCTGCGGGATGAAGGGCGTGCGGCGCGGCCGCGCCGCGGTGTACGACCGGCAGGCGCTGGTGCTGGTGAACCAGGGCGGGGCGAGCGGCCGCGAGATCCTGGATCTTGCGCGCGAGGTGCAGCAGCGCGTGGCCGAGAAGTTCGGAGTGATGCTCGAGCCCGAGGCCGTGATCGTCTGAAGCAGCCGGCGGCCGGTAAGATGCTCGACACGATGAGCCGCATCCTGCTGACCCTTCCCAAAGGCGAGCGAGTCGGCATCGCGTTTTCGGGAGGACTCGACACCTCGGCGGCACTGGCCTGGATGAGGCACAACGGCGCCGTCCCGTACGCCTATACGGCCGACCTGGCCCAGCCCGACGAGGCCGACTACGAGGACATCTCACGCCGGGCCCGCCAATACGGCGCCGAGATGGCCCGGCTGATCGACTGCCGCGAGGCGCTGGCGCACGAAGGCCTGGTGGCGCTGCAGTGCGGCGCCTTTCACATCAGCACGGCGGGAAAGACGTATTTCAATACGACGCCGCTCGGCCGCGCGGTGACCGGCACGCTGCTGGTGAAGGCGATGCAGCAGGACGGCGTGGCGATCTGGGGCGACGGTTCGACCTACAAGGGCAACGACATCGAGCGTTTCCACCGCTATGGGCTGCTCGCCAATCCGGCGCTTCGCATCTACAAGCCGTGGCTGGACCAGGATTTCGTACGCGAGCTCGGTGGCCGCAAGGAGATGAGCGAGTGGCTCGCTGCGCAGGGGCTGGCGTTCAAAGCGAGCGCCGAGAAGGCGTACTCGACCGACTCCAATATCTGGGGAGCCACGCACGAGGCCAAGCAGCTCGAGTTGTTGAACCAGGGCCTGCCGATCGTGCAGCCGATCATGTCGGTCAGGCACTGGGACGCCGCGGTCCAGATCCGGGCCGAGCAGGTCACGCTGCGCTTCGAGCAGGGCTTTCCGGTGGCGCTGAACGGCCGCAGCTTCGCCGACCCGGTGCAGCTGGTGCTCGAGGCCAACCGGATCGGCGGCCGCCATGGGCTGGGCATCTCCGATCAGATCGAAAACCGCATCATCGAGGCCAAGAGCCGGGGCGTGTACGAGGGCCCCGGCATCGCGCTGCTGCACATCGGCTACGAGCGGCTGGTGTCGGCCATCCACAACGAGGGCACGATCGACAACTACCGCACGCTGGGGCGCAAACTGGGCCGGCTGCTGTACGAGGGGCGCTGGTTCGATCCGCAAAGCCTGATGCTGCGCGATACGCTGCAAAAATGGGTGGGCCGCGCGGTGACCGGCGAAGTCACGCTCGAGCTGCGGCGCGGCGACGACTACACGATCCTGGACACGCAGGGTCCGAACCTGACCTACCAGCCGGAGCGGCTGTCGATGGAGCGGGTCGACGCGGAGGCGTTTTCGCCGCTCGATCGCGTGGGGCAGCTGCAGATGCGCAACCTCGACATCCTGGATTCGCGCGAGAAGCTGGCCATTTACGCGCGCACCGGCCTGCTGCCGGCCGGCAGCGGCGCGGGTGGATTGCTGGAATCGAACGAACCCGAAGAGCCGGGCGAAGGCTGAGGGGGAACGCGGATGGCCGAAGCGTTCAAGTTCTTCGAAGAAATCAAGAAGCGCAACATCGTCCGGGTCGGACTTCTTTATCTCGTCACCTGCTGGCTGATCCTGGAACCCATCCATGTGGTATTCCACATGCTGGAAGTGCCGGTGTGGGCCAACCGGCTGGTGCTGATCCTGATGGCGCTGGGTTTTCCCGCGGTACTGCTGTTCGCATGGGTCTTCGAAATCACCCCCGAAGGACTCAAACCCACCGTGGAGGTCGAGGCGCACAAGTCGATCCGGCCGCTGACGGGCCGCCGCCTGGATCGAGCCATCATGGTCGTGATGGCGCTGGCCATCGTGTACTTCGTCGCGGACAAGTTCTGGCTGTCCGGACGTGCGCCGGCTTCCGCGAGCTCGCCAGCGGCGACCCCGGCAGCCGCGGTGGCGCCCGCGTCGTCCCCCGCCGCTGCAGTGGCGACCGTCGAGAAGTCGATCGCGGTTCTGCCGTTCGTCGACATGAGCGAGAAAAAGGACCAGGAGTACTTCTCCGACGGGTTGTCGGAGGAGCTGATCGACCGATTGACGCACGCGGCCGACCTGCGGGTGATTTCACGCACCTCTTCCTTTTACTTCAAGGGCAAGCAGGCAACCATCGGGGACATTGCCAGGACGCTGGGCGTCAGCCATGTCCTGGAAGGCAGCGTGCGCAAAGCCGGGGGTCAGCTGCGCATCACCGCTCAGCTGATCCAGGCCTCGAGCGGATCCCACCTGTGGTCGCAGATCTATGACCGCAACACCGCCGACATCTTCAAGGTGCAGGACGAGATCGCGGGCACCGTGGCGCAGGCGCTGGAAGTGGCGCTGCGCTCCGCCGCGACGGGGCACTCGGAGGCCAGCCAGGAGGCTTACAGCCTCGTGCTGAAGGGCAACTATTTCGTCAATCGTGGAAGCGACGCCGACTTCAACAGAGCGCACGAGCTCTACCTGCAGGCCACCCGGCTCGATCCGAACTACGCCCTGGCCTGGGCCAAGGTCGCCCGGGCGACAACCAAGGATTCCAAGGGCCTTCCGAAAGCTCTGGACGCATTGCAGCGGTCGCTTCGCATCGACCCTACGCTCGCCTATGCGCACTACGAGCTGGGGCGGGAGCGCCTGTACTTTCAATCGGACTGGTCCGGCGCGAAGGCCGAGCTGGATCGCGCGATTGAGCTCGATCCGGACGATCTGAACGCGCGGGTGCAACTGGCTTATCTGACCGAAGGCATCTTCGGACAGTTCGATCGAAAGGTGAGTTATCTGCGCCAGGTCGTCGCTAACGATCCGCTGGATCCTTACTCCCTCGAGCATCTGGCCAGCTCGCTTTTCCTGGCGGGCCGTTTCGAAGAGTCTGCCGCGTCGTTTAGAAAGCTCGTGCAACTGAGTCCGGCGTTTGAGGGCGCCCACGCCGAGTATGCAGTCGACCTCGTGTACCTGCACCAACTCCGGGAGGCGCTCGCCATGATAGAAACGGAACCCGATGAGCCGAGCAGGCTGTGGGCGCTTGCGATCCTCGATTGGGAGACCGGGCGAAAAGCCGAGTCGGACGCAGCGGTGTCACGGCTCGAGCACAAGTACGCGTCCAGCTACCCTGGAAATATGGTCGACGTGCGGGCCTATCGTGGCGAGCTTGATGCCGCCTTCAAATGGCTGGACGAAGCTTACGAGCGCCAGAGGCAGGTGATATCCATCATGACGGTCAATCCATTGCTGCGCAATCTTCACAGCGATCCGAGGTTCGACGCCATGCTCGTCAAAGTCAAGCTCGACGAGTGGAAGCGCAAGGTCGTCGCCAACGCGACCTGACCGGGACGCGCGGCAGCTCGCATCCCGCGGTTCTTCGATTCGTTACAACTGAACGTGCGCAGATACGAAATTGCACACACGAACGACACAGGCTGGCACATCGTGCGCACGCGCTACTCGACCTCGCGCCCCAGCAGCAGATACTCCAGCAGCGCCTTCTGCGCGTGCAGGCGGTTTTCCGCTTCATCCCACACGGCGCTTTGCGGTCCGTCCAGCACTTCGGGCGAGACTTCCTCGCCGCGGTGCGCCGGCAGGCAATGCATGAAAAGGGCGTCGGGGCCGGCGGCGGCCATCACCCCGGAGTCGACGATCCAGTGCGCGAACGCCTTGCGGCGCGCGTCGCTTTCGGCCTCGTAGCCCATGCTGGTCCACACGTCGGTCGTCACCAGGTCGGCGCCGCGCGCGGCCTCGCGGGGGTCCTGGCACAGCCTGAGGTGCGGACCGCGCGAGATGCGGGCCGGGTCGGGCCCGTAACCGGGCGGGGAGGCGAAGTTCAGCGTGAAGCCGAGCTGCTCGGCCGCCTGCAGCCAGGTGTAGGCGACGTTGTTGGCGTCGCCGATCCAGGCCACGGTGCGCCCCTGGATCGGTCCGCGCAGCTCCAGGAACGTGTAGACGTCGGCCAGGATCTGGCACGGGTGGTACTCGTTGGTCAGGCCGTTGATCACCGGCACGCGCGAATTGTGTGCGAAGCGCTCGATCTTGGACTGCTCGAACGTGCGGATCATCACGATGTCGACCATGCGCGAGATCACACGGGCGGTGTCCTCGATCGGCTCGGACCGTCCGAGCTGCGAATCGCCCGTGGTCAGATGGATTACCGAGCCGCCCATCTGGTACATGCCGGCCTCGAACGACACCCGGGTGCGGGTGGAGGCCTTCTCGAACACCATCGCCAGCGTGCGGTCGGTCAGCGGGCGATACGGCTCGTAGCGCTTGAACCGGTCCTTGATGACCTTGGTGCGGGCGAAGACGTGCTCGAGCTCGTCGCGGGTGAAGTCGCAGAACTGCAGGAAGTGGCGGACGCTGGAGGTCGTCATCGGCGCACCCAGGATCCCGCGTCCGGATGATCTCGTCAAGGCCGCGCCGGCCGGCGCGGTCGAACTCTATTGGGATCGGCTAAGCGGCGATGCGCGCCGGCTGTGCGCTATTGAGCGCCGTGAGGCGGTTGCGCTCGGCCGCGGTCAGCACCCGGATGCTGGGGAAGTACCCCTGGTAGACGACCCCGTGCAGCTCCACCTTGCTCTGAACGCGCAGATAGCGGATCAGGAACTCGACGATGTTGTCGGTGATCAGCTGGCCCGGCACCAGCACCGGAATGCCTGGCGGATACGGGACGATCTGGTCGGCGCAGATGCGTCCGACCAGCTGCTGGTTGGGCTGGTCGTTGTCGTCGAGCAGCGCTATGAGCTCGCCGCCCGAGTAGTAGGCGTCGCGCGGCAGGTACACCAGCTCGGTGAACGGCGGCAGGTCCGGCATGCGGTACAGCCGGCGCGGCGTGCGCTTCTCGCGCGCGATGCGCATCAGCGCATCGTACAGGCGCGAGCACTTGGAGCGGGTGGTGCCGATCGTCAGCAGCAGCGTGATCGTGTTGACGGTGGATTTCTCCACCGTGATGTTGAAGCGCGTGAACAGCTCCTGCTGCAGCTCGTCGACCGTCATCCCGCACGATGAGATGTCCACCGTGATCTTGGTCGGATCGAGCCGGATGTTGTCGTTGCGCACGTCCTCGGGCAGCAGGTCCTCCAGCTCCAGGACGCGAAATACTCCCGTGGAATTGATCTGCTGGCGCAACTCGGCAGCGAGCATCAGCGTGCGCTCCAGCAGCTTGTAGCCTTCCATCACCGCCTGCTTGCGGCCCACGTCCAGGCTGGCGATCAGGCTGTACATCGGGCTGGTGGACGTGTGCATGTTGAAGTTCTCGCGAAAGATGTGCTCGCGGAACCCCGGATCGTTCACGTGGATCAGCGCCGCCTGCGAGAAGGCCGACAGCGTCTTGTGCATCGACTGCGTCACGTAGTCCGCGCCGGCTTCCAGCGCGGTCGGTCGCAGGTCGGGATGGAAGCGCGCGTGGCCGTACCAGGCCTCGTCGATCAGCACCTTGATGCCGCTCGCGTGCGCCGCGTCGATTACCGGCTTGAGGTCGTAGCGCAGGCCGTCGTAGGTGCACGAGGTCAGCACCAGCAGCTGCGCATCCGGGTGCAGCTCAATGGCCCGCAGGATGGTGGCGCGCGGCACCGGGCCGAACACACCGTACTGGCGGTTCACGCTGGAGTCCAGGTACACCGGCTGCGCGCCGGACAGCACCACGCCGTGATGGACCGATTTGTGGCAATTGCGGTCCAGCAGCAGCTTTTCGCCCGGCGCGATCAGGGTCTGCAGGATCACCTTGTTCGAGGTGGACGTTCCGTTGGTGGCGAAGAACGTCTTGCGGGCTCCGAACGCCTTGGCCGACATCTGCTGGGCCTCGGCGATCACGCCGGTCGGCTCCATCAGCGAATCCAGGGCCTTGGCCGACACCGACAGGTCGGCGTCGAACACGTGCTCGCCCATGAATTCGTAGAAGTCGTTGACCCAGGGGCTGCCGCGCAGCGAATCGCCGCTGGAGTGGCCGGGGGTATGCCAGGCGTCCTTCGCGGCCACCACATAGGCGCGCAGCGCGTCGTAAAACGGCGTGCGGGCCCGCTCGGCGATCTGCGCGTTCAGGATCCGGTACATACCGCGATAGTCGCGCTCCTCGCGGTAGAAATAGCCGTCCACGGCCTCGGCGAACAGCGTGTCGACGACCTCGTCCTCGCGCTCCTTCTCGATCAGGATGTACAGGTCCAGCTCGGGCCGCAGCGCCGTGATCTTCTGCACCAGCTTGAGCGCGCTCACCTGCAGGCTGCGCGACGGCTCGCGCCCGTGCGTCGCCTTGCCGTTGCGGCCTCCGTTGCGTTGCACGCGGCGCGGTCCTTCCTCCACCGCGTACAGCTTGTCGTCGACGATGACAACCTGGATGTCGCCGTCGCGCTCGATCAGCGCCAGGGCCTCCTTGGCGGTCAGAGCCCCGGTGAAGGAGATACCGAACGGGTTGTCCAGCGATCGGGCCGCGGCGTTCAAACCCTTCAGCAGGTCCTTCAGGATCAGCGGTTCGTCGTTGATTACGAGAACCTTGGACGTCGGCTTGGCCATGGGGGGCGGGCAGTCATGCTGCTCGGAAGGCTAAAGCAGTCGGTCGGCGTTTTATGCGCGAAATGATGCCTAAACGCAAGCGATACCCGCCGGTTGACAGGAGCCCGCGTGGCCGAACGGGTGGGGGTGGGGGACTGTCCAACGGCCGGAAGGGACAGGCCGAGGTTTATATGGCTGGCAGCGGGGCCGCCGGTTCAGCCGCCGGCTCAGGACATCGATTTGATGGCGGCCGCCAGGCGGCTCTTGTTACGCGCCGCCAGGTTCTTGTGCACGACTTTCTTGTCGGCGATCGAATCGATCACGCTCGTGGAGGCGCGCAGCTCCGCGGCCGCGGCCGCCTTGTCGCCACCGGCGATCGCTTTGCGCACCTTTTTAATGGCCGTGCGCAGGCGCGAGCGCAACGCGACGTTGTGGTGGTTCTGCTCCCGTGCCTGACGGGATCGTTTGCGGGCCTGCTTCGTATTCGCCATGTCGCTGTCGTCTTCTGAGGCTGTTCTCAGGCTGACCGTTGCTCTTCCTGCGGCGCGCTTGCCGTTGCGCGGCGCTGCCGCCTTTTTGTGCAGCAGAGCTCTAAACTCTACCACAGTGCACTCCCTACCGAACGACGGCCGCGACCGTTCCGCCCACTTGAGGCGCCCCCCGCTGAACCTGCTGCGTGCCACGGTCGCTATCAGTGGATTGACGCTGCTGTCCCGCCTGACCGGCCTGGCGCGCGAGGTGCTGATCGCGCGCGTTTTCGGCGCCGGCAGCGACATGGACGCCTTTTCGGTCGCCTTCCGCCTGCCCAACCTGCTCCGGCGCCTGTTCGCCGAAGGGGCTTTTTCGCAGGCGTTCGTACCGATCTTCGCCCACACGCAGGCCGCCGAGGGTTCGCCGCGCGCGCGCGAACTGCTGTCGCACGTGGCTTCGGCGCTGTTCTGGGCGGTGCTGGGCGTTTCCGCGCTGGGAGTGATCGCAGCCCCGGCGCTGGTGGCGCTGATTGCCAGCGGCTTCCTGAAGAGCCCGCCGCTGTTCGACCTGGCCACGCTGCTGACGCGCTGGATGTTCCCGTACATCCTGTGCATGTCGCTGGTCGCGTGCGCGGCTGGAGCTCTGAACACGTTCGGCCGCTTCGCGGTTCCGGCGGTCACACCGGTGCTGTTGAACCTGTCGATGATCGGGCTCACCGTGCTGGCGGCGCCGCACGTGCATCCTCCGATCCTGGCGCTGGCCATCGGTGTGATGGCGGGCGGACTGCTGCAGCTTGCGATCCAGGTGCCGGCGCTGGCGCGCATCGGGATGCTGCCGCGACTGACGGGTCCGCGCTCGTCGCTGGTCGATCCCCAGGTGCGCCGCGTGCTGCGGCAAATGGGCCCGGCCGTGTTCGCGGTGTCGGTCGCGCAGATCAGCCTCATCATCAATACGACGATCGCCTCGCACCTGGGCGCGGGAAGCAACGCCTGGCTGTACTTCGCCGATCGGCTGATGGAGTTTCCCACCGCGCTGCTGGGCGTGGCGCTCGGCACCGTGCTGCTGCCCAGCCTGTCGCGCGCCCACGCCGACCGCCAGCCCGACCACTACAGCCGCCTGCTCGATTGGGGGCTGCGGATGACGTGCCTGATCGCGCTGCCGGCGATGCTGGCGATGGCGCTGCTGGCCGAGGGCATGATCGGGGCACTGTTCGCCGGCGGCCGCTTCGGTGCCCACGACGTCGCCCAGACAGCGAGCGCGCTCGTCGGCTACGCGGTCGGCCTGATCGGCCTGATCGCCATCAAGATCCTGGCGCCGGGTTTTTACGCGCGCCAGGACATCCGCACTCCGGTGCGGATCGCGGTGGTCGCGCTGATCGCAACCCAGCTCGCGAACCTGGCGCTGGTGCCCTGGTTCCGGCATGCCGGACTGGCGCTGTCGGTGAGCCTGGGCGCCTGCGTGAACGCGGCGATGCTGCTGGTGGGGCTCCGGCGCCGCGACATTTACCGGCCGTTGCCCGGGTGGACCGTTTTTCTGGCCAAGCAACTGCTTGCGCTGTGTGCACTGGCGGTGCTACTTTGGCTGATACGCGCCTACCTGCCCACCCCCGTTGCGGCCTCCTCGTTGGGCCAACGGGTGGCCTGGATCTCGATCGTCATCGGTGCGGGCGGCGCGCTTTACCTATCGGTGCTCTGGCTGCTCGGCTTCAGACTGCGCGACTTTTTACTTCGCTCCGGATGAGTTCGCTCGACGCACACGCCGTCTCTATCGCGCTGCACAACCCGGATTCGGCGTTGCTGGAAAGCGTCGCCGCGCTGGCCCAGCTGGTCGATCACGACAGCCGCCCCGACGAGGTGGTCCGCACCGTTCGCGGCTGGGCACAGCGCCTGTGCGGGCGGATCGCCCCCGACGCATCGGTGTTGAACCGGCTCCGAATGCTTAATTTCTTCTTCTTCCAGGAGCTCGGATTCCACGGCGAGCACAGCAGTGGCGACTGGGCCGACGCCGGCTGCCTGCACCGGGTGATCGAGCGACGGGCCGGCATTGCGGTGTCGCTGTCGATCCTTTACATGGAGATCGGACGCGCCATCGGGCTGAAGCTCAGTGCGGTCGAGTTCCCCGGCAGCCTGCTGGTCAAGCTGGTCTGCACCGGCCGCGTACTGGTGATCGACGTGTCCGATCGGGGCGCGACGCTGTCGTTGCAGCAGCTGCAATCGCGGCTGGCGGCCGCCTGCAGCGACGCCGACGAGGACGAAACGGTGGGCGCGCTGCGGCGCTGCCTGCGCGGCATGCCGGAGGGCGATATCCCGGTGCGGATCCTGCGGGCCCTGCGGGAGCGGCATCAGGCCGCGGGCCGCTGGACCGAAGCGCTGCAAGTGCAGTCCCAGCTGGTGCGCCTGCTACCCGGCGACCGCCGGGAACTGCTGGACCGCGCCGGTCTGTACGAACGACTCGATTGCACCCGTGCGGCCGCGCTCGACTTGCAAGCCTGCCTGCACCTGGATCCGGATGCGCCCGACGCCGGCGCGATCCGCCAGCGCTGGGCCCGGCTGCACGCGCTGGCGAGCCGGCTGAACTGACCCCGCGAGGAGCGCGGCCGCGCGCTTTCAGCCGAGCTGGCGCAGCATCTCCTCGGCGCTGCTGACTTCGAACTTGCCGGGCGCTTCGATGTTCAGCTTCTTCACGACGCCGTCGGAAACCAGCATCGAGAAGCGCTGGCAGCGCGTGCCCAGGCCCGCGGCGCGCAAGTCGAACTCGAGTCCGAGCCTGGCCGTGTATTCGCCGGAGCCGTCCGCCATCATCCTGATCTTGTCGCCGGTTTTCTGATCGCGGCCCCACGCTCCCATCACGAACGCATCGTTGACCGAGAAACACCAGATCTCATCGACGCCCTTGCGCTTGAATTCGGCATGGTGGCGCAGGAAGCCGGGCACGTGCTGCGAAGAGCAGGTCGGCGTGAATGCGCCGGGCACTCCGAACACGACGATGGTCTTGCCCTTGACCAGCTGGTCGACATCGAATCGATTCGGGCCGATCGAACAACCGGCCGTCTCGACTTCGACGTATTCCTGAATCTGGCCACTGGGCAGCCGGTCCGCGATCTTGATGGTCATCGCTAGCGCTCCTGTCGCGAGATGTTCGCACGGGCAGTTTAGTCCGGCGGTCGCCGCAAATCCGTAGCCGCAATGCGGGTTCTTGCGACCAGAGCGCTCAATCCCCGATCGCGATGCCCTCCCGACGAGGATCGGCGCCGCCGGTCCAGCGGATGGCTGGCGCCAACGACCCGGGCGCATCGCGCGCCGAAACGATCGCCTGCAGGCCGCTCGTCATCGGGACCTGGACCACGGTGTGGCCGCGCGCCTGCAGCGCCTGCACCAGCGCCGCCTCGAAGCGACCGGCCTCGAGCTCGGTGGGGCCGTTGCGGCTGCCGAAATCCGGCAACGCGATGGCCTGCTGGACATCCAGTTGCCAGTCCAGCAGCGCAACCAGCGTCTTGACCACGAACGAAATGATCCAGGTGCCGCCGGGCGAGCCCAGGCTGGCCACCAGGCGGCCGCTGGTGCGATCGAACACGAGCGTCGGCGCCATCGACGACAGGGGCCGCTTGCCGGGCTGCACGCGGTTGGCGACCGGCGCCGCGCCGGGGGCGGGGCGGCCGTCCGGGCCGGCGGCGCGAGGCAGGAACGAGAAATCCGTCAGCTGGTTGTTCAGCAGCAAGCCGCGCACGAATATGCGTGATCCGAACCCGGCCTCGATCGAGGTGGTCATCGCGATCGCGTTGCCCCACTGGTCGACGACGCACAGGTGCGAGGTCGCCATCCGGGGCGCCGATCGGTCCGGTGCGAAGCGCGCGCCCGGCGGCGGCGCCAGACCAGGCCGGGCCAGGCCCATGCTGCGATCGCCGATCAACTGCGCGCGCCTGGCCAGGTACACCGGAGCCAGCAAGGCGGCCGCATCGATGTGCACGAAATCGGGATCGGCCAGGTAGGAGTCGCGGTCGGCGAAGGCGAGCCGCTCGGCCTCGCTGATCAGATGGATGGCCTGGGCCGGCGGCTGCAGGTCCGAGTCCGACCGCGGCGGCCGCAACGAACCGATGTCGAAATGGCCCAGGATACCCAGGATCTGGCCGATCGCAATGCCCCCCGAGGACGGAGGCGGCATTCCGCACACCGTGAACGTTCGGTAGGGGGTGCATACCGGAGCGCGCTCGCGCGCTTCGTAGGCGGCCAGGTCGGCCTCGGTGATGCGGCCGGGGTGGTGCGGCTCGGAGCGCGCCGCACGCACCAGGTCGGCCGCGATCGGCCCGCGGTAAAAGGCATCGGCCCCGCCGGCGGCCAGGACCCGCAGCGTGTCGGCCAGCGCGGGATTTTTCAGCGGTGTGCCGATGGCGAGCGCGTGTTCCTGCGCGTCGTAGAAATAGGCGCGGGCCGCCGTATTCGCTCTCAGGCTCGGATCGCGCTCCACCAGCGCATGCAGCCGGGGCGAGACCGGAAAGCCGCGCTGCGCCAGCTCGATGGCCGGATCGAACAGCGCCGCCCATTTCAGGCGGCCGTGCTCGCGATGCACGCGCTCGAGCATCCGCAGCACGCCGGGAACGCCCACCGACAGGCCGCTGGCGGCGGCTTCGCGAAACGGCAGCGGTCGGCCGTCGGCGCCGAGGAACTGGTCTTCGCTGGCGGCCCTCGGGGCGGTCTCGCGGCCGTCATAGGCCTGCACCCGCTGCCCGTCCCAGTGCATCAGGAAGGCGCCGCCGCCGATGCCGGAGCTTTGCGGCTCTACCAGCGTCAGCACGAGTTGCATCGCGATCGCGGCGTCGATCGCTGAGCCGCCGTCGCGCAGCACTTGCAGGCCGGCGCGGGCGGCCCAGGGGTTGGCCGCCGCCACCATCTGCTGCTTGGCCGTCGCGACGGGCGCGAGCGGCAGCAGCCCGGATTCGCCCTCCGGCGACTGCTGGGCAGCCGCCTTCGCTGCGGCGTCCGCCGCAGCTTCGGCGGCCGGCGCCGCGGCCAGGCACAGGACCGCCGCCAGCCACAAGCCCAGACGGATCACCGCGTGAGCGCTACCTCGGCTGCAGGCGAAGGGCGCCATCCAGGCGGATCGTGGTGCCGTTCAGCATGATGTTCTGCAGGACGCTGCGGACCATCTGCGCGAACTCGGACGGGCGGCCCAGTCGCGACGGAAACGGCGCCTGCCCGGCCAGGTTGTGCTGTGCCTCGGGCGAGAGCGCGGCCATCATCGGAGTTTCGAAGCTGCCCGGGGCGATCGTCACGCAGCGGATCGCGTGGCGCGCCAGATCGCGCGCCATCGGCAGCGTCATCGCCACCACGCCGCCTTTGGAGGCCGCATACGCGGCCTGTCCGATCTGGCCTTCGAACGCGGCGATCGACGCCGTGTTCACGATCACGCCGCGCTCGCCGTCGGCGAGCGCGGCCATGTGCGCCATCGCTTGCGCGCAGACCCGCGCCATGTTGAAGGTTCCGATCAGGTTCACACGGATCACCCGCTCGAACGTCTCCAGCAGGTGCGGATGTTCGCGCCCGACAACGCGTTCGGCGGCCAGCACGCCGGCGCAGTTCACCAGCCCGCGCAGAGGCCCCTCGGCCTGGGCCGCCTGCACCGTGGCGTGCGCGTCCGCCTCGGAGGTCACATCGCAGCGCACGTAACTGGCCGCCGATCCGCACTCCTCGATCAGGAGCCGGGCGGCTTCCTCGTTCAGGTCGGCCACGATCACGCGGCCGCCTTCAGCGACCAGCATCCGCACCACTGCGGCGCCCAGGCCCGAGGCCCCGCCCGAGACGATGAAGACGTTGTCGCGTATCTGCATCAAGGCGCGTGATCCCCGCCGTTCTTGCGCGTCGCTAACGGGCGTGGCCGGCGATGATCGGCACGATCAGCAGCGCCACGATGTTGATGATCTTGATCAGCGGGTTGACCGCCGGACCCGCCGTGTCCTTGTACGGGTCGCCCACGGTGTCTCCGGTCACTGCAGCCTTGTGGGCGTCGGATCCCTTGCCGCCGTAATTGCCCTCCTCGATGTACTTCTTCGCGTTGTCCCAGGCACCGCCGCCGGTGGTCATCGATATCGCCACGAACAGCCCGGTCACGATCGTTCCCATCAACACGCCCCCGAGCGCCTCGGGCCCCAGCAGCAGACCGACCAGGACCGGAACCAGCACCGGAAGGATCGACGGAATCATCATCTCCTTGATCGCCGCCGCGGTCAGCATGTCGACCGCCCTCGAATAGTCCGGCTTGGCGGTGCGCTCCATGATTCCCTTGATCTCGCGGAACTGGCGCCGCACTTCCTCGACGACGGCGCTGGCCGAGCGGCCCACCGCCTCCATCGCCATCGCCGCGAACAGGTACGGAATCAGTCCGCCGATGAACAGGCCGATGATCACCAGGTGATTGGTCAGCTCGAAGCTCAGGTGGTGCCCCGCCTCCTCCAGCGCATTGCGGTAGTCGGCGAACAGCACCAGCGCCGCCAGACCGGCCGACCCGATCGCATAGCCTTTGGTAACGGCCTTCGTCGTATTGCCGACCGCATCGAGCGGATCGGTGATGTTGCGCACCGCCTTGGGCAGCTCTGCCATCTCGGCGATCCCGCCCGCGTTGTCGGTGATCGGCCCGTAAGCGTCCAGCGCGACGATGATGCCGGTCATCGACAGCATCGAGGTGGCCGCAACGGCGATGCCGTACAGTCCGGCCAGGCTGAACGAGGCGTAAATGGCCGCGCAGATCGCCAGCAGCGGCCAGGCGCACGCTTTCATCGAGACGGCCAGCCCGGCAATGATGTTGGTCGCGTGGCCGGTGGTCGAGGCCTTGGCAACCTGGCGCACCGGTGCGAAGTCCGTTCCGGTGTAGTACTCGGTGATGTACACGAGCGCCGCCGTCAGCACGATCCCGACCACCGCCGCCAGATACAGGTTGCCCACCGACAGGCCGGCACTGGCGGCCGCGTCACCGAGGATCCAGCGGGTCACGAACCAGAACGCCGCCAGCGCGATCACGGCGGCCACGATCAGTCCGCGATACAGCGCGTTCATGATCTTGCCGCCCTCGCGCGCCTTGACGAAATAGCAACCGACGATCGACCCGATGATCGACACGCCCGAGATCGCCAGCGGATAGATGACGCCGGCATTGCTGCCGGGAAACACCGAGGCGCCGATCAGCATCGTGGCCACCACCGTGACCACGAACGTCTCGAACAGATCCGCCGCCATGCCAGCGCAGTCGCCCACGTTGTCCCCGACGTTGTCGGCGATCACGGCCGGATTGCGCGGATCGTCCTCGGGAATTCCGGCCTCGACCTTGCCGACCAGGTCGGCCCCGACGTCGGCGCCCTTGGTGAAGATTCCACCGCCCAGGCGCGCGAAGATCGATATCAGCGAAGCGCCGAACGCCAGTCCCACCATCGGCTGCAGCAACGCCTTCAGGTCCCATCCGGGGTGGGTCGCCAGCAGCAGTGCGTAAAAGCCCGCCACGCCCAGCAGGCCCAGGCCCACCACCAGCAGCCCCGTGATGGCTCCGCCCCGGAAGGCCACGTTCAGGGCGGGATTCAGGCCGAGTGTGGCGGCTTGCGCGGTGCGCACGTTCGCGCGCACCGAAACGTTCATCCCGATGAACCCGGCCGCGCCCGACAGCACCGCTCCGAGCACGAAGCCGGCCGCGGTCACCAGCCCGTTGGGCAGCACGAGCGCAATCAGCACCGCCAGCACCACGCCGACGGCTGCGATGGTCCGGTACTGCCGCTTCAGGTAAGCCTGCGCGCCCTGCTGGATGGCCGCTGCGATCTCCTGCATGCGCGGGTTGCCCGGGTCCTGCTTCAGGATCCACGAAATCGATGCTGCGCCGAACACGACGGCAGCAATGCCGCACAGCAGCGCAAGGGTCAACCCCGACATTGGATTCTCCTTATGGCGTTTGGATTCGTCCTCACACCCGCACTGCGTCGAGTGCCTCGAACACGCGCTGGCGCACCTCTTCGACGGTGCCGACCCCGCTGACCTTGCAGTACACGGGCGCGCCGGGCTGGCCGCTCTGGGCCCACTTGCGGAAGTAGTCGACCACGGCCTGCGTCTGGGAGTGATAGACCTGCAGCCGGTGTCGAACCACGTCCTCGCGATCATCCTCGCGCTGGATCAGCGGATCGCCGGTGATGTCGTCGCGGCCGGCCACGCGCGGCGGATTGAATCGCACGTGGTAGGTGCGGCCGCTCGCCAGGTGCAGGCGCCGGCCGCTGAGCCGCTCGATGATCTCCGCGTCCGGGACCTCGATTTCCAGCAGTACGTCCACTTGGATGCCGGCCGCGCGCATGGCCTCGGCCTGCGGGATCGTGCGCGGAAAGCCGTCCAGCAGGAAGCCGCGCGCGCAATCGGGCTGCTTCAAGCGCTCGATCACCAGCCCGACGATGATGTCGTCCGACACCAGTTCGCCCGCGTCCATCGCCCGCTTGGCCGCCAGCCCCAGCGGGGTGCCGGCTTTGACGGCCGCTCGCAGCATGTCGCCCGTGGAGATCTGCGGAACCGAGCAGCGGGCGCAGATGACGCCAGCCTGGGTTCCTTTGCCGGCGCCTGGCGGGCCGAGCAATATGATGCGCATTCCCGACTCTCCCCCTTGGCGCTCTTCGCTTTTGGTCTTGAAGTTTACCCGGAACGCTGCGTGGTCATGACGCTGCCGGAACGTTGCAGCATCGCGCGGACCCGTTCCAAGTCCTCGGGCGTATCGACGCCGGGCGGCAGCGCGGAATCGAACCGCATTACGGCGATGCGCGACCCGTGCCACAGGGCCCGCAACTGTTCGAGCTTTTCGGTCAGCTCGATCGGAGCGGGGCTCAGTTGCCCGAAGCGCTGCAGAAAGGCGGCGCGGTACGCGTAAAGACCGACATGGCGCAGGGCCTGCAGTCCGGCCTCCTTCAAGCCGGAGGCCAAGACCGCTGCGGCACCGCCTTCGAACGCTGAGGCGAACTCGTCGCGCGACCATGGAATCGGCGCCCGGGAAAACAGCAGCGCCAGGCCGGAGGCGTCGGTGACCACCTTGACCACGTTCGGGTCGAACAACTCCTGCAACCGCTGCAGGGGATGCGCAACGGTCGCGATATCGCACTCGCTGCGCGCGTGCAGCAGCTTGGCCACGGCGCGGATCGCTTCGGGCTCGATCAGCGGCTCATCGCCCTGCACGTTGACCACCACCTCGGCGGGCTCCAGGCCCAGCCGCTGCGCCGCCTCCGACAGCCGATCGGTGCCGCAGGCGTGATCGACCGAGGTCAGAATCGACTCGACGCCGTGCTGGCGGCAGGCGGCGAGCACGCGCGCATCGTCGGCGCAGACCACCACGCGACGCGCTCCGCTGGCGGCGGCCTGGCGCGCGACCCGCACCACCATTGGCAATCCGGCCAGATCGGCCAGCGGTTTTTCGGGCAGGCGGCTGGAGGCCAGCCGTGCCGGGATCAGCGCGATGAAATCCGGCACGGCCGATGGGTCAGCGCGCGGCGCGCTCGTCGTCGTCCAGACGGCGCGCTTCGCTCTCCAGCATCACTGGAATGCCGTCCCGGATCGGGTATGCGAGGCCGGCGGCGCGCGAGATCAGTTCCTGCCGATGGCGGTCGTATTCGAGCGGACCCTTGGTCACCGGGCACACCAGGATGTCAAGCAGCCTCGGATCCATGTCTTGCACCGTGCAGTCGCGTTTCGATCATATCCGTCAGGCGACGGTCTACGCTGGCGTGCAGCGGGACCACCCAGAGCCGCTCGTCGTGCGCCAGCGTGCGGTCGGCCCGGCATTTTACGGCGTCTTTCTCGGTGATCAGGATGCGGTCGACACCGTTGCGGGGAAAAGGGCTGCTGCGGTAGGCGTAGTGGTCGGGCAGGGGCAACGCCTTGAACCGCAGCCCGGTGTCGCGCAGCATCTGGAAGAACGTCTCCGGCGCTCCAATCCCGCACGCGGCCAGCACCCGCAGCCCATCGCGCGCCTGCTGGCGGCAAAGATCGGCCAGCGAGGCGCGCCGCTCGGGGCGGGCCAGGCAGTACGCGTCCGAGATCTCGGTGCGCAGGTGGAAGAACGGCGAGTAGATCCGCACCGGCTGCATGCGGCCATTGAACACGACGGCGTCGACGTCGCGCAGGCGCCGCGGAGGATCCCGCAGCGGTCCGGCCGGCAGCAGCCAGCCGTTGCCCAGCCCGCGCCCATGGATTACCGCGATCTCGATGTCGCGTGCCAGGCGCCGGTGCTGCAGGCCGTCGTCGGCGATCAGCACGTTGCACGTCGGATGCATGCTCCTGAGCAGCCGCGCGGCGGCAACCCGATCGCGGCCGATCGCGACCGGAGCGCCGGTGGCGATCGCGATCAGCAGCGGCTCATCGCCGCACTCGGCCGCATCGCTGGTCACCGTCACCATCCGGGCCTGCTTGGCGGTGCCCCCGTAGCCGCGGGTGATCACGCCGGGCCGCCAGCCGCGCTGCTTCAGGCGCGCGACCAGCTCGATCACCAGGGGCGTCTTGCCGGTGCCGCCGGTGTACAGGTTGCCGATCACGACGACCGGTATCCCAACGCGATGGCGCCGTCGCAAGCCGATCCGGTACAGGCCCGACACCAGCGCCCGCGCCGAGGCGTAGAGCAGGCTCGCGGGCCACAGCAGGCGGGCGAACACGCCGCGCTTCTGCCACATCCTGCGCACCAAGGCATGAAAATGAACTCGCACGGGGGCGGCGGCCGCGCATCAACGCCGCGGACTTCTCCGCTGCGTCGCAAAGCTCAGATGCGTCAATCCGGCCATGCGCGCCGCTTCCATCACGGTGATCACGGCCTGGTGCGGTGCCTGGGCGTCGGCGTTGATCACGATCAGCGGAGCCGCATAGCCCTGTGCGGCCGCGCGCAGCAACTCGCCCAGCGAGTCCGGGTCGTTGGCTGCGACCAGCGCCTTGTCGATCGCGAATCGGCCGTCGGCCGTGACGGCGACCTGGATCTCCTGCAGGCGGGTCTGCTGCCGCTCGGCGTCGGCCGCCGGCAGCTCGATCTGCAACTGGGCAAAGCGCGAGTACGTCGTGCTCACGGCCAGGAAAATCAGCACGACCAGCAGCACGTCGATCAACGGGATCAGGTTCAGCTCTGGCTCTTCGATGTAGGCGCGGCGGAAATTCATCGGCGTGCGGCGGCCCTGCTAGCCATCGCTCCGTTTCAGAAGTTTGGAGCTCTCGTTGTACAGCGCCTCGACCAGCTGCTGCGATTGCTGCTCCATGTCGACCAGGAAGTCATCCACCCGGGTGCGGAAATGGCGGTAGGCCAGCACCGAGGGTACTGCAACAATGATGCCGAAGGCGGTGCTGTAAAGGGCGATCGAGATTCCCTGCGCCAGCTGCTGCGGATTGGAACCGGCCTGCTGCGAGGCGAAGATATCGATCATTCCGACCACGGTGCCGAGCAGCCCGAGCAGCGGCGCGGTCGAGCCGACCGACCCCAGCAGCGTCAGGTAGCGCGACATCTCGTGCGCGGCGCGCGCGCCGGCCACCTCGATCGTGCCGGCTGCGATCTCGCGCGGCTCGCGCTCGCTGCGCAGGCCGGCCGCCAGCACGAAGCCCAGCAGCGAGCTGCGCTCGAGCCGGGCCATCACGTCCGACGTGATCTGCCGCCTGGCGTGCAGCGCCAGCACGTCCTGCAGCAGGTTCGCCGGCAGCACCCGCGAGCGGCGCAGCGCCGCGCTGCGCTCGATGATCAGCGCCAGCGCGACGACGGAAGCGAAAATCAACGGCCAGATAGGCCAACCGATGGCTTGAACGATGGCAAACAAGTTTGGATTCCCCGCAAAGTGCGGCAGGCTCGATCGGCCCGCCCGAACGCAACTGCGCGCAAAACGCGCAGTTTACTGAGCGGCGTTGCCGGGCCGCGCCGCCATGTGGACAGTTCTGTGGACAAATCGTCTAAGCTGCGCCTGCGCAAGCATGTATCGGCCGGTGCCCACCTGTGCTCAATTCGAATGCACCTCCATAATTCTTTTACATTCAATGGGTTGCGCGCCCGGTTTGGATTCCGACCCGCATTGTGCCGCGTAAGTCCTTGAAACGTCCCATTTGTGGACACCTTGTCGTCGCAAACCGGCTCGGAGTCTGAATCCGATCGGGCAAACCTGGAATCGGCGCCGGTCTGCCTGTCGGTTTCGCAGCTGAACCGCACCGTTGCCCGGTGTCTGGAACGAAACTTCGGACCGGTCAGGGTTCGGGGTGAACTGGCTTCGCTCACGCGCGCCGCCAGCGGCCACTGGTACTTCACGCTAAAGGACAGCACGGCCCAGGCTCGCTGCGTGATGTTCCGCTCGCGCAATGTGCTGGTCGACTTCGCGCCGCGCGAGGGCGATGAGCTGGAGCTGGTGGCCGGCGTTGGCTTCTACGAGGCCAGGGGCGAGTTCCAGCTCGCCGTGGAGTCGATGCGGCGCGCCGGCCAGGGGCAGCTGTTCGAGCGGTTCCTGCGGCTCAAGGAGCGGCTGGCCGCCGAAGGGCTGTTCGACGAGGCGGCCAAGCGGCCGATACCGCGCGTGCCCTCGCGCATCGGCGTAATGACCTCGCTGCAGGCGGCCGCGCTGCACGATATCGCCACGACGCTGCGCCGGCGCGCGCCCTACGCCAGGGTGATCGTCTATCCGGTGCCGGTGCAAGGGCAGGGCGCCGGCGATCGGATCGCGCGGATGCTGCGGACCGTATCGGCGCGCGCCGAAGTCGAGGTTGTGATCCTGGCGCGCGGCGGTGGCTCGATCGAGGATCTGTGGGCATTCAACGAAGAGGCCGTTGCCCGCGCGGTGCGGGCCTGTGCGGTGCCGGTGATCGTCGGCGTGGGGCACGAATCGGATTTCACGATCGCCGATTTCGCCGCCGACTTGCGCGCGCCCACCCCGACCGCCGCGGCCGAGCTGGCCGCGCCCGATCGCGAAGGTCTGCTGCAATCGGTGCGGCATCGGTGGATGCGGACCCGCCAGTTGACCGTCGCGCGCCAGCGCGCACGGGCACAACGCCTCGACTACGCGTTGCGCGCGCTCGCTGCGCCGCGGGCGCCGATCCGCGGGCTGCAGGCGCGTCTGCAGGGTCTGCGCGCGAGGATGGCCGCGTTCCGCAGCGGCCTGCTGCCGGCGCGCGCGGCGCACCTGGCGGCGGCGGCGCGCGCGTTGCAGGCGCTCGATCCGCGCCAGGTGGTCGCGCGCGGATACGCGCTCGTGCGCGATGAGTTCGGCCGGCTCGTGACCGATGCGGCCAGCCTCGAACCGGGCGAGCGCCTCGAAGTGGAACTGGCGCGCGGCGCGGCCCAGGTGCGAGTGGAGTCGACGCGCGACTGACCCTCCTTCGCGGCTGCGCCGCTACGGAGGGCAGGCCGCCGAGGTCGACGTGCAATGACGTCCGCGTGGTTGCCGTCGGCGCTTAACGTGCTAGATTGTTCGGCGCATTTCCAATAACGGTCGGGTCAACTACCAAGAAACGGGGGGAATATGGGCGCGGTGTTTCAGTCGCTCGGGCGAACCGTCATCGCCGGGCTGGTCCTGCTGGTGATCATCATCGTGCTGGTCGGAGCCACGACCGGTAGCTGGATCCACGTCGATCACGCATGGGGAGCCTTCTTCATGCGCTGGCTGCACATCCTGTCGGGGGTGATGTGGATCGGCCTGCTGTGGTACTTCAATTTCGTGCAGACACCGTCGATGCCCAAGATTCCGGACGAGCAGAAGCCCGCGATCAGCAAGGTGATCGCGCCGGAGGCGCTGTTCTGGTTCCGCTGGGCCGCGCTTTCGACGGTGGTCACGGGCCTGCTGCTGGCGGCGATGAACGATTACATCGTCGCGGCGCTGACGCTGACCCGCCCGTTCCACCCGATCGGCATCGGCATGTGGCTCGCCTTGATCATGGCGTACAACGTGTGGTTCATCATCTGGCCGAACCAGAAAAAGGTACTGGGCATCGTGACCGTCGAGCCGGCCGAAAAGACCAAAGCCGCCCGCATCGCCGGGCTGGCCTCGCGCTTCAACACGATGGCGTCGATCCCGATGCTGTACTGCATGGCGGCCCAGTCGCACGGCGGCTTTTGATGACCTCAGCCTCTGCCGCGTCAGCGGCAGAGGCTGAGGTCATCACCCTGCGTAGCCGGGCTAAGCCCGGCGAAGCAGGGTGTAAGCCCGGCGAAGCAGGGTGAGGATCGCGGCGCGCGGGAGAAGGCCCTATTGGCCTATTTCGAAGCCTGGGCTTGCGGCAGTCCCCCGATCACGGTCTGCCCGGGCCGCAGGCCGCGCTCGGAGAACCAGCCGTGCGCCATTTCGAGCGCGAACGGCACCTCGTGGCGGGCGCAGTGCACCTGGTCGGTGTTGGCCTGCATCTCCTCGATATTCACGACACGGCCATCGCGGTCGATGAACGCCACCGACAGCGGTATCAGCGTGTTGCGCATCCACATGCAGGCCTTCATGGCTGGATCGAACACGAACAGCATGCCGTGGTTGGGCTCCAGCCCGTGGCGGAACATCAGGCCGGTTTCACGCGCCTGCTCATCGGCGGCGACTTCGGCCGTGATCAGGTGCACGCCGGCGGTCAGCGGTCGGGTCGGCAGTGTGCGGCCGCCCGCCTGGGCCAGGGCCGCCAGCGCGGCCAGCAGCGCCATGGCGGCGGCGATCAGCTTGGACAGGTTCATGCGCGATCGGGCGGACGGATGATCGCCTTGCGGGCGGACGCAGCAGGATATCGAAACGCGCCGGGATCGCAATCGAGGCCGTCCCGATCGAGGTCCAGCAAGGCGGCGTCAGCGCTAAACTCGCCGTGCCCGCAGATGCGCCCGCCGCGTGCCGTCGGGGCACCCGCATCAATCCGCCGCTTCGGGAGACGCCATGTTCGAGCACATCAAGATTCCAGCGCAAGGCGAGAAAATCACGGTCAATGCCGACTACTCGCTGACGGTGCCGGACAACCCGATCGTATCGTTCATCGAGGGCGACGGCACCGGCGTGGATATCACCCCGGTGATGATGAAGGTGGTCGATGCCGCCATTGCCAAGGCGTACGGCGGGCGCCGGAAAATCGCCTGGATGGAGTTGTACGCCGGCGAGAAGGCCACCCGGGTATACGGCCCGGATGTGTGGCTGCCCGAGGAGACGCTCACGGCGCTGCGCGACTACGTGGTGTCGATCAAGGGGCCGCTGACCACGCCGGTCGGCGGGGGCATCCGCTCGATCAACGTCGCGTTGCGCCAGGAGCTGGACCTGTACGTGTGCCTGCGTCCGGTGCGCTACTTCAAAGGCGTGCCCAGCCCGGTGCGCGAGCCCGAAAAGACCGACATGGTGATCTTCCGGGAAAATTCGGAGGACATCTACGCGGGCATCGAGTACGAGGCCGAGAGCGAAAAGGCCCGCAAGCTGATCGACTTTCTGCAGCGCGAGCTGGGCGTTCGCAAGATCCGGTTTCCGAACACCTCCGGCATCGGAATCAAGCCGATTTCGCGCGAGGGCACCGAGCGGCTGGTGCGCAAGGCGCTGCGCTACGCGATCGACCTGCAGCGCAAGTCGGTCACGTTCGTGCACAAGGGCAACATCATGAAATTCACCGAGGGCGCCTTTGCCAAGTGGGGCTACGGCCTGGCGCAGCGCGAGTTCGGCGCCACCCTGCTGGAGGGCGGACCCTGGATGAAAATGCGCGCGCCGCACGGCGAGATCGTGATCAAGGATGTAATCGCCGATGCGTTCCTGCAGCAGATTCTGCTGCGACCGGCCGAGTACGACGTGATCGCCACCATGAACCTGAACGGCGATTTCATCTCCGATGCGCTGGCGGCCCAGGTGGGCGGCATCGGCATTGCGCCGGGGGCCAACTTGTCCGATTCGGTGGCGATGTTCGAGGCCACGCACGGCACGGCGCCCAAGTACGCCGGCAAGGACTACGTGAATCCAGGGTCAGAAATCCTGTCGGCGGAGATGATGCTGCGTCACATGGGCTGGGGCGAGGCCGCCGAGCTGATCGTCCGCGCGATGGAAGAGACGATCCAGCAAAAGATCGTCACCTACGATTTTGCGCGGCTGCTGCAGGGCGCAACCCAGGTGTCCACCTCCGGCTTTGGCCAGGCCCTGATCGCCCGGATGTGAGGCCGCTGCGGCCAAAAAGCCGAAAAAAAAGCCCCGCGAGCGGGGCCTTTTCGCGACGCGCGCCTATCAGCCGTTCGGCGTGATGTTAGAGGCTTGTTTGCCTTTCGGCCCCTGAACGACCTCAAAGGCCACTTTCTGGCCTTCCTTAAGCGTCTTGAATCCGGTGACCTGGATTGCAGAAAAATGGGCAAACAGATCCTCGCCGCCGTCGTCCGGCGTGATAAACCCGTACCCCTTCGCGTCGTTAAACCACTTCACAATACCCGTTGCCATTTGTTTTCCTTCTCGCAGCCATAAATCGGCCGAGGCGGCGTTCCGCGTAATGCTTTCCCCTCCTACTCGGCCTACGTATCCCGCCGGCCCACCGGCGGTGGCCGGCGCGTCGCACCACGCCTCGGAGTCCGACGCGCGTACGGGATTGCGGGATTTTTCGGACAATGCGGGTTAGCGTCAAGACCCGTCAACGAGGTGCTTGCTCTCACGGATGCCGCGTTTTCCGGCGCCCGGTTGGCGTGGCGTATCGGTTGAAAACACCCGGCTTGGGGCCCGAAACGCAGGCATAAGGCCGGCCGCGGTCGTCTGAAACTACGGACATCGGCCACGGGCGAAGGGCGGCGCGCCGCAGGAACGGAATTATCTGCCGTTTGTCTGATTCATTCGTGCGGTCTAGGGGGTCCGAAGCTACGCCGAATTCACTTATGATTGACCGCGTAATGCCCAACGCCGGGATGCGCTGAGTTTTCTACAATGCGCGTATGAGCCATCAGGTCGGCGAAGGAACGGTGGCCGAGAAGCAGGCTTCTCGAGTCAAGCCACCACCGATGTATCAGGTCGTTCTGCTGAACGACGATTTCACCCCGATGGAGTTTGTGGTGGGCGTGTTGCAGAAGTTCTTCGGCAAAGGTCGCGAGCAGGCGACTCAGATCATGCTGAAAGTGCACCATGAGGGCCGCGGCGTGTGCGGCGTCTATCCGAGAGATCTGGCGGCCAGCAAGGTCGAGCAGGTTTGCAGTTATTCACGGCAGCACCAGCACCCGTTGCAGTGCGTGATGGAGGAAGCATGATCGCGCAGGAACTGGAAGTCAGCTTGCACATGGCCTTCGTCGAGGCCCGTCAGGCGCGACACGAATTCATCACGGTCGAGCACCTGCTGCTCGCCCTGCTGGACAACCCGTCGGCCGCCGAAGTGCTGCGGGCCTGCGCCTGCAACATCGAGGACCTGCGCAAGAGCCTGCAGAACTTCGTCTCCGACAACACGCCGGTGCTGCCGCAAAGCTCGGAGGCCGACACCCAGCCCACGCTCGGTTTCCAGCGCGTGATCCAGCGCGCGATCATGCACGTGCAGTCCACCTCCAACGGCAAGAAGGAAGTTACCGGCGCCAACGTGCTGGTGGCCATATTCGGCGAGAAGGATTCCCACGCGGTCTACTACCTGCACCAGCAGGGCGTGACGCGGCTGGACGTGGTCAATTACATCTCACACGGCATCACCAAGGCGCCGCAGGGCGAGGAAAAGGCCAAGACCCAGGGCGATCAGGACTCGGAAAGCCCGGAAGGCCGCGAGCAGAGCTCGCCGCTGGAGCAATACACCCAGAACCTGAACGTGCTGGCGCGGGACGGCAAGATCGACCCGCTGATCGGCCGCGAGCCCGAAGTGGAGCGCGTGATTCAGGTGCTGTGCCGCCGGCGCAAGAACAACCCCCTGCTGGTGGGCGAGGCCGGGGTGGGCAAGACCGCCATCGCCGAGGGCCTGGCCTGGCGCATCTTCAAGGGCGAGGTGCCCGAGATCCTGGAGAAGGCCACCGTGCACTCGCTGGACATGGGCGCGTTGCTGGCCGGAACCAAGTACCGGGGCGACTTCGAGCAGCGCCTGAAGGCCGTGCTGAAGCAGCTGAAGGCGAGCCACAACGCAATCCTGTTCATCGACGAGATCCATACGCTGATCGGAGCCGGGTCGGCCTCCGGCGGCACGCTGGACGCCTCGAACCTGCTCAAGCCGGCGCTGTCGACCGGGCAGCTCAAGTGCATCGGGGCCACCACCTACAACGAGTACCGCGGGATATTCGAGAAGGACCACGCGCTGTCGCGGCGTTTCCAGAAGATCGACGTCACCGAGCCGACGGTGCAGCAGACGATCGAGATCTTGAAGGGCCTGAAGTCCCGCTTCGAGGAACACCACGGGGTGAAGTACTCCACCGGCGCGATCACCGCGGCCGCGGAGCTGTCGGCCCGCTACATCAACGACCGCCACCTGCCGGACAAGGCGATCGACGTGATCGACGAGGCCGGGGCGGCCCAGCGGATCCTGCCGGTGAACAAACGCAAGAAGACGGTCGGCAAGAACGAGGTCGAGGACATCATCGCCAAGATCGCGCGCATTCCGCCGCAGACGGTGTCAACCGACGATCGCACCCAGCTGAAAAACCTGGATCGGAACCTCAAGAACGTCGTGTTCGGGCAGGACGAGGCGATCGATGCGCTGGCCGCGGCGATCAAGATGGCCCGCTCGGGCCTGGGGCGGCCCGAAAAACCCATCGGCGCGTTCCTGTTCTCGGGTCCGACCGGGGTGGGCAAGACCGAGGTGGCGCGTCAGCTCGCCTTTACGCTGGGCATCGAGCTGATCCGCTTCGACATGTCCGAGTACATGGAGCGCCACGCGGTGAGCCGCCTGATCGGCGCGCCGCCCGGGTACGTGGGCTTCGACCAGGGCGGGCTGCTGACGGAGGCCATTTCGAAAAAGCCCCATTCGGTGCTGCTGCTCGACGAGATCGAGAAGGCGCACATGGACATCTTCAACATCCTGTTGCAGGTGATGGACCACGGCACGCTGACCGACAACAACGGCCGCAAGGCGGACTTCCGCAACGTGATCGTGATCATGACCACCAACGCGGGCGCCGAGGCGTTGCAGAAGGGGGCGATCGGCTTCGGACAGAGCCGCGCCCCCGGCGATGAAATGGCCGAGATCCGGCGCATGTTCTCGCCCGAGTTCCGCAACCGACTGGACGCGATCATCAGCTTCCGGGCGCTGGACGAGCAGGTGATCCTGCGCGTGGTCGACAAGTTCCTGATGCAGCTGGAAGAGCAGTTGCACGAGAAGAAGGTCGACGTCACCTTCAGCGAGGCGCTGCGCAGCTACCTGGCGAAGAAGGGCTTCGATCCGGTGATGGGCGCGCGCCCGATGGCGCGCCTGATCCAGGATACGGTGCGCCGGGCGCTGGCCGACGAGCTGCTGTTCGGCAAGCTGGTCAACGGCGGCAAGGTCGACGTGGACGTCGACGAAAGCGGCGCGGTCAAGCTGGACTTTCCCCCGGCCGACAACGGCGACGCGCCGCAGCCGGAGCGCGGCGAGCCGGTGCTGTCCGAGTAGCGGCGCCGGTGCGCGCGCTGCACCCGTTGCGGGCCCTGCGGGGCCCGCTGTTGTCTGTCCTTGCGGCGTTGGGGTTGGCCGGCGCACCCTGCCTCGCCCCCGCGCCGGCTTTCGCCGAAGCGGCGGCTTCGGAGGGTTTGCCTGCCGAAGTCGGCCTGTGGCAGACGATCAGCGACAAAACCGGCAAGCCCGAGGGCTACATTCGCGTCGCGCTGGTGGGCGAGGAGCTGCGCGGCGTGATCGAGCGCGGCATGCCGGGCGACGATCCGAACGAGCTGTGCACCAAGTGCCCGGGCGAGCGCAAGAACCAGCGCAAGATCGGCATGACCATCATGACCGGCCTGCACCGCCAGGGCGATCATTGGGGCGGCGGCGAGATCCTCGATCCGGACAACGGTTCGATCTATCGATGCCGGGTCCGCGCCGTCGATTCGGGCCGCAAGCTGGAGGTGCGCGGGTATATCGGCATCTCGCTGCTGGGCCGCACCCAGACCTGGCTGCGCGCCCAGTAGCGGCGCCCTGACGCGAAATGCAGATTCGCGTGGACGACCTGCGAGGACCGCAGATCGCCCAGCTGCTTCGGGCTCACCTGGAAAACTCCCGCAAGTGGTCACCCCCCGAGAGCATTCATGCGCTGGACCTGGACGCGCTGCGATCGCCCGACATCACCTTCTGGACCGCATGGGACGGCGCCACTTTGCTGGGATGCGGCGCTCTGAAGGAGCTCGATCCGTTGCATGGCGAGATAAAGTCGATGCACACGGCGCAGCAACATCGGCGTCGCGGAGTGGCGGCGCGGCTGCTGGCGCATATCCTGGAGGAGGCGCGCTCGCGTTGCTACCGTCGCCTCAGCCTGGAAACGGGTTCGATGGACGCCTTTGCCCCCGCCCGCGCCCTTTACGCCCGCTTCGGATTTGTCGGCACCGGCCCGTTCGGCGACTATGTCCTCGATCCGTACAGTTGCTTCATGACACTGGCCCTCACGCAAGGGCCAGCGCATCAGGGTGGATAGTCGTCACCGGCGCAGGAACGTGACCCGAACGATCCGGCCGTCCTTGATCTCGTAGACCGCGACGGCCTCGATCTGGCCGTCCTGGCGACCCGTGACCGTCTCCTGGTCGACCACGAACCGATAAAACACGATGCGATGCAGGACCGCGGCGTGCAATTGCGGCGAGGAGTCGAACAGCTTGCGGTAGCGCTCGCGCATCGCGTCCTTGCCCGCCATCATGGGCTGATCCGGATAGTCGAAAATCTGCGCGTCGTCCGCATACAAGCTCAGGAAGGTTTCCAGGTCATGGCGGTTGTAGGCGTCCAGCTGGGCCTGGACGATTTCATTCGGCGCCGGCACGGCTTTGGCCGCTGGCGCGGCAGCCGTCCGGCCGGGAGACGTCCCGGCGGCCGGCGTGCCTGCGTCGCCGCACCGATAGGCCATACCGGTTCTGCTCCACGCTGTGGTCAGAAGCAATACGTTGCCGCCGATGCCGAGTGTCTCATTCTGCATTTGACGTTCCGCGTCGGGGTCCGTCAGCATCGACGACGGCGTGCTGACGTTGCCGAGCGAGGTGCAAGTCGCCACCTCGGCGGCATCGCGAGTGACCTTGACCTGTTCGGCCCCGGCAGTGAGCTTTACGGTTGAGCATCCGGCGGCCATCGCGCAGGCTGCCGCCACAATGGGTCCCCATCCAATCGCCCTCATCAGCGCCTCCTCGAACGAATCGATCGATAATTACGGTGCCGGCGTGGGCCTCGGTGCCTGCGTCAGCGTCATCAGCACGTCGGCGTACCAGGCGCAGTTCAGTCCCAGCGCTTCGTCCACGCTGCGGTCGCGCGTGAGCATGTCGAGCCGCCCCGAGTGGATTCCGAGCAGGCGCCAGGGCAGATCCCCGTGCACCTTATCCGGCTCGGCGATGCGCATGACCACGGGCGCGCCGCTGTCGCCGCGGTGCGTGCGCGCATCGGTCAGGAAATAGCCCTCGCCCTGAAAGCGCATGCCAAAGGAGGAAGCAAGACCGGTCTGGCGCGCCACCGGCAGATGGTGCAGGGTGTCGTGAAAACCCAGCGGGAATCCCAGTACCAGCAGCGGGCTGCCGATCTCGACGCGACTGCCGGGTCGGTACAGGTGCTCCGGGGTGAAGGCACGATAGACCGTGCTCGCCGGCATCGCGGAGCGGTCCAATTCGATCAGCGCCACGTCGATCTCCCCGGCCGCGTCGCGCCCCTGGACCCACAGGCTCTTGCCGTCGCGGTACAGCGGTATGCCAAAGCCGGTCGAACGGGCGATGTTGTCCGGGTCGACGTGCAGCTCGACCTGGATGCGGTCGGGGTAGTGCTTGCTCGGTTCATCGATCATCACGTGGCGGCTGGTTACCAGGTGCAGGCGGCCGTCGCGTGCGAAGAAAAAGCCGCTCGCATTCGTGAGCGGCTTGCCTCCGTCGAAGGTAAAAATCTTCGCGGCGGTCAGCAGCAGGGTGTCGATCACCTAGCGCCCGCCCGTGCTGCCGAAGCCTGCGGCACCGCGTTCGCTCGCGGCGAACGAATCGACCACGTTCAGCGCCACCTGAACCACCGGAACCACGATCAGCTGGGCGATCCGGTCCATCGGTTGGACCACGAACGGCTCGCTGCCGCGATTCCACAGCGACACCATCAGCTGGCCCTGGTAGTCGGAGTCGATCAACCCGACCAGGTTGCCCAGCACGATGCCGTTGCGGTGCCCCAGGCCCGATCGGGGCAGCACCAGCGCGCAGTAGCCGGGGTCGCCCAGGTGGATGGCGATTCCGCTCGGAACCAGCGCGGTGGCGCCAGGGGCCAGTTGCAGCGGCGCCTCGATGCAGGCGCGCAGGTCCAGCCCGGCCGAGCCGGCAGTCGCGTAGGCGGGCGGCGACTGGCGCAAGCGCACATCCAAGATCTTGAGCTCGAGCTTCATCGACCGCCCTCACCGCCCCCTTGGAACAACTTCGGAACTGCGGCGATGGGTCGCCCCTCGCCCGCGCAGCGGGAGAGGGGAGGGGGTGAGGGCAGCGACCGGCCTCACCCCAGCCGTGCGGCGATGTCGGCCACGATCCGGCGCGCCTGTTGCAGCTTGCTGGCGCGCGGCAGCGTCACGCTGGCGCGCTCGTCGATCAGCAGCAGCTCGCTGTCGTCCGCGCCGATGGCGTCCTGCGCCCGGTTCGCGATGACCAACGGCAGCTTCTTGGCGGCCAGCTTGGCGCGCGCGTTCTCGACCAGGTGCTCGCTCTCGGCCGCGAAGCCGACGCAAAACGGCGGCGACGGCAGCGCCGCCACCTCCGCCAGGATGTCGGGGTTGGGCACGAACCGGATCGTCAGCGGTTCGGACGCGGCCGACTTTTTCATCTTGGCCGCGACGGGCCGCTCGGCGCGCCAGTCGGCCACGGCCGCCACGGCGACGAACACGTCCGCACCGCCGGCCTGCGCCATCACCGCCTCGTGCATCTGGCGTGCCGTGGTCACGTCGAGGCGCCGCACGCCGCGCGGCGCCGCCAGCGCGGTGGGGCCGCTCACCAGCGTCACGTCGGCGCCGGCCTCGCGCGCGGCGCGCGCGATCGCGTAGCCCATCTTGCCTGAGGAACGGTTCGTGATGGCGCGCACCGGGTCGATCGCCTCGAACGTCGGCCCGGCGGTGACCAGCACGCGCCGGCCCTGCAGGCACTTGAACTGGAACGCGGCGATCACTTCCTCGACGATCTCGAGCGGCTCCAGCAAGCGGCCGCTGCCGACCTCGCCGCAGGCCTGGTCGCCCACGCCCGGACCCAGGATCACGGCGCCGTCGGCCTCGATCGCCCGCACGTTGCGCTCGGTGGCCGGGTGCTCCCACATCTCCACGTTCATCGCCGGAGCCACCAGCAGCCGGCAGCGCTCGCGCTGGCGCGCCAGCGCCAACGTCGACAGCAGGTCATCGCTCAGGCCGTGGGCCAGCTTGGCAATGAAATGGGCCGTGGCCGGCGCCACCAGCAGCGCATCGGCATCGCGCGACAGCGTGATGTGCCCCATGCCCTGGTCGAACCGCTCGTCCCACAGGCCGGTATAGGCGGGCCGGCCCGTGATGGCGTGCAGCAGCGCGGGCGTGACAAAGTGCATCGCCCCGCGCGTCAGGATCGCCTGCACGCGCGCGCCCTGGTCCTGCAGACGGCGCGCCAGCTCGCAGGCCTTGTAGGCCGCCACGCCCCCGGTGATTCCCAACAGGATGATCCGATCGTCCAGGTCCATCGCTCGGCCTCGTCGACCCCCCGTCAGCCCGCGCGCCGCACGCGCCACAGCTCATCGATGATCAGCAGCACGGCGCCCACCGTGATCGAGCTGTCGGCGACGTTGAATGCCGGAAACTCCCACTGCCGGTAGTGAAACAGCAGGAAATCGATCACGTGCCCGTGCAACAGCCGGTCCAGCACGTTGCCCATCGCGCCGCCCAGGATCAGCGCCAGCGCGCACGAAAACAGGCGCTGCGAGCCGTGCCGCGCAAGCAGGTACAGGATGAACACGCTGGCGCCGATGCCCACCGCGGTGAGCGTGTGCGCCTGCCAGCCGGAGCCGCCGTCGAACATCGAAAAGGCCGCGCCGCGGTTGTGCGCCAGCACCAGGCTGAAATAGGCGGTCACCGGCCGCACATCGCCCAGGCGAAAGGCCTTTTCGACCACGAACTTGGAGAACTGGTCGGCGCCGACGATCAGCAGCGCCACACCCAGCCAGGGCAGCAGGCGCTGGCTCCACGCGCCCATCGGAATCGCCATCATGCGAACCGCCTGGCTTCGCCGGTTCCGAACAGGTTGCTCACGCAACGGGCGCAGATGGTCGGGTGGTTCGGATCGATTCCGACGTCGGCGCGCCAGTGCCAGCATCGCTCGCACTTGGTGTTCGCACTGGCCGCCACCTCGATCCGCTGCGAGGCCTCGCTGTCGGCACGGTGCAAGGTCGCCCGGCTCGTGATCATCACGAACCGGAGCTCGTCGCCGAGCGTGGCCAGCATGGCATGCCGGTCGCCGGCCGCGTAAACGTCGATCTCGGCCTGCAGCGACGAGCCCAGGCGCCCGGCCTCGCGCATCACCTCGATCTGCTTCAGGGCCTCGGCCCGCAACGCGCGGATGCCGGACCATTTCGCCAGCAGCGCTTCGTGGCCGGCCACCGGCGGCAGCTCGTGGTACACCTCGGTGAAGATCGTCGCGTCGGAATCGCGCACCAACACCTTGAATGCCTCCTCGGCCGTGAACGATAGAAACGGCGCCATCAGCCGCAGCAGGCTGCTGCCGATGTGCCACAGCGCGGTCTGCGCCGAGCGGCGCGCGTGCGATGGCGCGGCGGTGGTGTACAGCCGGTCCTTCAGGATGTCCAGGTAGAACGAACCCAGGTCCTCGGAGCAGAAGGTCTGCAGCTTGGCCGCCACCGGGTGGAACTCGTAGCGCTCGTAGTGGGCGAGCGCCTCGGCCTGGAACTGGGCGGTGAGCGCGATCGCATAGCGGTCGATCTCCACCATCTGCTGCACCGGCACCGCGTGCTGCGCCGGGTCGAAGTCGCTGGTGTTGGCGAGCAGGAAGCGCAGCGTATTGCGGATCCGGCGGTAGCCTTCGACCACCCGCTTCAGTATTTCGTCGCCGATCGACATCTCGCCCGAGTAGTCGGTGGCCGCGACCCACAGCCGGATGATCTCGGCGCCCATTTGCGAGGCGAGTTCCTGCGGATCGATGCCGTTGCCCAGGCTCTTGCTCATCTTGCGGCCCTGGGCGTCGACCGTGAAGCCGTGCGTCAGCAGCGACCGGTACGGGGCCCGGCCATCGATGGCCGCGCCGGTCAGCAGCGAGGAGTGAAACCATCCGCGGTGCTGGTCCGAGCCCTCCAGGTACATATCGGCCGGATAGCCGAGCTTGGCCGCGTGCGAACCTCGCATCACGGTGCGGTGGGTGGAGCCCGAGTCGAACCAGACGTCCAGGATGTCGTTGATCTTTTCGTACTGCTGCGCCTCCTGCGGCGGCAGCAGTTCCTCGGCGGTCGCGCGCGACCAGGCCTCCACGCCGCCCGCCTCGACCAGCTGCGCGGCCCGCTCCAGCAGTTCGAGCGTGCGCGGGTGCAGCTGGCCGGTGGTCTTGTGCAGGAAAAACGGCAGCGGCACGCCCCAGTTGCGCTGGCGCGAGATGCACCAGTCGGGGCGGTTGGCGATCATCGCGTGCAGCCGCGCCTTGCCCCAGCCCGGGTAGAAGTCGGTCGCTTCCACCGCGCGCAGCGCGATCTGGCGCAGCGTTTCGCCGACCGTCTCGGTCTGCATTACCCCGCGCGTGTCGGCGGTTGCCCCGTCCATGCGGATGAACCACTGCGAGGCGGCGCGGTAGATCAGCGGCGTGCGGTGGCGCCAGCAGTGCATGGTGCTGTGCGTGAATGTTCCCGCGTGCAGCAGGTTGCCTGCCTCGCGCAGCGCATCGACGATCTTCGGGTTGGCGTCCCAGATTTTCAAGCCGCCGAACAGCGGCAGCTCGGGCGTGTACACGCCGTCGGCCTGGACCGGGTTCAAAATCGCCTCGTCGCTCATGCCGTACTGCTTGAACGAGTTGAAATCGTCCACCCCGTAGGCCGGCGCCGAGTGCACGATGCCGGTGCCGTCCTCGGAGCTGACATAGGTGCCCATCATCACCGGCGCCTGCCGCCGGTAGCCTGCATCGAGCTGGCCCAGCGGATGCTCGAAGTTCACGCGATCGAAATCGGCGCCGCGCGCGCTGGCCACGATGCGCCCGTGCAGCCCGTAGCGTTTCAGGCACGAGGCCACCAGCGCTTCGCCCAGGATCAGCAGCCGGTCGCCGCAGTCGACCAGCGAGTAGGCGAGCTCCGGATGGAAGTTCAATGCCTGGTTGGCCGGGATCGTCCACGGGGTCGTGGTCCAGATCGCGGTGGCCACGGGCTTGTCCAGCGCCGCCACGTCGAACGCGGCTGCCACCCGGGCGTACTCGCCGGCCGCCAGCGGGAAGGCCACATCGATCGTCGGCGAGGCGCGGTCGGCGTATTCGACCTCGGCCTCGGCCAGCGCCGAGCCGCAGTCGAAGCACCAGTTCACGGGCTTCAGTCCCCGGTACACGAACCCGCGCTCGATCACGCGGCCCAGCGTGCGGATCTCGTCGGCCTCGGTCTTGAAGGTCATCGTGAGGTACGGATCGTCCCAGTCGCCCAGCACGCCCAGCCGCTTGAAACCTTTCATCTGCAGCGCGATCTGGGCCGTCGCATGCGCGCGCGCCAGCGCCTGCACACGTTCGCGCGGCAGGCTCTTGCCGAATTGCTTTTCGATCAGGATCTCGATCGGCATGCCGTGACAGTCCCAGCCCGGCACGTACACCGCATCGAAGCCGGCAAACGACTTGGACTTGACGACGATGTCCTTCAGGATCTTGTTGACCGCCTGGCCCAGGTGGATCGCGCTGTTGGCGTAGGGTGGGCCGTCGTGCAGGATGAAGCGCGGCGCCCCCTTGCGCGCGGCGCGCATGGCCGCGTAGACCCTGCGCTCCTCCCATTCCCTGACCCACTGCGGCTCCCGCTTGGGCAGGTCGGCCCGCATCGGAAACGGCGTTTGCAGAAGATTGACGGGGTAGGGTTCGTTGCGCTTGTTCACGCGGTGGCTCCGTCGAAGATCGCGCGGGCGCGGTCGGCATCGCGCCGGATCGCGGCCGTGAGCTCCTGGACCGAATCGAAGCGCGCCTCGTCGCGCAGCTTCTGCACGAACTCGACCTTGATCAGGCGCCCGTACACCTCGTCGGAGAAATCGAACAGGTGGACTTCCAGCAACCAGCGGCCGCTGTCGTCGACCGTGGGCCGTAACCCGACACTGGCCACGCCGGGCAGCGCGCCGCTGCCGATGCCGTGCACCCGCACCGCAAAGATCCCGTGCACGGCGGGGCGCCAGTGAGCCACGCGAAGGTTCAGCGTCGGAAAGCCGAGCTGCCGGCCCAGCTTGGAGCCGTGCAGTACGTGTCCGCTGATCGCGTACGGGTGACCGAGCAGGTCGGACGCCAGCGCCAGGTCGCCCGCGCTCAGCGCGGCGCGGATGCGCGAGCTGGAAACGCGCTCGCCGCCGAGCAGCACGGCGCCGATCTGTTCGACCCCGAAGCCGGCGCGCGCGCCCGCGCTGCGCAGCAGCGCCACGTCGCCGGCACGCTTGGCGCCGAAGCGGAAGTCATCGCCCACCAGCAGCCAGCGGGCCTGGCAGCCCTCGACCAGCACGCGCTCGATGAACTGCTCGGGGCTGAGCGAGGCGAAGTCGCGATTGAAATGCTGCACGAACACGCGTTCGATGCCGGCCTGGCGCAGCCCCTCGATCTTGTCGCGCAGGTTGGCGATCCGAACCGGAGCGCGCTGCGGCGTGAAGTATTCGCGCGGATGGGGCTCGAAGGTCATCGCTGCCGCGATCAGGTCGCGCTGGCGCGCCACTTCGACCACGCGCTGCAGCAAAGCGCGGTGGCCCCGATGCACGCCGTCGAAGTTTCCGATCGTCAAGGCGCAGCCGTGCCGCTCGGCCAGCTTGGGCAGCCCATGGAAAACGCGCATCGTTCGATCGTGGTCGCGGGCGGGGAAGTTCAACAGCAGCGTCAATTATAGGATGGCAGGCCGGAACGTCTTGATTTTCTTGAGCTTTCACGCTCTGCCGGGCGTCGGCCGCGTACAATGCCGCGCGCCATGAAGCCCCAGGCCAGCAGCGCATCGAAGTCGGCCGGATCGAACTCGGCTGGATCCAAGCCGGTCGTGTGCCTGATTTCGGGCCGCGGCAGCAACCTGGAGGCGATGCTGCGCACGGCACGCGACGAAGGTTGGCAGGCCGATTTCGGCTTCCAGGCTGCCGCGGTCGTCAGCAACCAGGCCCAGGCCCCGGGCCTGCAGGTGGCGCGTGCTTTCGGCGTACCCGGGGCGGTGCTGCCACAGGCGCAGTTCGCTTCGCGCGAGGCCTTCGAGTCGGCCCTTTCGGACCTGATCGATCGGCATCGGCCGGCGCTCGTCGTGCTGGCCGGCTTCATGCTCGTGCTCACGGGCGCCTTCGTGGCGCGCTACCGCGGCCGCCTGATCAACATCCACCCGTCGCTGCTGCCCGCCTTCCCGGGGCTCGATACGCATCGGCGCGCGCTGGCCGCCGGCGTGCGGCTGCACGGCGCCACGGTTCATTTCGTCTCCGATCAAGTCGACGGTGGCCCGATCGTCGCGCAGGCTGCCGTGCCCGTGTGGCCCGGCGATACCGAAGAGGCGCTGGCGGCACGCGTGCTCGGGCAGGAGCACCTGCTGCTGCCGCGCTGCGTTCGCTGGATCCTCGAAGGTCGCGTGCGCCTGGACGGTGAGCGCGTGGTGGCCGAAGGCCTCGATCCGCGCGAACTGCTGGTGTTTGCAAGGTGACCGGGTGGCTTTGCACTTCAGCCCCGTGGTGGTCGACAGCCTGACTCGGTTGCTGGCGCAGCTGCTGCGCTTCCAGGGACCGGCCGATGCGGCGATGTCGCGCCATTTCAAGGCGGACCGGCGACTGGGCCCGCGCGAGCGCAGTGCGGTCGCCGAGGCGGCCTTCGACGCCCTGCGCCGGCTGGCCACGCTGCGCTGGATGATGCAAACGGCCGATCCGGCGCGTGCGCCGCATCTGGCCGCGTTGATCGAGCTGGCGCGCCAGCACGGAGTCGACAGCCTGGGGCCGCGCCTGCTGCGCGGCGACGAGCGCGCGGTGCGCGGTGCGCTGTCGATGGACCTGGCTCTGGCGCCGTCGGCGGTGCGTGCCGAGGTGCCGATGTGGCTGTTCCAGAAGGTGACGGTCCAGTATCACGACGCCGAAGCGCTGCTGGAGGCGTTGACGCGGCCTGCGCCGCTCGATCTGCGCGTGAACACGATCAAGGCAGAACGCGAACGGGTGCTGGCCGAATTCGGGTCGGCCGCGCGCGGCAACGGCGTCGGCGCGGTCCCCACCCGCTACAGCCCGGACGGCATCCGGCTGCGCGACAAACCGGCCCTGACACGCTGGCCGATGTACAAGCAGGGCCTGGTCGAAGTGCAGGACGAAGGCAGCCAGTTGATCGCGCGGCTGGCCGCGCCACGCCGCGGCATGATGGTGGTCGATCTGTGCGCCGGGGCCGGAGGCAAGACGCTGGCCCTGGGCAGCCTGATGAGGTCGACCGGCCGCATCTACGCGTTCGACGTGAACGCCAAGCGGCTGGCGGGCCTGGGCCCGCGCCTGGCGCGCAGCGGGCTGTCCAACGTGCATCCGGTGGCGATCCGCTCGGCCGCCGACGCGCGCGTCAAGCGGCTGGCGGGCAAGATCGACCGCGTGCTGGTGGATGCGCCGTGCAGCGGCAGCGGCACGCTGCGGCGCAATCCCGACCTGAAATGGCGGTTTGACGAGACCGAGCTGGAGCGGCTGACCGGCGTGCAATCGGAGGTCCTGAGGGCCGCGGCCAAGCTGGTCAAGCCCGGCGGGCGCCTGGTGTACGCCACGTGCTCGGTGCTGTCGGTCGAGAACCAGGACGTGGTGGCCGCGTTTCTGGCCGAGCATCCCCGCTTCGCGCTGCGACCGGCGGCCGAGATCCTGCGCGATCAAGGCATCCGGATCGACGATGCGGACCGCTTCGCGCCCTCGCTCGTGATGCTGCCGCACCTGCACGACACCGACGGATTCTTTGCCGCGGTGCTGGAGCACAGCGGATGAGCGGCTCGCCGCTGCGCGAGCTGCTGGACGCGCTGGCCGAACGGCTGGCGCGGCCGCGCCACGAGTGGGAGCTGGCGGTGATCGTGCTGTCGATCGGCGCGGCCTGGGTGCTTGCGCGGACCGTGCAGGCCCGCGTCGGGGCACGCCTGCAGGCGGCCGCGCTCGCCAAGGCTCCGCTGGACGTGCTGCAGTTCTCGATCGAGGGCGTGCGCAGGCTGGCGTTTCCGGGCACGGCCTGGCTGCTGCTGTGGGCCGGAGAGCTGGCGCTGCGCACCGCCGGCGTGATCGGCAGCGCGGCCGATGCGCGGCTGCTGCGCCTGGCGGTGGCGCTGGTGAGCGCGCTCGCGCTGGTGCGTCTGCTGGTGTACGCGATGCGGCGCGCGCTGGTGAGCGTGGCGCTGATCGCCGTTTTCGAGCGGGCCATTGCGCTGACCGCCTGGGGCGTGACCGCGCTGTACGTGACGGGCGTGCTGGCCGACGTGACCGACTGGCTGCAGGCCACGCGCTTTCCGATGGGCAAGACGAGCGTGTCGCTGTGGGCCGTGCTCACCTCGGTGGCCGCCACGCTGGTGTGCCTGCTGGCGTCGATGTGGATCAGCTCGCTGGTCGAGGCGCGCCTGTCGGCGACGCCGGGCCTGGATCGCAACGTCCGGGTGGTCCTGGGCCGCGTCGTGCGCGCGGTGCTGATCCTGATCGCGCTGCTGTCCGCCTTGGCCATCTCGGGCATCGACCTGACCGTCTTTTCGGTGTTCGGCGGAGCGCTGGGCGTCGGCCTCGGGCTCGGATTTCAGCGCATCGCCAGCAACTACGTCAGCGGCTTCATCCTGCTGCTGGACCGCAGCCTGAGGATCGGCGACATGATCACGGTGGCCGGCCCGGTCGAGCGCTACACCGGTACGGTCACGAAAATCACCACCCGCTACACGCTGCTGCAGGCGCTGGACGGCACCGAGACCGTGGTTCCCAACGAGATGCTGGTGTCCACTCCGGTGGTGAACCATTCGCTGACGGACCCGCGCGTGCGCCTGGCGGTGCGCATCCCGATCGCGTACGAATCCGATCTGGAGCTGGCGCTGCGCCTGGGCGAAGAAGCCGCCCGCTCCACCGGGCGCGTTCTGGCCGATCCGAGCCCGGCCTCGCTGCTGGTCGAATTCGGCGCCGACGGCCTGCTGCTCGAAATCGGCTTCTGGATCGAGGATCCGGCGCAGGGGCGGCTGAACGTTCAGTCGGCGGTGGCGCGGGCCGTCTACCAGCGATACAGCGCCAGCGGCATCGCGGTCCCGTATCCGCGTCGCGACGTGCGCATCGTGTCGGGGATGCCTGCCGGCGATCGCTGCTGATGCCCGGAAAAAGGGCCCAATCGGGGCCAAATCGCTCCGCTGGCAGACTCAGATCGGAGCACCCCTGGCAGGTACAATGTGAGTCACCGGAGCAAGCGCCGCAAGGAGTCCTGAACAGGCGCAGCGTGGCGCCGTGCGAGGCAGTTTGCGCGCGGTCGACCAGAACATGTACTGGAAATCGCATTTTCGGGGCGCGTGCGCGGCACGGCGGCTGCCGAATTTTTCTGGAGATTGAATGCAGCTGCTTGGTTTCCTGGACGGAGGGCTGCTCCGCCTGAACTGGTTCGAACTGATTCTGGTCACGCTGGCGATGACGCACCTGACGATCGCCTCGGTGACGATCTTCCTGCACCGCTGCCAGGCGCACCGGGCGCTGGATCTGCACCCGATCGCCAGCCACGTGTTCCGTCTGTGGCTGTGGCTCACCACCGGCATGCAGACGCGCGACTGGGTGGCCATCCATCGCAAACACCACGCCAAGTGCGAAACCTCCGAGGACCCGCACAGCCCGCAGGTCAAGGGGCTGCGCGCCGTGCTGTGGGGCGGCGCGGAGCTGTACATCGCCGAAAAATCCAATATGGAGACGATCGGTCGCTACGGCCACGGAACGCCCAATGACTGGCTGGAGCGCCATGTGTATGCGCGCTGGACCTGGCAGGGCTGCGGCGTGATGCTGGTGGCCGACGTGGCGCTGTTCGGTGCGGCGGGCCTGGCAGTGTGGGGTGTGCAGATGCTCTGGATCCCGTTTTTCGCGGCGGGCGTCATCAACGGCATCGGCCATTTCTGGGGTTACCGCAACTTCGACCATCCGGACGCCAGCACCAACATCGTTCCGTGGGCCGTGCTGATCGGCGGCGAGGAGCTGCACAACAACCACCACACGTACCCGACCTCGGCCAAGATGTCGACTCAGTGGTACGAGGTCGACCTGGGCTGGGCGTACATCCGGGTGCTGCAGTGGCTGGGGCTGGCCAAGGTGCTGCGAACGGCGCCGGTGCCGCGCGTGTCCGGTGCGCGCCCCGCGATCGACCTGGACATGCTGCAGGCGGTCGTGTCCAATCGGTACGACCTGCTGGCGCGCTACGCGCGCGCCACCCGCAAGGCGTTTCACGACGAACTCACCCGGCTGCGGCTGTCGGCGCCGGAACATGCCCGATTCGCGCGCCTGAAAAAATGGGTGGCGCGCCGCTCATCGGCGATGCCGGCCGCGCACCAGCAGACGCTGGCCGAATTGATGGGCCGCAGCGGCGTGCTCAGGACGATGATCGAGATGCGCGACGAGCTCACGGCGATCTGGCAGCACGCCACGGCCTCGCGCGACGAGATGCTCGCCCGCCTGCAGCGCTGGATCGTGCGCGCCGAAACCAGCGGAATTCAGGCCTTGCAGGAGGCCGCGTCGCGGATGCGCAGCTATACGCCGTCGGCCGTCTGAAACCCTCACCCGGCGTGCCCCTGCCGAAGCCTCAGGCACTTGCCGCGACCGATCGCCCCTCGCCCGCGCAGCGGGAGAGGGGAGGGGGTGAGGGTGGTGAAAGAGCGAAGCTCGTTTACTTGAGCTTCACTTCCTTGTACGCGACGTGCTTGCGTGCAACCGGATCGAACTTCATCAGTTCCAGCTTCTCCGGCGTGGTGCGTTTGTTCTTGCTGGTGGTGTAGAAGTGTCCGGTGCCGGCGCTCGATTCCAGCTTGATCTTTTCGCGGGCTCCCTTGGCCATCGTCCTTCTCCGTGTCTATCGAATCAGACGGTGCCCTAGGCGGCGTTTTTGCCAACCCGCTCCGCCAGCACCGCCTCGATGCCGTCGCGGTCGATGATCCGCAGCGCGGCATTGGTCACGCGCAGCCGCACCCAGCGCTTTTCTTCCTCGAGCCAGAAACGCCGGTACTGCAGGTTCGGAAGGAACCGGCGCTTGGTCTTGTTGTTCGCATGCGATACGTGGTGCCCGACCATCGGCCGCTTGCCGGTCACCTGACAGACCCGAGCCATTGCCTCGCCCCTGAAGGAAAATTTGCGAAAGTCAGCCCGCGATTCTATCCGAAACGCGGCCGGCCACCTACACTGCCGACGGCGTCGATCCGCAGGATCGGGACTGTCCCCGACGCACTGAACCGCCCGTGGTCACAGCAGGCCCAGTTCCGCGAACGACACGCTTTCGGCGGCGGCCACGATGATGTGGTCGAGCACCTGCACGTCGATCAGCTTGAGCGCGTTTTGCAGCTCGCGCGTCAGGACCTGGTCGGCCCGGCTCGGCTCGGCGATTCCGGAGGGATGATTGTGCGACAGGATCACCGAAGCGCAATTCAGGGTCAGCGCCCGCCGCACCACCTCGCGCGGGTACACGCTGGTCTGGGTCAGCGTGCCCCGGAACAGCTCCTCGCACGCGATCAGCCGCTGCTGCGCGTCCAGGAACAGGACCGTGAAGACTTCGTGGCCGATGCGCCCGAAGCTCAGCCGCAGGAAATCGCGCACTCGGGCCGGCGCGTTCAGCACCGGACCGCGCTCCAGGTCCTGGCGCAGCAGCCGCTTGGCGATTTCCAGCGCTGCTTGCGCGCGCGCGTGCGGGCGCGGCCCCAGGCCGGCGATCGCGGCCAGCTGGGAACGGGACGCATGCAGCACCCCCGCCAGCCCTCCGAGCCTGGACAGTGCCAGTCGGGCCGGCTCCAGGGCCGGGGCGGCCCCCGAGGCGCTTCCCAGCAGCAGCGCCAGCAGCTCGGCGTCGCTCAGCGCCTGGGCTCCCTGGGCCAGCAGGCGCCGGGCCGGGCGCTCCGAGGCCGGCCAGTTTCGCCCTGCGGGGGCATCCGACGCCACGAGACACTCCTCGATAAAATGATCGCGTTGCAAGTCGAACTCATGTGGGACGTTGCGGCAAGGCTGTCGGCGGGAGTCGGCCGCGCTGGCGCGGCGCGGACGATGGTGGATCGGAGGCGCGTGAAATGATCGAAATTCTGCTGGCTCAGCCACGCGGCTTCTGCGCCGGCGTGGACCGGGCGATCGAGATCGTCGAACGCGCGCTGGAACGGCACGGCGCGCCGATCTACGTGCGCCACGAGATCGTCCACAACACCCATGTGGTCGCGCAGCTGCGGGCCAAGGGCGCGATCTTTGTCGAGGAACTGGACGAGGTTCCGATCGGCGCCACGCTGGTGTTTTCGGCGCACGGGGTCTCGCGCGCAGTGCGGGAGGCGGCCCGCCGGCGCGGCTTGAACGTGTTCGACGCCACCTGTCCGCTGGTCACCAAGGTGCACGTCGAAGTGGCCAAGATGCGGGCGCAAGGGCGCGAGATCGTAATGATCGGACACGCGGGCCATCCGGAAGTGGAGGGCACGATGGGTCAGGCCGACGGCGGCATCTACCTGGTCGGCGCGCCCGAAGACGTGGACCAGCTGCAGGTGCGCGACCCGGAGCGTCTGGCCTACGTGACGCAGACCACGCTGTCGGTCGACGATGCGGCGCAGGTGGTGCTGGCATTGAAGCGGCGCTTCCCATTGATCGCCGAACCGAAGAAGGCCGACATTTGTTATGCCACCCAGAACCGCCAGGATGCGGTCAAGGTGCTGGCTGCGCAGGTCGACCTGGTGATCGTGGTGGGAAGCCGCAACAGCTCCAATTCGAACCGGCTGCGCGAGGTGGCCGAGCGTTTCGGCGTATCGGCCCACCTGGTGGAAGACGCCACCGGCGTCGATCCCCAGTGGCTGGTCGGCCACCCGCGGATCGGGCTGACGGCCGGTGCCTCGGCGCCGGAGCTGCTGGTACAGCAGGTGGTCGAGCGGCTGCGGCAGATCGGCGCGCGCTCGGTGCGCTCGCTCGAAGGCGTGATCGAAGAGGTCGTGTTTCCGCTGCCGAAGGGGCTGGGCGGGCCCCCCGGTGCCGAGGGCGAGGCCCATTACGCGGTCGCCGATGGCTCGACCTGATGCCGGGGCCGTGCCCGATCGGCAGGTCGACCCGCAGATCGACCAGTTCATCGATGCGATCTGGCTGGAAGACGGCCTTGCGGCCAATTCGCTGGCGGCGTATCGGCGCGACCTGCTGGATCTGGCCGGGTGGCTGAAGCCGCGCCGGCTGCTTGAGGCCGACGAACACCTGCTGACGGCATACCTGGCCGCGCGCCACGCCAGCACACGCGCATCGACCGCGAACCGGCGCCTGGCCAGTTTGCGGCGCTTTTACCGCTGGGCGCTGCGCGACGGGGCGATCGCGGCCGACCCGACGCTGCGCCTGGTGGGCGTGCGGCGGCCGGCCCGCTTTCCAAAGTCGATCAGCGAAGCGCAGGTCGAAGCGCTGCTGGCGGCGCCGCTGGGAGATTCGCCGCATGCTGTGCGCGATCGCGCGATGTTGGAGACACTGTATGCGACCGGGCTGCGCGTGTCCGAGCTGATCGGGCTGAAAATGGTCGAGCTGTCGCTCACCGATGGCCTGGTGCGCGTGGTCGGAAAGGGCTCCAAGGAGCGCGTGGTGCCGATCGGCGAGGTTGCGCGTGCAGCGCTGGGGCGCTACCTGAAGACCGGCCGCCCGGCGCTGCTGGCGGGGCGCACGTGCGATGCGGTGTTCGCCACCGGGCGCGGGGCCGCGATGAGCCGGCAGATGTTCTGGAAGCTGATACGACGCTACGCGCGCCAGGCCGACATCGTGGCGCCGCTGTCGCCGCACGGGCTGCGGCATGCCTTTGCGACGCATCTGCTGAACCATGGCGCCGATCTGCGCGTGGTGCAGCTGCTGCTCGGCCACGCCGATATTTCGACCACCCAGATTTACACGCATGTGGCGCAGCAGCGGCTCAAGGAGTTACATGCCCGCCACCATCCGCGCGGCTGATCCGCCGCCGCGCTGCGCGCTCTGGCGGGCTTGCCCGCCGAAGCGGGCACAACGCGCGCAGGCGGGCGGCAAACGACCGCGATGAGCGCGCTGGCCGTCGCCATCAGCTACCTGCTGGGCTCGGTGCCCTTCGCGGTGGTGGTGAGCCGTGCGCTGCGACTGGCCGATCCGCGCACCTACGGATCGGGCAACCCGGGGGCCACCAACGTGCTGCGCGGCGCAGGCCGCGCCGCCGCGGCGCTGACGCTGATCGGGGACGTCGGCAAGGGCGCGTTGGCGGTCTGGCTGGGGCGTCAGGTCGGCGCGGGCGACGCGGCGATCGTGTGCGGCGCGGCCGCGTTCGTCGGACACGTGTTTCCGGTCTTCCTGCGGTTCCGGGGCGGCAAGGGTGTTGCGACCTTCTTCGGCGTGCTGCTCGCCTTCGAGCCGTGGCTCGGGCTGGCCTGCTGCGGGCTGTGGCTGGCGGTGGCGCTGGCGAGCCGCTACTCCTCGCTCGCCTCGCTCACCGCGGCCGTCGGCGCGCCGGTGCTGTTGGGCATCACGGGCGGGCCGCCGGAGTCGCTCGAGATGGTGCTGGCGATGAGCGCGCTGCTGATATGGCGGCACCGCTCCAATATCGCCAAGCTGCGTGCCGGCACCGAGGGGCGGATCGGCGCGCCGGATCGGCGCGGCTAGCCGCTGGCGGCGCCGATCAGCTCCAGCGGCCAGCGCGGACGCACCTCGATCGCGGCCATGGAGCCCGGGCGGACGCCGCGCTGCAGCGCGGCCCAGCCGGCCAGCGCGATCATGGCCCCGTTGTCGGTGCACAGCTCGACGGGCGGAAAGTAGACCTCGGCGCCGATGCGCGCCGCATCGGTTTGCAGCCGGGCACGCAACTGACTGTTGGCGCTGACCCCGCCGCTGACGACCAGCCTGGACCAGCCGCACTGCTGCAGCGCCTGCACCGATTTGGCCGCCAGAACGTCGACCGCCGCGTCCACGAACGCCAGCGCGATGTCCGCACGCACCTGGTCGCACAGGTTGGTGGCGCGCCGCACCGCGGTCAGCACGGCGGTCTTCAGGCCGCTGAAGCTGAAATCCAGATCGCCGCTGTGGATCATCGGGCGCGGCAGCTGGATACTGCCCGGTGTGCCGAACTGCGCCAGGCGCGACAGCGCGGCGCCCCCGGGATAGCCCAGCCCGAGCAGCTGGGCCGACTTGTCGAACGCTTCTCCGACCGCGTCGTCCAGTGTCTCGCCCAGCAGGCGGTAGCTTCCGATCCGGTCCACCTGCAGCAGCTGCGTGTGCCCGCCCGACACCAGCAGCGCGACGAACGGAAACTCGGGCGCCGGTCGCGCCAGCAGCGGCGAAAGCAGGTGTCCCTCCAGGTGGTGCACGCCGACCACCGGTTTGCCCAGTGCGTAGCCCAGCGCGGACCCGATGCTGCATCCGACCAGCAGCGCGCCGATCAGTCCGGGCCCCGCCGTCACCGCGATAGCGTCCAGGTCGTGCCGGTCCAGGTTGGCGCGCGCCAGCACCTCCTCGATCAGCGGCAGCACGCGCCGGATGTGGTCGCGCGAAGCGAGCTCCGGCACCACGCCGCCATAATCGCGGTGCAGGTCGGCCTGGCTGTGCACCGCGTGCACGACCGCGCCGGTGGCGCTGTCGAACACGGCAATGCCGGTTTCATCGCACGATGTCTCGATTCCGAGGATCTTCACTGCGCCACCCAGTGTGCCTGCACGCTGCGCCCGCACGTCGGGCCGTTTCGTTTAAACTAGCAGGTTGCGAATTTTGCGCCGACCGGGAGCGTCGGGGACACATCTGGGGGAATCTTCGAGCAAATGCCGACCATCCGCGTCAAGGAGAACGAGCCATTCGAAGTCGCGTTGCGCCGTTTCAAGCGCACGATCGAGAAAAGCGGGCTGCTGACGGAACTGCGCGCCCGCGAGTTCTACGAGAAACCGACCGCCGAGCGCAAGCGCAAGAAATCGGCGGCCATCAAGCGCCACTTCAAGCGCCTGCGCAGCCAGATGCTGCCCAAGAAGCTGTACTGATCGCGCCCGGCTCGCGATGAGCCTGAAGGACCGCATCAACGAGGACATGAAGGCGGCCATGAAGGCCCGCCAGAGCGAGCGGCTGTCCGCCATCCGGCTGCTGATGGCCGCGATCAAGCAACGCGAAATCGACGAACGCATCGTGCTCGACGATGCCGCGGTGATCTCGGTGGTCGAACGGCTGATCAAGCAGCGGCGCGACTCGATCGAACAGTTCCAGGCGGCTGCACGCACCGACCTGGTCGACAAGGAAAGCGCCGAGCTGGAGCTTCTGAAGCAGTACCTTCCCCAGCCTGTGTCGGAGCCCGAGTTGGCCGCCGCCATCGAGGCCGCCATCGCCGAGGCCGGCGCGGCTTCAGGAAAAGGCGGCCCACAGGCGATGGGCAAGGTGATGGCCATCTTGAAGGCGCGCCTGGCCGGCCGGGCCGAAATGGGGCGCGTTTCGGCCCTGGTCAAGTCCAAGCTGAGCCCATAGCCGCCGGGCGGTCGAGCAGTAGTTTTCCGGCGGCTCGATGGCGATAATGCCGGCGTGATCGCGCAAGGATTCATCCAGGATCTGCTGGCGCGCGTCGACATCGTCGATGTCGTCGGGCGCGCGGTAGCGCTGAAAAAGGCCGGCCAGAACTACCTGGGCCTGTGCCCGTTCCACGGCGAAAAGACGCCCTCCTTCACGGTCAGTCCGTCCAAGCAGTTCTTCCACTGTTTCGGTTGTGGTGCACACGGCAGCGCCATCGGCTTCCTGATGGACCATCGCGGCCTGGGCTACATCGAAGCGGTCCAGGAACTGGCCCAGATCGTCGGCATGCAGGTTCCGCGCGACGAAGCGCGCGACGGCGCCAACGCCGGGCGGCGCCGTTCCCTGCTGGAGGCGAACGAGGTGGCGAGCGCGTTCTACCGTCGCCAGCTCAAGCACAGCCCGGCCGCGATCGAGTACCTGAAGGGGCGGGGACTGACGGGGGCGACCGCGGCGCGCTTCGCGCTCGGATATGCGCCGGAGGACTGGCAGGCGCTGAAGGCCGCCTTCGAGAGCTATGAAGACGCGCGCCTGGTCGAAGCCGGCCTGGTGATCGAAGGCGACGGCAAGCGCTACGACCGCTTCCGCGGCCGGATCATGTTTCCGATCCGGGACCGGCGCGGCTCATCGATCGGATTCGGCGCGCGGGTGCTGGACGACTCGCTGCCCAAGTACTTGAATTCGCCGGAAACGCCGCTGTTTCGCAAGGGCCAGGAACTGTATGGCCTGTTCGAAGCGGGCGAGGCGATACGCCGCAAGGGTCGTGTGCTGGTGTGCGAGGGCTACCTGGACGTGATCCAGCTTGCGCAGGCCGGTTTCGAGGAATCGGTGGCGGCGCTGGGCACCGCGATTACCTCGCAGCACGTGGCCACGCTGCTGCGGTTGACCGATACGGTGGTTTTCGCGTTCGATGGCGACGCCGCCGGTCGCAACGCGGCGCGCCGGGCGCTGCACGCCGCGCTCGCGGTGATCCCCGACACCAAGCGGGTGAGCTTCGCGCTGCTTCCGCAGGGCGAGGACCCCGACAGCCTGATCCGCAACTTTGGCGCTGCGGTGTTCGAGACCGAAGTCGGCCGCGCGCTGTCGCTGTCGCAGTGGTTCCTGGCTTCGCTCAGCGAGGCCTTGGACACCTCGCAGCCGGAGGGGCGCGCCGCGGTGACCGCCGCGGCCCGCCCGCTGCTCGAATCGATGCCGGCCGGGGCCATGCGGATGCAGCTGGTGCGGGCGCTGGCCGAGCTCGTCGGCACGGCCGCCGGCGACCTGGAGGCGCTTTACGGCCTGACGCCGGTGCGCCGACTGCCCGAGGGCCGGGCGGCTGCGCGGGGGGGCGGCTCGCAGCGCCCGGTGGAAAGCCTGAAGTCGCAGATGTTGCGCCGGCTGCTGGCCTATCCGGAGCTGGCGCGCGAATTTGCGCCGGCGCTGGCCGATCTTCTGAGTCAGGCCAGCGACCCGGTGGACCAGCAGATCGCCGAAGTGCTGGCGGTGGCGAGCGCCAGCGTGCAATGCAGCTGTGCCGCGCTGATGGAGGCACTGGTCGACAGCGAATTCGCCGACCGCTATCGCGCGCTGCGTGCGCGCGACCTGCAGCTCGATGACGATGTGGCCGCAGTTCGTGACGAAATCAGGGACGGAATGCTGGCGATCGAGGAAGCCCGGGTTCATTCGGAGCTGAACGCCCTGAACGCGATGGATCAGCGGGAGCTGTCGGAGAGCGTTCGCGAGCGCACCCGGGGGCTGGTGCGGCGCCTGTCCGAGCTCAAGCACCAGAGAAGTGCCCCGGGCCTCGCCAAGCCTTGATTTGCATGGTATTATCACAAGTTATTCCGCGTCAGCGCGGAACTTTGGGGGCCCCAGGCCCTCGCGCTGCGGGCACGCCGGCTTGGCGCAAGCTCCGCAGACGGCTCAGGCGTTCGCCACGCTTCGGCGATTTGAATTTGTTGAAGTTCGCCTGCATGTTAGGTGTGATCGGCTCGCCTGTAGGCAGGCGGCCGCCAGCCCCGGACGTCAGGCGATCGGGCCGGAGCTCCCGGATACCCGGCGATTGCGTTCGAGATTCTGATTCTGTGCGTGTTGACTTCGGCGCCGGTCGGCGGCGCGGCTGGGTCCACGGCGATTGCTAATTGCGAGGCAGGTGCTAAATGACTCAAAAAAAGGCTCCCATGCAAATGAAAAGGGCGTCTGAGGAAAAGTCGTCTTCGGCGGTCGGCAAAGCCGGCGCCAAGCACAAAAAGATCGAATTGAAGGCCCATGTCGGAAAGCCGCACGTCGGCAAGGTCGAGCCGAAGAAGGCAACCGCGACGGTGAAGGCGCCGGCCCACCCGGCTGCCGAAAGCGCCGCGCTGCACGCCAAAGGCCGTGCCAAGGCCGCCGAGGCGGAGCGTTCCAGGCTCTCCGGCGAGGGCGGCGATGGCGTTCCGGAGGCGCGCGACGACGCGGTCGATCCGGGCGTGCAGGTCGCCGACCGGATGAATCCGAAGCAGCGCGCCAAGGACCGCCGGGCCAAGGAAAGGGCCCTGAAGGAGGCGCTGGAACGCAGCTACCAGGGCTCGCAGGAAGACCTGGAAGCGCGCCGCAACAAGCTCAAGGCGCTGATCAAGCTCGGCAAGGAGCGCGGCTTTCTGACGTACGCGGAGATCAACGACCACCTGCCGGACAACCTGGTGGACGCCGAAGCGATCGATTCGATCATCAGCACCTTCGGCGACATGGGGATCCAGGTGTTCGACCAGGCGCCGGATGCCGAAACGCTGCTGATGAACGAGAACGTTCCGGCCGCGAGCACCGACGACGACGCCGAGGAAGAAGCCGAGGCGGCGCTGTCGACCGTCGATGCCGAGTTCGGACGCACCACCGATCCGGTGCGGATGTACATGCGCGAGATGGGCTCGGTCGAGCTGCTCACGCGCGAGGGCGAAATCGAGATCGCCAAGCGCATCGAGGACGGCCTGAAGCACATGGTGATGGCCATTTCGGCCTGCCCGACCACGATCTCGGACATCCTGGCTCACGCCGACCGCATCCGCGGCACCCAGCTGCCGATCGACGAAGTGGTCGACGGCCTGGTCGATCCGAACGCCGAGGAGTTCCCCGCGCAGGCCGGAACCGAGGCCGAGGAGGAAGACGAGGGCGAGGAAAGCACCGACATCGGTGCCAGCGGCATGACGGCCGCCCAGCTCGATGACCTGAAGGCGCGGGCGCTGGAGCGCTTCGACCACGTCACCAAGCTGTTCGAGAAGATGCGCGTCGCCTTCGAGAAGGAAGGCTACAAGTCGCGCGGCTACGTGCGGGCGCAGGAGCAGATCCAGGAAGAGCTGATGTCGCTGCGCTTCACGGCCAAGATGGTCGAGCGGCTGTGCGACTCGCTGCGCGGACAGGTCGAGGAGGTGCGCAGCCTGGAAAAGCAGATCTACGAGATCATGGTCAACAAGTGCGGCATGCCCAGGCCCCACTTTCTGAAGCATTTCCCGGGCGCGGAGACCAACACGCGCTGGGCCACGCGCGAGTCCGAGGGCGAGCACCCGTACTCCGAGATGCTGACGCGCAATCTGCCGGCGGTGCACGAGCTGCAGGGCAAGCTGTCGGATCTGCAAAAGCGCGTGGTGCTGCCGCTGAAGGACCTGCGCGAGGTGTACAAGCAGATGGCCACCGGCGAAGCCAAGGCGCGCAAGGCCAAGCGTGAGATGACCGAGGCCAACCTGCGGCTGGTGATCTCGATCGCCAAGAAGTACACGAACCGCGGGCTGCAGTTCCTGGACCTGATCCAGGAAGGCAACATCGGGCTGATGAAGGCCGTGGACAAGTTCGAGTACCGGCGCGGCTACAAGTTCTCCACCTACGCCACCTGGTGGATCCGGCAGGCCATCACGCGCTCGATCGCCGACCAGGCCCGCACCATCCGCATCCCGGTGCACATGATCGAAACGATCAACAAGATGAACCGCATCAGTCGCCAGATCCTGCAGGAAACCGGCCAGGAGCCGGATCCGACCACGCTGGCGGTCAAGATGGAGATGCCCGAAGACAAGATCCGCAAGATCCTGAAGATCGCCAAAGAGCCGATCTCGATGGAAACACCCATCGGCGACGACGACGACTCGCACCTGGGCGATTTCATCGAGGACACCACTACGGTGGCGCCGGTCGATGCGGCCCAGTACTCGAGCCTGGCCGACGTCACGCGCGAGGTGCTCGATTCGCTCACACCGCGCGAGGCCAAGGTGCTGCGGATGCGCTTCGGCATCGAGATGAGCACCGACCACACGCTGGAGGAGGTCGGCAAGCAGTTCGACGTCACGCGCGAGCGCATACGCCAGATCGAAGCCAAGGCGCTGCGCAAGCTGCGCCACCCGAGCCGCTCGGACAAACTCAAGAGCTTCCTCGAATAAACATCGAGCGCCTGCCCGAGCGGGCACACCGTATCGCCCTTCGCCCGCGCAGCGGGAGAGGGCAGGGGGTGAGGGCACAGGGCCTCTAGCTCATGCTTGGTTAGAGCAGCGGACTCATAATCCGTTGGTGCCTGGTTCGACTCCAGGGAGGCCCACCAATATCCACGGGAATTTAGGTAGGAGCGAACACTAACAATTGAACAAAGGCCTGGAGCCAATGCCACTTCTTTGCCACTCTTAGACAAGTAATGCCGGCCGAAGGCGCAGGGGGACAAGCATCCCTTGGGGACGCCAGTGTCGGTCGCCTAACGCCTTGATGCATAATAAATATTAGAAAGGGGTCAGAGTAAATTACCCGCACGATTACCGCTTGACTCGGCCCCAGCCGGCGCCGGCCTCACGCTGGTGCGACGAAGGGATGTTGATGGGCGAGTTTGAATCGCCGACATATTTCCTCGACTTAAAGGACGGCCTTACTCGCGCCCGTATCCACGGCGCTGAGGTCGGGAAGCCGATAAAGGTCCGGGTCCGACAGGAACAGCAGCCGACAGCGCCGGCCATCACTGCGGAAGGGGTGCGCAGCGCGGATGGGTTGTTCACAGTGACCGTCACGAGTGAGCGCGGAACGCAGTCGCACGACTGGACGTGGGGCAACCTGATGGCTGCGATTGCTTCCGAGCACGAGCAGGCCAGGAAGCAGCGGCGATAAAAGGATCACCGCCTCTCAGCGATCCGCCAATCTCGTTTCACGATCTACCCGATACCTACGCCTCGCTGCTTGCGCAGGCTGGCGCGGACCTACTCACCATCTCGAAACTGCTCGGTCATTCGGACACGCGGATCACCGGGCGGCACTATCCACATCTGTGCGACAAGACCCTGGCGAACGCTGTCGAGAAGCTCCTACCGGATTTCGGGTTTCAGCGCACGAAGGTCGATCATCAGTTAGAGCCCCCTTGGGCGTTAGCCCGTCGAACCTGCCGGTGATGGGTCAGCGCTTCGCGCAGATCAAGCGCCATCAGAATCGCCGGCACCAAAAGCCATGCGTAGGTCAACCTGACTGAGCACGTCTCGGAAGGAGTGCCCAAGCAGTGGAGTGAAAGCGCCCATTCGCTTCTCAAAGGCGCGGTGTAGGCTCACTCGCGTACGAATGGTTGGGTTCCTATGCGCGAACGCCACCTTCTCGGCAGAGTCGAACCCGCGGCGCATCGCAATGGCAAAGATCTCGAGTACGGCTGGGTTCTCAGACTGACGGCCCACCGCAGCCAATCTCAATTTTGCCAGTTCTGCCAAGGCGGCCGCGATCATCGAGAAGCGACGGTTGGCGAGCTTCAGGGTTAAATCGCGAGCTCGCTTGCAAGTACTCGCGATTCCAGGGGGACCTCCGAGCGCGATTTCAATTTCGTCGAATGGCCTTCCCTCAACCCACGCCCTAAGACCGGCCTTTAGACGAGCGAATTCCTCGGGCGCTGTTGGCCCACCGGCTTTTTTGCCCCGCGTAATAGTGTTGATCACATCAGCGTCATTCATAAGCAGGGCTACGAAAGCATCTGGATCAGTCGACAAAAAATCAACCAACCAGTCGCACCAGCCAGCTATGGTCGACGGTAGGTTGTCCAGTTCCCGTTCCAATCGTGCGCTGACAGCCTGAAGGGCAGCGGCAGACATGCCGGTGAATGCAGAGATCCGGATGGCGTCAGCGTCGAAACTTTCGACTTCGGCGGCCAGCGCAAGTTGCAACACGACCACCTTCTCGGCAAAGACCTCTTCATCGTGCCTCGCCCGCGCCTGAAACGCGGCCAGTGATCGTTGCACCAAGGAAACAGCGACGTCGTTCGCTACTTCAGCGGGTTCACCGGCACGGATGCGGCTCATGAAATAGCGGACATCTGGCTCAGCGTGCGCACCGGCCTGAATCCGGTCAAGAAGGTCAGCAAGAGGATCGTCGATCCTTACGCATTGGTCATTGGGGGGAAGGATCGACCGTAGCTTTTCAAGTGATTGAGCCGATGCCAGTCCCAATGCACTAAAGCCAACTACTGGCTCTGGAATCAAGAGCACCAAGCCATTGGCCAAATGGCCAGCTCGGCCCGCGCGGCCGGCGGCATTAAGCAATTCATGCTGCTTGAGATCAGTTCTCCCTTTGGCGTCACTCCGCACGTCGCCTGCAAGAATCGCCATCTGCGCTGGCAGATTCATGCCCTGTGCCAGTGTCGGGGTGGCGACGATCACCTTGGCACCGTCAGACCGCTGAAAGAGCGATTCCGCTAATCGGCGTTCTGCGGGAAGCATGTCCCCATTGTGAGGCAAAGCACCGGCGGTCGGCTCTATCAGAGAGAGACCCATCGGACCGAGTTCGGTTTCGGTGGCGCTTCGGAGCACCAGCTCAGTCTGAGTCAGATCACCGTTTCGTGGCAAGTTGCTCGCCATAGACTTTGCCGTCGAGCAGGCATGATCTGCCTGTTGGA
>DATKFG010000068.1:0-6999 GCA_035511515.1 Burkholderiaceae bacterium | reverse complement strand
CTCGCGGGGACCCGCGTGCTGTTGCAGCGGCGCGCGGGCGACGGCATCTGGGGCGGCTTGATGTGCCTGCCCGAGTTCGGATCGAAGGCGGCCCTGGTGCGGCGCGCCCGCGCGCTGGCGACCGGCGCGACGGCGCTACTGTCGCTGCCGCCCCGCCGGCATGCGCTGACCCACCTGACGCTCGCCATCGAACCGTACCTGGCCACGACCGGCCGGACCGCGCCGGCACGTGAACCGCGCGCTGCGCGCTGGGTCCCGCTCGACGCCATCGATCGGGCCGGCCTGCCGGCGCCGCACCGGGCGCTGCTGAAGGAAGTGCGGGAACATCTCACCGGACAGCGGAAAGGATTCGAACCTGCGTGAACCCCAAGTGTTAACCATCAGCCCGGTCTGTACCGAAGTTCCCCCTCTCCCGCTCCGCGGGAGAGGGAGAACTTCAAGACGTCGTCTCCTCTGGCGGTCTGCCGCGCAGACTCGTAGCGGACTTGCCGAGGATTGGAATAACTCTTCCGAGTCGCTTCAACGGCCAGCGCCCCCAGTGCGCGTCACCCGCACGCTGGGCGGATGGGCCAGCGTCTGGTAGACGACGCAGTAGCGTTCGGCGAGCTTGAGCAGCGTGGCGAGCTGCTCGTCGGTGGCGTCGGTAGGATGAGACGCTCAAGTCAACGGGAAAGGCGAAGCGCAGCTGCGGGACGGAGCGAAACCGAAATAGAGATTACTGTGGTACCGCCGCCTCGGGATAAAGCCCTGGAAACAGAATCACGAGTGCATCGAGTGGTGCCGCGAAACGCACTGGCGCGTATGGCCCGTCGCTGGCGACCAGGCCAGTTGCCAGGAGTCTTGAAAGCAAAGCCCGTGCGACCCGCTCGCCCAGGCCCGTCATCTGGGCAAAATCGCCGCGCGTTAGCGGGCCTGCGGCAAACAGGTGGTACAGCGGCGCGACGGCTTCGCGCCGGACATCCTTATCTTGTTCGGACCGCAGCGTGATGAGCGCCGAAATGCGCCCGCGCACATCGTCGAGGTCGAGCATCCGCCCCATGAAGTGGACTTGGTCCTCGCAGATTTCGAGGAAGAACGAGCACCACGCCCGCAGCGCCTTCTCGCTCAGATTGCCACGTCCATCCAGGTCGCCTTGACGCGGAGCGTCGGCACCCGCCAGGTACTCGTAGTACTTGTCCCGATTACGGGCTAGGCCCCGATTGACAGACCACAGTCCACAGGTCAGTGGCCACAGAGCGGAGTGGGTCTGTAAGCGCACCGCCCGACCATTGCCGTCCAAGAAGGGGTGGACCCAAGCCATTCGATGATGGGCGGAAGCGATTGGCAGCAAGGAACGCTCGCCGAGCGTTGACGCGCGACCGTAAGCCTCATCGAATCGACGAAGAAAGACGGCGAGCGAGGCGGCCGTCGGTGGCACGTGCCGGCCGACATCCACGTCGTCCACCCGAAGCTGTCCAGGCTCTATGACCCTTCCATCGGGGAATAGCCGGTCCGCCGGTTCCAGGCGTCCATAAAGGGCCGCGTGCGCCTTTATGGTGAAAGCCGAAGTCAGAGGGGGCTCCCCGGCATCAACCAAGCTCTCTAGCTCCTTTTCGGCCTCGATATGGGCAATTGCGATGCGCTGGAGTCGGGCAACGTCCGGCTTGTTCGAAAAGTCCTTCCGCAAGGCGGCGTCGATGTTCTGCGGATGGGTGCTTTGCCCTTCTATACGGTTCGAGTAGTAACTGTTCATCGAGCGCACGAGTTCGCGCAGGGTGTCGCGGGTAGTCGGATGCGCGCACCCGCTTAGGCGAACCGATTTAGCAACAAGCTTGGCAATGCGGTCCTGCAAGGGCTCGAGGTCGAGCTCTGGCAGCAACGGTGTGAATTGATGGGGCGAGTCGTACATCGCTTCTTCCGCCTTTCGGGGCGAGCACTAACAGGGATGCCAGAGCGAATGACGTGGTGTGGTTAGAAATATGCCGCCTAAAATGCCGCCCAAGCAATAATGCAGCACATTGTTATTAAAGGGAAATTATAAGAAATTGGCGAGATAGAAACGAAATATATGCCGCTCTATTTGCCGCCTAAAATACCGCTAGGAGTATGCGCGCCTGACCGCCACAGGCGGCGACGCTTTGAAGACCAGGCTGATGGCTAACACTTGGCTGACGGCCTTCTGCCGCGCAGACTTCTAGCGGACTTGCCGAGGATTGGAATAACTCTTCCGAGTCGTTTCAACGGCCAGCGCCCCCAGTGCGCGTCACCCGCACGCTGGGCGGATGGGCCAGCGTCTGGTAGACGACGCAGTAGCGTTCGGTGAGCTTGAGCAGCGTGGCGAGCTGCTCGTCGGTGGCGTCGGTATCCAGGTCGAAGCGCAGGCGGATCTGCTGAAAGCCGACCGGCACGTCCTTCGACAAGCCCAGCGTGCCCCGGAAATCCAGATCGCCCTCGGCGTGCACCGTGGCGTCGCGAAGCGGGATATCGAGCGCGGTGGCCACCGCACTGAGCGTGACGCCCGCACAGGCCGCCAAGGCTTCGAGCAGCATGTCACCGGAACAGACGCTCAGGCCGCTTCCACCGGTCGCAGGGTGCAGGCCGGCGGCCACGAGTGCCTTGCCGGTTTCTATCTTGCAGGTAACGCCCTGTCCCAGTCGACCCCGTGCGCGCAGCGTCACCAGGGCCGACTGCGGCTGATCCCGGTAGCGGGCCTTCAGCGGTGCCTGAAGGCGACGCATTTCCTCAGCGTTCATGGTTCGCCTCCGCGGGCCGGACAGCGCGAGTGGGAATTCAACGGGCCTGGGCCTTCTGGTAGGTCCCGACCAGCTCGGCCTGCGCCAGCACGTGCCCTTCCATCGCCTTGAGCAGCTGATCCTTGGTCGGATGCTTCAGGTCGGGCAGCACGGTGTCGAGCGCGTACAGCTTGTGAAAGTAGCGGTGACGGCCGATCGGAGGGCACGGGCCGCCGTAGCCGGTGCGCTTCCAGTCATTGCGACCCTGCAGCGTTGCGGCCGGCAATGTCGAGGGCGCCAGGCCCGGGTCCAGATGCGTGGTCTGGGGCGGCAGGTTGTACAGGACCCAGTGCACCCAGGTCGTCTTCGGAGCGGCCGGATCGGGTGCGTCCGGGTCGTCAACGATCAGCGCCAGGCTGCCCGTGCCGGCCGCAACGCCCGACCAGGCGAGCGGGGGCGACAGATCCTCGCCTTCGCACGTATACCGCTTCGGAATGCTGGCGCCGCTTTCGAAGGCGCTCGAGACGAGCTTCAGTTGCGTGGTCATCCGCAGTCCTCCGGCGTGAGCGATCGAGTCAACGGTCCAGAACCCGGTGTCGCACCAGCACGCGCTCCTTGCCGCCGAATCGCCGCGCCAGCTGCTCGACCACGTACGGCGAGCGGTGCTGCCCGCCGGTGCATCCGATCGCCACCGTCAGGTAGTTGCGCGCGTCCTGCACGTAGCTGGGCAGCCAGCGCGCGATGAAGCCGGCGATGTCGTCGATCATCGCGCGCGCCTCGGGCAGACCCGACAGCATCTCGGCGACGGGCGCGTCCAGCCCGGTCAGCGGCCGCAGGCGCGCATCGTAGTGGGGGTTGGGCAGGTTGCGCACATCGAACACCAGGTCGGCGGCCACCGGAATGCCGTTCTTGAACGCGAAGGACTCGAACGCCAGCGTCAGATCGCTGCGCGGGCCGTCCACGAAGGTGCGTACCCATTGCTGCAGCGTGCTGGGCGGCAGGTCGCCGGTGTCGACCACGTGTCCGAGCTCATCGATCGGCGCCAGGCGCTCGCGCTCCTGCGCGATCGATTCCTCCAGCGTCGGTTCGCGCCCCTGGACCGTCAGGTCGCGCGACAGCGGGTGCCGGCGCCGCGTTTCGGAAAACCGCTGCACCAGCGCGTTGGTCGAGGCCGTCAGGAACAGCACGCGGACATCGTAACCGAACGATCGCAGCACGCTCAGCACGCCCGGCAGGTGCGCGATCGGCCCTTCGGAGCGCGCGTCGACCGAAACGGCGACCTCCGGGTGCCCGTTGGCCGACAGATACGCGCACACGTCGGTCAGGAACTGCGGAGGCAGATTGTCGATGCAGTAATAGCCGATGTCCTCGAGAAGCCGGATCGCGACCGACTTGCCGGAACCGGACATCCCGGTGACCAGGACCAGACGCATCCTGTCAGTCTAATGCCGCGCCTGTCCCGGCAGCGGGACGGATCAGCCTTTTGCCGGCCCCTTGAGGCACTCCGCCACGAATTTCTTGCGGTCGTCGCCTTTCAGACTCTTGTCGCGCGCTTCCTTGTTGCAGGCTTTCATCTTGGCTTGCTGTTTCTGCTGCTGGGGCGTTTTGGCCTTGTCGTCCGCCCCGGACGCGCACAACGGCGCGGCCAGCAATGCGATCACGATGGGGCTGAACATGGGTTTGAACATGGCGACTCCCGTCTGGGTCGGAGAGGGTCGGATCACGGCGATTCGAGAACGTGATTGCAGCATGCGGCGCCGACGGTGGCCCTGCCGATCACGGTAGACGCGAAGGACCGCCGATCAGGTCCCTTCCTCGTCTTCCATCGCTTCGCGCTGGCGCTGCTGGAAGTCCTGCATCGTGTCGATCCCGCGCAATTTCAGGATCGTGTTGCGCACCGCGGCCTCCAGCAGCACGGCCAGGTTGCGGCCGGCGGCCACCGGAATCACGACTTTGTGCACGGGCAGCCCGAGCACCTCCTGAGTGGTGCCGGCCAGCGGAAGCCTCTCCAGGCTGTCGGCGGCGCTGCGCCGCATCAGCTCGACGATCAATCGAAGCTTCATCTTGCGCCGCACCGCGGTCTCGCCGAAGATGGCGCGGATATCGAGCAGGCCAAGGCCGCGCACCTCGAGCAGGTTGGCCAGCAGCGGGGGGCAGCGGCCCTCGATCGTGTCGGGCGCGACCCGCGCGAAGTCGACCACGTCGTCGGCGACCAGGCCGTGGCCGCGGCTGATCAGTTCCAGCGCCAGCTCGCTCTTGCCCAGCCCCGATTGTCCCGAAATCAGCACGCCCATGCCGAACACGTCCATGAAGACGCCGTGTATCGAGCAATGCCGCGCCAGCTGCTTGGCCAGATAGATGCGCAGCACATCGATCACCTCGGCTGCATCGCGCGAGCTGCCGAACATCGGCAGTCCGGCCGCCCCCGCGATGCCGACCAGCTCCTCGGGCAGCGAACGGCCCTCGCCGACGATCAGTCCCAGCGGACCGCCTTCGATCAGTTCGCGCAACACGTGTTCGCGCCGGCCGGGCGGAATGCGGTCGACGTAGTCGACTTCTGCGCCGCCCAGCACATGGATGCGCTTCGGATGGATCAGGTTCAGGTGCCCGACCAGCTCGGCGGCCTGCACGCTGATGCCGCTCGCATCGGGCAGCACGCGCTGTCCTGCGGCGACTGGCTCTCCGATCCAACGCAAATCAAGTGCCGCGCTGTTGTCTTCGAACAGCGACTCGAAAGTGAGCATTTCAGGCCGCGGGGCGAATCGGCTCCCACGCAGCCACGGTCGCGAGCAAGGCGGCCGGTTGCGTGGCAGTCAGCAACTGCTCCCGCATCGACGGCTCCGACAACATCTGGGCCAGCTCGGACAGAATCTCCAGATGCTGCTGGGTCGCGTGCTCCGGCACCAGCAGCACCACCAGCAGACGAACCGGCACGCCGTCCGGAGAATCGAAGGCGATCGGATGCTGCAGCCGCAAGATGGCAACGACGGCACGCTTCAGACCGCGCAGGCGCCCGTGCGGTATTGCAACTTCCTTGCCCAGTCCGGTGGAGCCGAGCTGCTCCCGGGCCGTCAGGCTCTCCAGGACCCGGCAGGCATCCAGTCCCTGGGTTTCCTCCAGCAGCTGCGCGGCATGTTCCAGCGCGCCGTGCTTGTCCTGCGCACCAACGTCCACCTCGACGTTGGAAAGCGGCAGCAGCTTCGACAACAGGTTCATGGGCGTCTGGCGCCTCGCGGCACGCCGGATGCACTCGGTCCGAACAGCGTATCTGCGATCCGGCCGCCGGTTACCCGGATGGGCAGCGGATTTACCCCTCTCACTACCGTTACCGCGGTCCAGTCGTAATAGGTGAATGTGTGACCGCTTACACCGAGCGGCCAATCTGCTCAATCAGCCTGACCGGATTGCGGTGCAGTATACGCGCCGCGTCCAGAGCGGGCGCCGGCCGTTGCCCTGCAGCAACAGCGGCAGGCGCCGGCTTTGCAGGCCGGCTTTTTCGTTATTGGGGGCCAGCGGCGGACTGGTGTTTCAGCGCCGCGTGCGGGTGTTTCTTCACGCGATCCTTGTGGCGGAGCACCTGGCGATCCAGCTTGTCCATCATCGCGTCGATGGATGCGTACAGGTCGGGTTCGACCGACTCAGCGTGCAGCGCCGATCCCCGCACGCGCACCGTGATCTCGGCCTTCTGCTGCAACTTATCCACAGACAGCACAACGTCGACATCGATCACGCTGTCGAAGTGCCTGCGGATCCGGCTCAGCTTGCCCAGCACGTAGCCGCGCAGCGCAGGGGTGACTTCGAGGTGATGGCCGTGGATGATCAGATTCATGCAACCCCCTTTCGGTGGATGGGACGCGCTTCACAGTGACTTGCGCAGAGCCAGCGGCGGAATGTGCAGCAGCTCGCGATACTTGGCGACGGTGCGCCGCGCCACGACGATGCCCTGGCCACCCAGCAGCTCGGCGATCCGGCTGTCCGACAGCGGCTTGTTGGGGTCTTCGGCGGCGATCAATTGCCCGATCAGCGCGCGGATCGCGGTGCTCGATGCGGCCCCGCCGGCGTCGGTGGCCACGTGGCTGCCGAAAAAATATCGCAGCTCCAGCACTCCGAACGGAGTGGCCATGTACTTGTTCGCGGTGACGCGCGAGACCGTCGATTCGTGCAGCCCGACCGCGTCGGCGATCTCGCGCAGCACCAGCGGCCGCATCGCGATCGCGCCGTGTGAAAAGAAGTGGCTCTGGCGGTCGACGATCGCCTGCGATACCCGCTGAATGGTCTGGAAGCGCTG